>DYLU01000046.1 GCA_020721905.1 Leptospira biflexa | reverse complement strand
GAGTTAGCAGAGGATGGCGAAGACGCACCGGATGTGGTAGTACAGGGTAACGATAAGAGATTGAAGGAAGCAACAACCAAAAGCAAGGGAATAGTAGAGTTAGCAGAGGACGGTGAGGACGCACCGGGCGTTGTGGTGCAGGGCAATGACCGCAGGTTAAAAGAAGCAACGACACACAGCAAGGGGATAGTTGAGTTAGCCGAAGACGGTGAGGATGCACCGGGCGTGGTGGTGCAGGGTAACGATAAGAGATTGAAGGAAGCAACCACTCACAGCAAAGGGATAGTGGAATTAGCCGAAGACGGTGAGGATGCTGCAGGGGTTGTGGTACAGGGAAATGACCGCAGGTTAAAAGAAGCCACAGAGGAAGCTCCTGGAATTGTAACCCTGGCAAAACATGGTGAAAGCCGTAAAAACCATGTTGTTCAGTCGGATGACCCACGGTTATGTGATAAACGGGAACCATTACCACACACACATGACTATGCACCGCTGGTGCATTCATTTGAAAGCCATACCGGGACCATTGCCATCACTCAGGAAAAATCGGGTGAGTTTGTTGATATAACACCACCCACTCAGGATAGTGCAGTGTTGTATGGTAAAAATATTGCAAACACAGGCAATAGTATTGGTGTTGCAGGTATTGCTCAGCCCTCAGCTGATGCAGATGTAAAGTCATATGGTGTGTTAGGACATGCACCGCTGTGTGGTGTACGCGGACAATCGCAGGGAAATTCCGGCAAGACTCAAGGGTGCGGAGTGCTTGGTATATCGCGGTTTGGAGCAGGTGGTGTGTTTGCAAGCGAGCATAACTGGTCACTTGTGGCTGATGGCTTTGGAGCTATTGCTCACTATGATGATACATTGCATTTAACTGGTCAGGGCAAAGCGCTCTTTGTTAACGGTGATTCCTGTTTCAAAGGCAAAATTGTGCTGGATACCAATACAAAAGAGTACTATGCCAGTATCGTTGAGATGTTTGAAACCGATGAGCAGGAATTTATTTCACCCGGTGATGTGCTTGTTGTAAGTGCACAGGGCAACGCTGTCCTTTCACGTTCACGCAGTGAGTATAATAAAGGCGTTATTGGCGTTGTTGCAGGCAATCCGGTTGTGGTTATAAACAATGCATCAGCACAAGCAAAGCTATATCCGGTAGCATTAACAGGATCGGTGTTGTGCAAGGTGGATGCGCGCCAGAAGCCAGTTAAACCCGGTGACCTTTTAGTGACATCAGATACACCGGGATGTGGCATGGCTGCCACCATTGATTCGTTTGATAAAGTAGGCACAGTGTTTGCAAAAGCACTCACCGCGCTTGATGATGGCATAGCATTGATTCCGGTAATGATCTGGAAGATGTAGACACCATTACCGTATTTATGGCTGAATCTGTTTGAGTATCTCCTGCTCTTTTTTGCTGAACACCAGGGTATGGTAGGCATTAATGTCTTTTGCCATTATCTTACTCAAATAAGTAATCTTGCGGCAAAAGGGCTTTTTTTCATAGCTATCAATCCATGCAATAATAGCAGTTGATTCCGAATCCCAGACATACGCACCCTGATTATTCTTTACCAACTCTCCCGTTGGGGGGCCATACTTTTCCACCATTTTTTTCTTTATATCATCTAAGGCAATATAAGGAAACTGAATTATCACATAAAACAGTTTTGGCTGCTGTGTTTCATTTGTTTGATTATATTCTGCATAAAAAAATCCATAACGGTATTCAAGCTCTCCATCCTTTGTGACGATGATGCGCTTTTCATCGGTATAGGAAATCCTTCCCATAACATTTGGCTTGACATCGTTATAGAAACTCCCCCACCTTACATTGCCATACCCATCAGCAATATTTTTACTTTGTGCCGGTTGCGCGTTATTTTTATTTTGTGCCTGCCCAATTATTGATTGGGTATATATCAGCATTATCATTGCAATGCATGTGCATACTGCTTTTCTTTTCATACCGGTATCCTTGTAATATAAAAAAAATATCTTTATATTTTAAGTATCGGCCTACAACTGAGTAAAGTCAATAGTATTTTACGGGATAGTGACCGATAGTAACCGCTAAAGTATAAAATTTCTTGTAAAATTATGGAATACTTTATATTATTGAAATATACTTTACAATACCAAAGATTGCGATAATTACCTTAAGAGGTCTGAATGGAACATCATCACGAACACTCACATGCACCTGCCGATCATTCTCTTTCGCAGTTTATCATGGTTGTTATTCTTAATACCATAATAACTGTTACTGAATACATTGGGGGGATTATATCCGGAAGTCTGGCACTGATATCAGATGCGGGACATAACCTTTCCGATGTGGCTTCGCTGGTATTGGGATATATTGGGCAAAAGGTTTCACGTCAAAAACCTGGCAAACAATATTCATTTGGGCTCAAACGGTTTGAGGTGCTTGTAGCACTTATCAATGCCTTAACATTATTTGCTATTGGGGGCTACATTATTGTTGAGGCAATAGAACGCTATATTAATATGCAACCGGTAAATGCAGCACTCATGATTCCGGTAGCGTTTGTTGGTCTTGGCGGCAATGCATTTTCAATACTTCTTTTATACAAAACTAAAGATCAGAATCTTAACATAAAGGCTGCCTTTTTGCATTTGTTTTATGATGCTGTTTCATCACTTGGTGTTATTATAGTAGGTTTTGTACTGCTTGTTAAGAGCAAATGGATTATACTGGATCTGGTAGTAAGCGTAGCCATAGCTTTTATGATTGTGGCAAGCTCCCTTGATATCATCAAAAGTTCTTTACGAATATTTTTGCAAGGAGTGCCTTCACGCCTTGACTTTGATGAAGTACATAATGCGCTGATTTCACTACCTGATGTAGATACAATCCACGGGCTTCATATATGGTCGGTTGATTCTAATGAGGTTTTTTTATCATGCCATGTGTGTGTTAATACTGATCGATGTTTTGATACCGATTCGGTTATACAATCGATAAATGCAATGCTTGAAGAAAGATTTAACATTACTCACACCACATTACAGATAGAATGCAGTAATTTATGCGCTTTGAAAGGTGGGAATTGTTGCAGGTAACAATGAATGTCAAATTTACACATCCGCCATTAGGTGAAGAGGTAGAATCAATATCGGGTTTTTATGTTTATACAGAGGAAAAGCGGTTACAACTCAATGAAAGGGAAGTGCTATATTTTGTTGGCTATTCTGTAACCAATAAATCGTGCTGCGGTGTGGGTGGATGTATGTTTGCAACAGTTGCGGGATTTATTACTAATTATGCGTCGCAGATAGTTGAAGGAAAAGTAATTTCGGATATTAAACCAATTACCAATGAAGAAACACAACATCATATAGAAAAACTATTAAAAAAGCAAGGGATTATACAAATTGGATTTTACTCTCCTGTGCAAGTTCAAGTTTGAAGTCCAACGTTTAATACCATTGGGTGTTTAGTTGTAATTTTGAATTATTCAGATAAACAAATTCAGCAGTGCACTATTCACGATGTCATTAACATGCAATATACGTCAGGTACTACTGGTTTCCCCAAAGGGGTTATGCTTACCCATTATAATATTGTTAATAATGCTATTATGGTTGGAGATGTCATGGGCATGACAGCAAGTGACAGGTTGCTTATCCATGCGCCACTGTTTCAGTGTTTTGGATGTGTTATGAGTACATTGAATTGTGTAACACATGGATCCACAATGGTGGTTATGGAATCATTTGATCCACCAAAATCCTTAAAAGCAGTTCAGGATGAAAAATGCACTGCTATAAATGGGGTTCAAACCATGTTTATTGCAATGCTTAATCATCCTGATTTTAAAAAGTATGATGTGTCATCGTTGTGAACCGGTATTATGGCAGGTGCGTACCCTTATGCATTGTCCCGGGGTAGTTATTGCGTTTGGGTAAACCGAATGTTCGCCGGTTATGACCATGACACAACGTGATGACCCGGTTGATTTGCGTGTATCAACAGTTGGCAGGCTATTGCCCGGTATTGAAGGAAAGGTTGTTGATCCTGAAACAGGTTAAGATTTGCCGCCCAACACACAGGGCGAAATTGCAACACGGAGTGCATGCGTTATGAAGGGGTACTACAAGATGCCTGAAGCCACAGCCAGTGCAATCGATAACGATGGATGGACGCATACCGGTGATCTGGGTTAGGTTGATGAAAATGGCTATTTCAAGGTTACCGGCCGCATGAAGGACATGATTATACGTGGCGGTGAGAATATTTATCCACGGGAAATTAAAGAATTTTTGTTGACTAATCCAGAGATAAAGGATGTACAGGTAGTAGGTATACCTGATGAAAAATATGGCGAGCAGGTTCTTGCGGTTATTCAGCTTAAAGACGGGCAAAGTGCAACAGCCAAAGAGATACTGGCCTTTTGCACAGGTAAAATAGCACGGCACAAGATTCCATGATACTGGGAATTTGTTGATGCGTTTCCAATGACAGCAAGCGGCAAGGTACAGAAGTATAAACTCAGATATCTATTTGCGCAAAAATATAGTAAAACAAAATCAGTGTTTAAAAGTAATGCAGAAACAGTAAAGGTGCACAGGTGATAGAAGAAAAGGTTACAACTTATTCAATAGGTGAGCTGGCAAAGCTTCTGGAGATGAGCACCCGCACCATCCGCTATTATGAGGAACTGGGTTTGCTCAATTCAGTAAAGCGTGTTGAAAACGGCCGCCGTATTTATACTGATGATGATGTCAGGCGCCTGAAACTTATCAAGCGCCTGAAGATTCTGGGATTAACTCTTTCTGAGATGCATGAGCTGGAATCAATATGGCAGATACACAAAACCAATGATATTGTTTTACGCCGCCTGCTTGAAATTTTAGATTGGCACGTAACAAGAATTGATGACAGGATTAAGGACCTTGAGATATTAAAGAATGAGATTATTGAGTATCAGAACAGAATAAAAAATAAAATTAACAGATAACTTTATACAATAGCTTTTCCTGCTATGAACTGTTGTACAATACTGTCCTGACATTCTGCTGTTTGTTGTGGTGTCCCTTCAAATATAATTGTGCCGTTATGCAGCATGGCAATACGGTCGGCTATGTTCAGTGCTAAACGCATATCATGAGTTACCACTACCGATGTCATTGAAAATGTATTACGCATATACGCAATGAGTTGGTTTATTGAACCGGCAGTGATTGGGTCAACGCCTGTTGTGGGTTCATCGTACAGCATAATTTCCGGATTTTTGGCGATAGCTCTGGCAAGGGCAACGCGCTTTTGTATGCCGCCTGAAAGCTCTGAGGGCATTTTTGCTTCAATCCCCTTACAGCCAACATGAGCCAGGAGTTTGGGAACTTTCTGCGCAATAATTTCTTCACTGACGCACTGTCGACGCAGTGGGAAAGCGATATTGTCGTATACATTCATTGAGTCAAACAGCGCACCACCCTGAAAAAGAACGCCAAATTTTTTTAATAGTATAGCGTCACTGTCATTATAGACAAGAGGGGTTCCATCTATAACTATGCTTCCGCTATCGGGTTTTAAAATGCCTATGCAATGCTTCAGCAATACGGATTTGCCGGTACCGCTTTTTCCAATGATACATATAATTTCTTTCTCATACACTGTCAGGTTAAGTCCAGAAAATATCACCTGCTGTCCAAATGATTTGTGCAGGTTGTGTATTGTAATTTTTTCTTTCATACTATACACTATATATGGTTAGAGAATATGAAACAGTTTACTCTACAAACACTGGTGGTGTAAAGTCAAGCAATTGATTTTTAGTCGTTTCTATAATTAAAGTTGACAACAAAACCTGTATTATCGTATGAATGTGATGTACATGATTTATTGAAAAAATCCCCTCTTTATGGATAAGAAGACGGTTTTCCGGCACTTCCATAAAAGTTTGTTTTTACGAATTTGTATAATGTATGCACTTGATGCTAAAGCAAGGTTGTGTAGTTAAAAGCAGTAAGGTTGGGGGGAATATGGATAATTTTTTATTTGAGGGACGCTATGAAAATACGATGCGGGCTTATTGGTTTTGGTACTGTGGGTAGCGGTGTGTACACGCTGTTGCAAAAACACAGAACATATATATACAAAAAAACAGGTGTGGATATTGAGCTTGTCACAATATGTGATGTGCGTAATATACAAGCTAAAGTTCAGGTGCCGGTTACCGGTAGCTGGCAGGATGTTGTTAACGATGCTTCTATTGACGTTGTCATTGAGCTTATTGGTGGCATTGAACCTGCAAAGACAATTATTCTTTCGGCACTGCATGCGGGTAAAAGTGTGGTAACGGCAAATAAAAAGCTTCTGGCTGAAAGTGGAAATGATATTTTTACAGCATCACAACAGGCAAAAGGCGCACTGGCGTTTGAAGCGGCCATTGGTGGTGGAATCCCGTGTGTTGCTGCGTTGCGAAACGGGCTTGTTGGCAATGCCATACAATCGGTTGTGGGAATACTTAACGGTACCACCAACTATATTTTAACACGGATGGCTGAGGATGGCATGTCGTTTGATGAGGCGCTGAAATTGGCGCAGGCAAAAGGATATGCTGAAGCTGACCCAACCTTTGATATTGAAGGCTTTGATGCGGCACATAAGATTGCATTATTGTCAATGTTAGCCTATAATGTCCGCGTTTCAATGCAGAATATCTATATAGAAGGTATTACAAAAATAACGAGTTTAGATATAAAATATGCCCATGAAATGGGCTATACCATCAAGCTTTTGGGATTAAGCCGCCTGGTATATGATAAGCTTGACATTAGGCTTCAGCCGGTAATGATTCCGTTTACCCATCCGCTGGCTTCAGTGCGTAATGAATTTAACGCAGTTATGTATTACGGCGATATGACTGGCGCAGTGACCCTGTATGGTAAGGGAGCAGGCAGTTTGCCCACAGCGTCAGCAGTTGTAAGCGATATTGTTTCCATTGCACAAAAACACAATGGCATAAAAGACAGCGTGTATATAGCAACGGATGCGCAGTATCTTTCATCGGATGATAGAATGCTGCGCTATTATGTGCGCCTGCATACTGAAGACAGGGCAGGTATTTTATCAAAAATTTCCGGCGTGTTTGCTTCATATAACATCAGTATTGCTTCTGTCATACAGAAAGAGGTTAATGCGTCGTATGTTCCGCTTGTTATTACCACGCATGCAGCAAGTGAAGCTGCAATGCGAAAAGCAAAACAGGATATTGAGCGGTTTAATTTTGTCAATGGCCATGTTATGGTCATACCTATTGAAGATTTTAACAGTACAGGTGAATCATTATGAGCGATAGTAACTATAAAGCAGTCTTCCGATGTATTGCAGGTTGTGATGAAGAATATCCGCTTGATGAGATTGTGTACAGGTGCAAAAAGTGTGGCGCGCTTTTAGAAGTGCATCACGACATTGACCGATTAAAGGAGCTGTCGCCGCAAAAATGGAAAGAGCTTTTTGACAGCCGCGTTGGAACAACACAATGGCCGTATGGCAGTGGTGTATGGAGCAAAAAAGAATGGGTGTGTCCTGAAGTCGATAACGAAAATATCGTGTCGATGTTTGAAGGCAATACCAATTTGTTCTGGGCAAAGCGATTTGGGAAGATGATTGGTATGGATGACCTGTGGGTGAAGATGTGCGGTAACAGCCATACCGGTTCATTCAAGGATTTGGGGATGACGGTACTGGTATCCATGGTAAATGAGATGATTCAGCGAGGTAAGCCCATTAAAGCGGTTGCCTGCGCATCAACGGGTGATACATCAGCGGCACTGGCAGCGTACTGTGCGTATGCGGGTATCCCATCTATTGTGTTTTTGCCGCGCAACAAAATTTCTACAGCGCAGTTAGTACAGCCCATGAGCAATGGTTCCATTGTCATGTCCCTTGATACTGATTTTGATGGCTGCATGAAGATTGTTCAGGAAATTACCAGGGACAATAGCATTTACCTTGCCAATTCAATGAATTCACTCAGAATAGAAGGGCAAAAGTCAATATCCATTGAGATAGTACAGCAGTTTGACTGGGAAGTACCCGATGTCATTATCATCCCCGGTGGGAATTTAGGCAATGTGTCGGCGCTTGGCAACGGATTTGAGATGATGCTGCAGTTAGGGCTTATCAGCAAAAAACCGCGTATTGTGCTGGCTCAGGCGCAAAATGCCAATCCTCTGTATCTATCGTACCTTAATGGCTTTAAGGAATTTAAACCTATTACACCAAAAAAGACACTTGCTTCAGCAATACAGATTGGCGATCCTGTTTCAGTAAGAAAGGCAATACGTACATTACAGAAATTTGACGGCATTGTTGAGCAGGCAGGTGAAGAAGAACTTTCCAATGCAGCAGCACTTGCCGACCAAACAGGCATGTATACATGTCCGCATACCGGGGTGGCGCTGGCTGTATTGCTTAAGCTTCTTGAAAAGCAGGTTATATCTAAAAAAGACAGGACTGTCGTTATATCAACAGCCCATGGATTGAAGTTCAGTGAGTTTAAGGTTGGCTACCATGAAGGTACACTTGAAGGTGTTACCTGTAAATATGCTAACAGGCCTGTTGAACTTGAAGCTGATGCCGATGTTGTCAGAGAGGTTTTATTTAAAGAACTGGATAAAAGAAGCAGGGTAAAGTATTAATTTTAATTTATTTTAGGATAGTTGACATGAAAATAACACAGCATGTATATCAGGTGGGAGGTTCAAACTTGACGCATCCATCGGATGCAGCTATTTACTGTATTACTGATGGCAGGGTCAGCGCACTGATAGATGCTGGTACCGGTGATGGACATGACAGGCTTTTAAAAAATTTAGACCGTGAACATATTGCTGCATCATCAATACAGTATCTATTCTTAACGCATTGCCACTTTGATCATGTTGGCGGTGCGCATAAGGTCAGGGGAACATTCAATTGTAAGGTAGTAGCTCACGAGCCTGATGCACACTATATTGAAACAGGCGATCAGTATGTAAGTGCAGCAAGCTGGTATGGCAGTTTTTTAACCCCATGCACAGTCGATATAAAAGTAAGTGAAAAACAAAAAACTTTTGAGGTTGGAAGCCTTAACGTTACCATGTATCATATCCCCGGGCATTCACCCGGTTCTGCGGCTTTGACCGTTGAATCTGAAGGCAGGTTAGTACTTTTTGGACAGGATGTGCATGGGCCTTTAAATGATGTGCTGAAGTCCAGCAGGGATGATTACATACAATCACTGGAGTTTTTACTTTCGCTTAATGCTGATATTCTGTGTGAGGGACATTTTGGTGTTTACTATGGAAAAGAAGAAGTAAAAGATTTTATTGAGTCATTTTTATAAGGTAATTGTTTCCTGTATCACATACCCCGCTCATTTTATTCCCAAGAATAGTTTTACTACTTCATCAAAAAAATATACCAATTAATTGTTTAAAGTTACCCATCATCAAGGCACAGTAAAATCAATGATGTATGCCCGTTATAAAAACGTGTGCGATAGTCGTATGTTTATTCCAATAGTGGTTTATATGTGTTAGGTATAATTGTAATGAAAAAAAATACGCAAACCATGTGAAATATGCAAAAAATATATTGACATTGTCAAGAATATTAGTTATATTTAACTTATGTAATAATTACAAATTAAAAATTATTTTTAGGAGGTGTTGTATGTCTGATTCTTTTGGCATTCCACTATTAGGTGATGATTTCCCTTCAATGAAGGTGGTTACCACTCATGGTGAGATTGAATTACCAAAAAACTATGCAGGTAAGTGGTTTGTATTATTCAGTCATCCTGCTGATTTTACCCCAGTATGTACTACTGAATTTGTTGCTTTCCAGAAACGTTATGATGAGTTTAAAGCCTTAAACACGGAGCTTATTGGATTAAGTGTTGATCAGGTGTTTTCACACATCAAATGGGAGGAGTGGATTAAGGAAAAATTGAGTGTTGAGATTGCTTTCCCTATTATAGCCGATACCGGAGCTGTTGCCAATAAACTGGGTTTGATTCATCCGGGGAAAGGGACCAACACGGTACGGGCAGTCTTTGTAGTTGATGATAAAGCTAAAATACGAATAATTTTATATTATCCTCAGGAATTGGGCAGAAACATTGATGAAATTGTGCGCGCCGTAAAAGCCATGCAGATTTCCGATAAACATGGAGTTGCAATGCCAGCCGGTTGGCCAAATAATGAATTAATTAAGGATAAAGTGATAATCCCACCTGCACAAGATGTAAAAACTGCACAGGAACGTCTGGAAAAAGCAAGTAATGGTGAGTTTGAGTGCTATGACTGGTGGTTGTGTTACAAAAAAGTATAAGATAAAATTTATTGGCGATAGTAACTGAAAATTCATCTTTTGATAAAAAAAAGGAGGTTTTAAAAACCTCCTTTTTTAATTGCAAAGTAATTTTTATATAGCCTTACTCTGACAGAGCACCGGTAAATACATCTTTGCTTGCCTTAATAACCGCAGTTTCATTAAACAGAAGCGCATCAATCCGGCCAAAGAATTTTGGGAATTCAGCACCCAGATAAAATTGTGATGATAAAACCCTGCCCGAATAGTACGCAGCTTCTTCATTGTCAGCAAGGAATTTGTCACGCTCTTCGCCTTTTTTGTTGCCAACTAATTCTTTCATCTTTGGTATGGTCAATGTCAGTGACCACAAATGCAGCCATGCAAGCGACAGCATGAACATGGCCTGCTGCAACGGTGTACAGGCTGCAAAGATATGCAAAAATTTTCCGGCTGCCATCTGGTCTTTCAGCATGGTGATGACTTCATCTAACCTCTGTACTCCCTTTTCAACCAGCTCAATGTATTTATCGTCAACTATGCCTTTTGCTCTGGCAATGGTTTCAGCCATGCGTTTTTTCATGATACTGTAGTTGTATTGCTCGGGATTCATAAGGATTTTGCGCATGGTTAAGTCCATGGACTGAATGCCGTTAGTCCCTTCATAAATCTGGGTTATCTTGGCATCACGCATGTACTGCTCAACGGGGTAATCGGAAGTATATCCGTAGCCACCGTATACCTGTATGGCTTCTGAGGTAACCAGCACTGCAGTATCGGTACAGCCAGCTTTTGCAATGGGTATAAGTATCTCCACCATGCCCTGAGCTTCCTTCTTTGCATCGCCGTCAAGTACTTCAATAAGCGTTGCATTATGTGCCAGGTAGTAGTTGAGCATACGCATGCCTTCTACATAGCCTTTCATCCACAAAAGCATGCGTTTAACATCAGGATGTTCAATAATGGCCACTTTTGGTGCTTCAGGATTGAGCATCTGGGTTACATGAACACCCTGTATGCGGTTGCGTGCATAGGTAACAGCATGCATGTAGGCTGTGGTTGATAGTGCAAGCCCCTGACAGGCAACACCCAACCGTGCTTCATTCATCATATGGAACATGATCTTCATTCCCTGCCGTGGTTGCCCTAATAACCAGCCAGTGCATTTGCCATTATCGCCAAAGTTCAATGTACAGGTAGCAGAACCATGGATACCCATCTTATGCTCTATACCCGAACAAACAACATCATTGAATTCGCCTAAACTTCCGTCAGGATTCACTCTGTTTTTTGGAACAATGAATATGGAAATGCCCTTGGTTCCGGGCGGATCTCCTTCAATACGGGCAAGAACCGGATGAATAATGTTTTCATAAAAGTCGTTATCGCCTGAGGTTATAAAAATTTTCTGTCCCTGAATGAGGTAGGTGCCATCAGGCTGAGGGATTGCTTTTGTTTTGAGGTTGCCAACATCAGATCCGGCTTCAGGCTCAGTTAAACACATGGTTCCACCCCATTGCCCGGTAAGCATTTTTTCAACGTACATATTTTTTTGTTCTTCAGTGCCAAAATTCTTGATAAGCGCTGCTGCACCATGTGACAGGCCTGGATATGTTGTGAATGATAAACTGGCTGATGTAAAAATTTCACTGCATGCCATTGCAACTGCACCGGGCATACCCATACCGCCAATTTCAGGGTCTTCAATCATGCCAACAAATCCGGCTTCGTTGTACTTTCTGAGGGCTTTTTTGTATCCTTCGGGAATCATTACCTCTTTCGTTTCAGGGTCGTATTTGACACCGGTTTTATCAGCCTCCTTGTTTACTGAATACACTTCCTCAACGGCCATCTTTAAAGCCAGATCAATTGTTGCCTCATACATATCTTTATCCTGATCAGCAAACTTTGGAAACTTTTTTAAATCATCGATTTTTAATAGTTCAAATAAGGTGAACTGGACATCACGTTGATCTACAAGAGGATTTCGCATCATATATAACCTTCGCCAATATTTATTGTATAATACTAAAACATATATATTATCGTATTAATGACATACATAAAATGCAGGAATGAGTTGTCAACTCAATATCATGAAAGAAAGAAAAATTTATAGTGCAGAATTTTTTTTTAAAAATCGTTTAATAAGGTTGAAAGCAGGGTTGACTAATGTGGTGTTATCAGTTTTATGCTGTTAAAAATAGCATGCCGTATGGCTGCAGGTACACTGGCATATCCTACCTGCAATATTTCATCGCCATTATTAATATCCATAAGATTTTTGTAGTAGTCGTTGTATATGTGGTTGCGATGATAAAAAGCAGTATCATTTGCATCTTTCTGAAACGCCGTGCCTTTTACACTGCCTCTGAAGATATGATTTTTGACATCAAAAGTGCTGTTAGGATTTATATATAGCTTATCTCTGTGCAGTGCATTTATTGTTTCTGCTATAATAGTATGCTGAGGTGAGTAATTAACTTCTTTTGGTGATGGATAAACATGTTCAAAATGCAGTGCAACGTTGACAAGACTTGATAATACAGCAGCGCAATTGGTAATCCATAGCTTATCAAAGAAAAATGCTTTTTTAATGATATATGATGTTACAGCTTTTTGTATCAGGAAATGCGTTAAACCATTGCTCCTGTATTCGGGCCGTACCACTGTGAGCCCAAGATGAAGAATATTGCCGACAGTTGGTATATACAGTTCCACTGTGGATGCAAACCCTGCCAATATACTCCCATCCCAGGCTAATGCAATTATCTTATCACTCAAATCTTCACGATTACCGCGCATAGCCTGATATTGGGGAATGGGATTGAATGTAGTTGAAGCCACATCACATATGTTTTGTACCAATATTTCAATCTCAGCATTGTTCATATACAGACCAGGATAATGAAGGATTTGATACCTGAACATGGTCTTTTTTTTATAATTGGCTTTGAGTAGTGTGTTACTTTTCTTTTGTGGTACAGCTTTAATTTTTTGGCTTTGAAATCTAAAAACTTTTGGAATTTGTAATGGAAGTTGTTGATTCATAATGTTCCTCCAATTGACTCTTTAGTCATTATTGCATGTCTATGTAATAGTGTGTTTTTAATCCATTCATATGATGGTTGTAAGAGTTCATTTCCGGTAATCGCAGGACCAAATGTAATGGCTACATTGATAGCCTTTTTACTGAATGTATGGATAAAATGTCGCACAAAGGTCTCATCACCTACCCATGCATCATTACTGTCTTCATACTCAATTGACACCGGAACTACTGCAATATTGTTTTCAGCAGCAAGTTCAAAGGTTCCTGGTCTGAAATTAAGAATTCCCGGGCCTGCGTATGAAGTTCCTTCTGGAAAAACAATAATCGAAATTCCCTGCTTTAAGGTAGTTGACAGCTGTTTTCGGGATAGTTTTCTGCTTTCTCTGTCATTTCTATCAACGAAAATTACCCTTGCAAGTGTAGCTGCCCATCCCAGTATTGGCCAGCTGGCTAATTCTTTTTTTGCAAGAAACGTACAAGGGAAATATTGTCCTATCACCGCTATATCGATGTATGAACGGTGATTGCTTACAAAAAGAACACTCTGTGAAGGAATGTTTCCTGCCATATCAACATAAATATTCAGATTTTTTATTAAATCCCTGCACCATTCCCTTGTACTATATGCTGCATGGTAGCTGGTAAAACCTTGTATACTGCATTTCACAATAAGACGTAGTATATGGATTAGTGTAATTACCAGTAAAAGAAGCAATCTTTGTATACCCCTGATACCGTTTTTGGTTTTTATGTCATTAGATTTAATTTGATGCTTTATACTATTCATCATATCATTCTGCTTTATAAAATTGAAAATTTTAATAATTTTTAAAAAGCTTTCCGGGAATTATTTGTATAATAAAACGTTATAAGATAGTATGAAGAATTGATAAAGGTGCAATAAGTATTATATAAATTTTTGGCGATATAATAATTGCTCTTATGCTTACTGCAACGAGGGCTGTTACATGGTGCTATTTTCAGAGTGCGTTGGTTTTGTAATCGGGGTCAACAATTCTAAGCAGCATCAGTCCTGTAGCAGTCACTCCCATTGATTGCCCCATTTCAGCAATGGCTCGTTCAAACCAGCTATCGGGAAGTAACCGTTTTGCCAAAACTAACAGGCAAAAAATATTCCACAGTATTCCCCCAATCACCATCATAGTAAAAGGCACTATCCCCTGAACAACAATAACAACCTGAATCATGGCAACTGCGCTCACAATGAGAATATCCAGCGCCATATTCTGAATTCGCCGCACCAGTCCAATATCAATAGTTTCATGTTTGTCAAAACGCTGTGCAAATAGCTGTACTATAAGGCCGCCAATCACACAGAGGGGAAAGAGTGGGAAACTGTTTACTATGGTGATGATGGATGTATATGTTGCAGGTGACAAAACTGCCTGAAAAAAACAGATAATTGTTACTAATCCTTCTTTAAGAAGATAGCCAACACCAACAGCAATGCCCACAATTGCTACATGATACGACATGGCATCAAGGGAATCGGTATGGATAGAGAGATATCCTGCAACTGGCCTGCGGTCTACGGGGATAATGCCTATGGTTTCATCTTCAGGGATATTTTCTATCTGCAGTGAACGCTGTGTATAGCCTTTTTGATTTGTCCAGTTAATGAGCACTATCCCGCAAAGTACTGCGCTTATGATGCCAACTGTTGCACTTGCCAGTGCAAAATCTTTACCTTCAGGCCATTTCATCATTTCAAATGTTGGGGCCAGTCCGCTTGCGGTGCCGTGCCCGCCTTCAAAGCCCACTTCAATAACAGCACCAAACATAGCAGGAATGTCCCATAGTTTGCTGATAATAAGAATAAATGGCCCTAATCCAACCATATATTGTCCCCAGGCAACTATCTGGCCATATGAAAGTTGCGGGATGGCTTTTTTTTTGAAATTGTTTTAAACGATGGCAATGTAATACCTATAAAAAGGCAGACAAAGACTATGTTAATAAGGAAAGCAGGCAGCATGGCAAGTCCATCAAACCGGATGGCAAGAGTGTTGACAGATAGTGCTCTGGCTGTCTGATACAGTATAAGTCCAACTATGCTGCCCAGTAACGATGATGGCAGGTACAGCTTCTGGAAAAGTTTAACGTGCAGTCTAAGATAGTGGCCAACAAATAGCAGGGCACTGACAGTTATAAACGGTAACAGTAATTTCATGCATACCTTCTTATCCTGAGGTTTCAGGTAACTGTCGCATTTTCTTTTTTTTGAGCGCCAGGTCAAGATAAATTATGCGGCCATTCTATATATGTAGATGTTTTTATCCGGCGATAGTTACTGTGGAAAACATTACAGGACAACATTGATTAGATGCTACAATTATATCACCAGTAACTATCGCCCGGATTTGTATGCTATCATGAAATTGGCTCACCCTTGCAGAGCATCATCTGGGCCTGAGGAGAGTACATGCACCCAATTGGCTTTTTGCCATTAATACCCAGGTCACGCAGATTTTGCGCCATACTATGTGTGCTTTTTGCATTAACAACGCATTTTCCCGAAAAGCCGTATGCTATTTTAAAGCGCGTGTCAACCACTGTCAGCGTTCTGAGAGGAAGGTCTTTATGCGTTGTATGGGAAATAAAAGAGGCATTTTTTAGCTTTGGTGTTGCAATAAAGCCTATGTTTCCTGTCAGTGTTACCAGAGGTTCATTAAGATTGGGGTCATAAACAACACCCTTAAAATAACGATTAACAAGTGTAAAATCTATTCGTGTTACAAACTTTGGATAGTTCCATACTTCTTTGCCTGCAAGGTATGCAATCTCAGTTGTTACCGGCAGATTAATTACGTATGCACCAACCTGCCATTTCTTTGCATCCTTCAATATATGCAGCGGTACCACTGATGGCTGTTTTTTGCTCTTTGGATAACACAAAATTGACAATCCAACCTCATTATAAGGACCAATGGCTGTATCACGGTATTCAAAGAAATTCAATAATGCTAAAGCCTTGCCAAACGATTTGCAGGGTGTAAAAGCTGTATCGGCTAATTTTTCCTTTGCAGCAGTATAGTCTACAAGAAAAATAAAATGGGCATACCCATAGTCATAGTAATTAATGGGAAGCTTGACAGTACCTTTTGACATTTTAAATGTTTCGGTAGGGATGGTAAAAAATTGTTCTTTACTCATTGTTTTCATATGTTCCTCCAAATGATAGTTTTTTCATAATGAAATAATAGACTATTGCAAAACATGTAATGCTTAATATGTAACTCACCACGACCAATTTTTAAATACTTGTAACTATCAAGACTATTTGCTTTATTCAGCTTTTAAGAATATCAGTATTCCATTGATGTTCTATAATAGCAAATCGATTTATTTGATTGGTGCCTTCGTAAATTTGTGTGAGCCGTGCATCGCGCAAAGCTTTTTCAACACCAAAGTCATGTATAATGCCACTATCGCCCATAATTGCCATAGCACGCGAGCATACTTCAACAGCAGTATCTGATGCATATACCTTGGATATGGAGGACAACGATTGCACTGCCCTGAAATGAGCACATGAACGCCATATTGTCATCCTGGCCGACATGAGAAGTATCAGCATATCAGCTAATTCATACTGGATTTCTTTGTACTCAATAAGCTTTTTGCCCATATAGATTTTTGAATTGCAAAAATCAAGTGCTCGTTCAAATGCACCACGCGCATGCCCCAATGCCATAGCGGCAACTACAGGTCGCGAGTAATTAAGGACATTCTGATTGAGCGCCCAGCCGCCGCGCAGTTTCCCCACAATATTCTTTTTAGGAACAAAGACATTGTCAAAGATAAGTTCACTTGCATCAGCTGCACGCTGTCCCATCTTTTTTTCACGCCTGCCAACGCTGAAGCCTTTCATCCCTTTTTCTACCAGAAAACATGTCCATGAGTCTAATCCTTCACCTTTCAATTTGGCAAAAACTGTTACTTTATCAGCTATCGCACCATCTGATATAAATACTTTGGTGCCATTAAGAAGATACCCGCCACCTGTGGGTGTTGCGGTCACCTGTGTGTGGGCATTTTTTGCTCCGTCACTATCCTCAACATCAGAGCCGGCTTCAGGCTCAGTGATTGCAAATGCCATGGTTGTTGATTTACCAAACCATGCGGCTTTGAGATACATTGGTAGTAAAAACCGTACCCATGTAGGTATATGTCCACTTAAAAGAAGCGGAGCATAGCCTAAATGATGTGCAAGCAAAAGTAGTGCCAAACCGCCGCATTCGGTTGCAAATTCTTCAGCAATAACGGCTATCTGTAATATGGTGCTTTTGTAGTATGAAGTTAAAGAAGCAGTACCAATAGGAAATGGCATGACAGTTGTTTGAAAGCCCTGCATGGTTGCTACTTTAATTAATTGTGCAGGATCGAATGAATAAGGATCCTTATCCACACTTAACGCCAGTGGACGTAAATATCGTTGTGCAAATTGCCTTGCTTTCTTTCGCCATTTTCGTGCTCCACGTGGTAACAGTGTTGTATCATAGTCCCACAGGCTCTGATATTTGCCATCAACCAGAAGTTTTCCTAAAAAGGGTAATGACTCCCTGGATTGTCGTAATGACAGATAGTTACCGGTATACATACTATTCCTCCATTTCCATTTGTGCAATATATTGTTTCATGAAAAATGGCGAGCCGGCAATAGCTGCAAGGGTGTGTATGTCCCTGAATTTTTTCTCTATACCAAAATCTTCCATGTAACCGTATCCACCAAATACCTGCAGGCAATCCGAAACAGCCCTGGTAAGGATGGTTGATGCCATAAGTTTTAGCTGTGCGGCATAGTGTAATAGACGGTAACTATCGCCCCATTGAAGAGAGTATAATGCATGCTCTATAGTTGTAATTTTTGCATGAGATTCACCCAGTAGCATCCCAATTGATTCTATGTTTTTAATAAGATTACCTCGCTGATACCGCTCATGTGCATACTGGTATGCTTTTGTATATGCGTTTTTTGCAATTCCCAATGCTATTGCCACTATTCCAAGCCATGTATAGGCTAAAAGCATCATCAGTGAAGATGCATCAATGTATGCAATATGGTTAATCAACGAATTGTTAAAGGTGATGGTATGCACCAATCCTCGCAGCCCGTGTGTGTGGATGGGTTGTATTGTCATGGACGACAATTCTGTAAAATATGCTATAGACCACTTTGATTTATAGGGTAAACATACCAGTATACTATTGGGCATATATCCGTACGCTACAGGAATTGTGCCATTCAGGAGATTTTTCTTTTCTGATTCTGTATATGTGCATTGAGTTGAATAGATTGATGCGTCATGTAATGCGCGATATGTTGGAGGAAATGGTGTAGCATACAGACTCAACATAGTGGGAGCAGCGTCTGCATGTATTTGAGTTCTTATCAAAGCATTTGTTGCAATCCCTTGCAGGTGAACAAAAAATGCAAATGTAGCACATGTTTGTGCTAATGTTTCCAGGATGATGAGAGATGTATAAAGAGCTGTTGTTGAATCAAGGGTTTGTTTTCCCCATACACCATATTCATATCCCGAGCTTTCTATAGTAGGCAATGCAATAATACCAATAGAGCAGGCTTCAGTATAAAGAGTATATAATATTTCAAAATTGCCGTCGGGGTGCTTTTCATCGATAAAAGAAAAAAGGCTTTTTTTGCAAAAATCAGATGCAAGCTTTTTAAATTCTTCAACGTCTGATTGTGAATATACGTCCATGGTTTCCTCCAGTTATATTTTTTATTTTTATATTTAGTATCATATTTGTTGCTGTGTGTCGACCGATGTTATAACAGTAGACATAATGTAATACAATATGATGATATGTATTGAGCGCACATGTGTCTATCATGATTCATTGCCGTTATAAATAATTTTTTTTATAATCCGACGGTGTTTGTCCGGTATATTGTTTAAATGTCTTATTAAATGTTGATTTTGAATTAAATCCAACATGATATGCTACGGCCAGTATAGTAGCATCAGGGTGCTGTGAAAGTAAATGTTTTGCTTCTTCCACACGATATTTGTTTATAAAATGGTTAAACCGCATATTGCAATGCTCATTTATAAATTGTGAAAGCTGATGAGGGGTTATTTTAAGCTTAAGCGATAGTTCATGTAAGCTGATATCCGGATCTAAGTAGACCTTTTCATGAGTCATGAGTGTCAGTAATTGATTGTGAAGCAGTTCCTGGTTAATATTCGATAAATAATTGCGTTCATATTTTTCTTTACGGATTGCTTCTGCAATAGAATCAAAAAGTGATGGGAATCTACGATTGGTAAGAAATAATGATACAATGACAATTGTTGTCATATATCCTGCTATAGCATAGTAATGGTGCTGTTTGGTAAGAAGCCATAGTACTACTGGCAGGGGAGTAAGGATGTTTATGGTTTCAAGTGCAAGAACAAAGAAAATACCCTTTTGCTGATAACTGTAGTTAAATGCCTTGCAACATTGGTATACAAAATATATCTGATAAAGAATAAATGATAGACCACCAGTGAACAATAAGATGCTGAATGGATTAATGATGTTTGCATATACTGTTGTTATAAACTGCTCGTGAGCATACTGAGGCAAAAGATAATACAATAGTTCAATTAAAAATACAATTGCCGCAGGTAGAAGATGAAATAGTAAGCGGTGAGATATTGTGATATCATTGTTGATAAGGGAATAATAGTACAGAAAATTTAGCGGTCCAATTGCATAGATTGATGTAAGATAAAAAACAAGTACTGCCCTGTGTGTCACCACGTAATCGGTTGATAATATAGCATGATTATACAGGATCAGGGCGACATCAGCCATGACAATGGCTGTGATATAACCCAATGTACGGTTCTTAATTCTTCCAGTAATCTGTTCAAGCCCATGCAAAAAGGTAAATATAGCGCCAAATAAGATTATGGTATATGATGATATATTCATATATGATACAAATCTTAGAAAATATCAAAAATGAATCGTATAGATAAATATTGTAGTATAGCACAATATCCACTTTTGTATATACTCAAAAAAAAGAACTTAGCCGTTATAGGTAATAAGGCTGATAAATTCATTATCATCTAAATGTGCAAAAAATTCAAATGGTGTTTTTTTTGGCAATTGTGTGAACCGTTTGCCCTGTATGAGCAGGTGGCACGCATTATACAGCAATTCAAGAATTTTGATTATGGCTAACGTTTGCATGTTTTTGAGCAGTTCTTTATCTATGTCTTCATTGCTTGATACCACATCATATAAAAAATCTGAAACCATGTCAACATCGCAACCTCCAAATTCAAGGAATATCCCTTCGCCAAATTTTATCTGTTTATATAGTGGTGTGGGTAATACAGGCAATAATGGATTGGAAGGAATGGTTGTTGAATTTTCAATACTGAATGAATCAAAGGCAGACGCCAGCACTACCTGCGGAATGAAATGCGAATCAGCTGGTGCATCAATCTTTAATGTTATTGCCTGTATGAATTCATTTTTTAATTTTTTAGTATATACCGATAGTGTATTGCCAAGATCATTTGTCATCATATGTACAATATCTTCTTCATCCATAGTAAGTAATTCTGTAATGGAATCTCCAAATGAAGAAAAATCACTATGGGACATGAGCTTTTCATACTGAGTCTTAAATAGATTAAAAAATGGGTTTGTTTGTAAAAAATTCATATTTCCTCACTTTTTAAGTAAATCATGCTTATTCTTTTTATTACTACTACATTCCATGATTAAAACGTAATGTCACACTTTTATTTGATAAAAACCTTCGTCAAATTCCGGTTTATTTTTGTATCGTTCCATAAAGTATGATGGAGCAATATCTAAGTTTTCAAAAATGACGGGATTAACCTCAATCCCTGCAGTGTGGAATGCTTTTACAATTTCCTCAGGATCAGGCGGACATCCTTTTATTGGTATAGCATTGATATCAGGATTATCTTTATGGAGATTAACCATGCATTGTCCAAAAAGTATGGTGTATTTTTTCCCCTTTGATGGCTGCATTTTTTTACCGGTAAGTACTTCAACGTTATCCCATGGTTTCCCCTGCCATGCAAATGTGATAGCAGTAAGGATAGCCCCGTTTAATGCAGCGCAATAGGTGCACATGGTCATATCGTATTTAGGGTATGATAATCCCTTTACTCCCATTGTATGGAGTTTTTTTGGTAGAGTACCATCTTCTGTATAGGGGAAAGTATATTCATGGTATGATGCAATATCGTCCAGTGTATTACCCAATACATTAATATCGGAACCGTCAATAGGTCTTCCTTTAGCTTTTGCTGCATATTGTAAATAGGCAACGTTTTGTGGTTTATGCCCTAATGCCATACACCCAGCAATATCAGACGATAATGTATCGCATGAAGCAATAATAATATCACTTTTGCGCGGTTTGCCGTCAAAACCAGGGCCATGTTCAAGAGAATAAATGCCATCAATGATAGTAGCTCCTTTGGGAAGAAGTGTGTAGAGCCGTGAAATCATATAGTGAAGATTTTTATTCTCATCGGGATTGTGAAATTTTTTCCGTGACGGGATATTCAATAATCCTTTTAAATTTTTTAGTCCCAGGCTTACAACAGTTTGAGCATGAGTTTTCAAAACAGGAAGATTTATAAGAAAGTCACTGTGCAATGCATCTGTATTAAGGCTTATATCAATTTCATTATCAAGCGAAACTTTCTCAAAAGTTCTATCAAAGATATTAACGACTTTTACGCCATATCTCTTAGCTAATGTTGAATACCCTAAATATTCAAACGCGTGATTAGCCGTTTCTTTATCGTTAGGTTTGAGTGTTACTATCCCTTCACCAATAGTGATATCGTTGACGCCATAATCTTTTAATAGCTCTACAACCTCACATAATACAGCAGATGTGGTAATGACACCCCATTTAGGGAAAGGTACTTTAGCCCAGAATACGATGTTTGGTTTAATAAAAACTTTATCGGATGGTTTTAAATTTTTAAACGAATTGGAAAGTTCAACAGCTTGTTTTACTGAACCTTTTCCTTTATGGCGGGTCAGAGCCACAATATATTGCATAGTATCACCTCACATTACTATCGTATAAACAGGACAAAAAATACAACTATTACCCCAACCCTGCTAAAATATTTTTTAAAAGCATGCAGTTGACTATAAAAAAGTCAAGAAAATATTAATTTTATATTGATTGAGTAATACATATTATTATATAATTTAAATCTATTATGTAAAAAAAGATTGAAAAATATATAATACTATATAGAACTGATTCGTCGAAGAATTAAAAGGAAGTGTTTTATTTTTAAATTCTTTCTTATCATGAGTGTATTGGGTAAATGAATATATAGCAAACGTGTTGTTGCCATTGTTTAATCATGAATTTCGTTTGTATTGAGGATAGTAATATGATTAAAAAAATACTCTGGATTGCATACCAACCATATAAATGGTGTATATATCTGCCGTTTCTTGTTGTTTCTACATTATTTTTTGGATTTCTTACTGTTATTCTGGTACCTCTTACCAATCCCAGAATAGCCAGTTATATTTGTGGTGCCATATGGTCAAGGCTCAACGGATATATGACACCTATGCTGGTAAAGGTACATGGAAGAGAGAATATTAATCCCCGGCAGTCATATGTTATTGTATCAAATCATCAAAGCCACTACGATGTGTTTGTTTTATATGGCTGGTTGGGTATTGATTTTAAATGGGTTATGAAACAGGAACTCAGGAAAGTTCCGGGTTTGGGCATTGGTTG
>DYLU01000117.1 GCA_020721905.1 Leptospira biflexa | reverse complement strand
TGAAAATTTTCAATCGTAAATTTTTGGTTTAAATCGCACAATGTTGTATGGAAACGAAACAACTTTCATTAGCGTTGAAAATATTTAATTATTTATGAAAATTTTCAATCGTAAATTTTTGGTTTAAATCGCACAATGTTGTATGGAAACGAAACAACTTTCATTAGCGTTGAAAATATTTCTTATGTGTTTAAATCGCACAATGTTGTATGGAAACTAAAGAAAAAGAATATCCGGCTAATTCTGACACTATTGTTTAAATCGCACAATGTTGTATGGAAACATTGGATTGCGAACTTTATTTAAAAAAGTGATAAAGTTTAAATCGCACAATGTTGTATGGAAACGGAATGCGGTAGCTGATAGAGAAATCGGTTTTAACCGTTTAAATCGCACAATGTTGTATGGAAACAAGGTTTTGCAAGAATATTTAGAATTGAATTATTTGCGTTTAAATCGCACAATGTTGTATGGAAACAAAAATGGATATATAAATAATTTAGAAATAGGCAAATTGTTTAAATCGCACAATGTTGTATGGAAACAAAACACAGAAACATCAAGTAATCTAAGCGACAAATGTTTAAATCGCACAATGTTGTATGGAAACTAAAACCTTTGCTGCCGCAAGAGAGAGTGAGCGAGCATCACCGGTTAAGTTTAAATCGCACAATGTTGTATGGAAACCCGTGTGGAGACAATTGCACGAGTTGTAATGATTGCAGTTTAAATCGCACAATGTTGTATGGAAACATTGAAAACCCCATATTTATTCAGGAAGATGATGTATAGTTTAAATCGCACAATGTTGTATGGAAACCTTCCATATAATAAATTACTTCTTTACCAGCATCACCGTTTAAATCGCACAATGTTGTATGGAAACATATTTTTGATGGGAGTATTATAACACTGCAATAATTTGTTTAAATCGCACAATGTTGTATGGAAACAAAATAAACAAAATTTCAATACGAAAATGTGTTACTACGGTTTAAATCGCACAATGTTGTATGGAAACACAAATAAAAACAAAGCAATTGAAAACAAAATAAATGTTTAAATCGCACAATGTTGTATGGAAACGGAACATCAACCAATCAAAGCTCAAAAGCGAAATCGGTTTAAATCGCACAATGTTGTATGGAAACATTTTGTTGCGTGAAGTATTGAGCGATGTGCAGTTGGTTTAAATCGCACAATGTTGTATGGAAACTATTTCCTGTATGGTTGTTTCCATAATTTCCATACAAGGTTTAAATCGCACAATGTTGTATGGAAACGTCCAAGAGATAGAAGCATACAAAGAGGTTTTTATTCCGTTTAAATCGCACAATGTTGTATGGAAACAAATACTTCTTCGGGTGTTGTTTTAGAAACAACTTTGTTTAAATCGCACAATGTTGTATGGAAACCTATAATTTCGTATGTTTTTCCTGGCTGAGGATTTGGGTTTAAATCGCACAATGTTGTATGGAAACTCTATCGTAGTAATTTCAGCATTTTTTATAACCAAATTGTTTAAATCGCACAATGTTGTATGGAAACCAAGAATAGATGAAGTGATAACGCCAAAGACAATCACGTTTAAATCGCACAATGTTGTATGGAAACATGCGTTCGAATGCAAATGTGTCAAACTGTATAATACGTTTAAATCGCACAATGTTGTATGGAAACATAAATTCAAGCAATATAACTTGGAACACGAAAGGAGTTTAAATCGCACAATGTTGTATGGAAACTATTCCAGTATGTGTCAAGACTTTCACCGGATTTGAAAGTTTAAATCGCACAATGTTGTATGGAAACAAACATGGCTGAAACAGGTGATTGAGAAAAAAGAAAGTTTAAATCGCACAATGTTGTATGGAAACCCTGATGATCGAACAGGATAAAGTAAGATGGTGACCAGTTTAAATCGCACAATGTTGTATGGAAACTTCTATTGAAACAAAAAGGATAAAAGAAGGCAAGCCGTTTAAATCGCACAATGTTGTATGGAAACAAAGAACAGGAAAAAGATTTAGCACGAAAAAATAGAAGTTTAAATCGCACAATGTTGTATGGAAACAATATATATACATAAAAAATATCTTATTAAGTTATATGTTTAAATCGCACAATGTTGTATGGAAACAAAGCACGATTGCTAACATAACATTCAGAGACGGAAAGTTTAAATCGCACAATGTTGTATGGAAACTCTTTACTCTCTTTTGTCATTTCTTCTCTTATGTTTAAATCGCACAATGTTGTATGGAAACTTCTCAGCTCTAAACTATTATTCACGACACCGATTGTGTTTAAATCGCACAATGTTGTATGGAAACAAAGTGATATATGAGGAAGAAGAAAGAGAAAAAAAGAGTTTAAATCGCACAATGTTGTATGGAAACAGTGCTGATTGGGGGCGTGAAAGTAATAATGAAAAATAGTTTAAATCGCACAATGTTGTATGGAAACTAAGAATACAGGAAGTTTAGGAGGGGGGTAAAACTGTTTAAATCGCACAATGTTGTATGGAAACAGACTTAAACCCAACCATATCCGGCAAAATTTCGGTTTAAATCGCACAATGTTGTATGGAAACTATCTACCTCTCCCATCTCATTTGCAGCTTCCATAATGGTTTAAATCGCACAATGTTGTATGGAAACACAAATTTTGCCAAGACCATTCCTGCTACTACTTTGGTTTAAATCGCACAATGTTGTATGGAAACACCATATACTTTCACAACAACATTTTCTTTTTCGAGTTTAAATCGCACAATGTTGTATGGAAACAGTAAAGGGGAGGTCGAAATAAAAGGAAAATGCACAGAGTTTAAATCGCACAATGTTGTATGGAAACCTCAACAAAGAAAGAGCAAACGATCCCGTCGCTGCGTTTAAATCGCACAATGTTGTATGGAAACAATACTAAATAAAAATAAAATAAAATAAAATAAAATAAAAACTCAGTTTAAATCGCACAATGTTGTATGGAAACAAAATTTCATCGCATAATGTGCCTATGGGCTCTGAAGTTTAAATCGCACAATGTTGTATGGAAACACATAAGGATACTATCGGAAACGAAGTGGGTTTCTTTGTTTAAATCGCACAATGTTGTATGGAAACGAAAAAAAATTTTTCCCCCCTCGCCGCCGAGGCGGGTTTAAATCGCACAATGTTGTATGGAAACATTACACTGCAGAACTCCCCGATATGGCGGAAGGCGACGAAATGGTTTAAATCGCACAATGTTGTATGGAAACAATTTTTCCATAATTTTCCCCTGAAACCAACATGCTGTTTAAATCGCACAATGTTGTATGGAAACAACGTCAACGTAGAAGCCATCAGAACGGGACACGCTGTTTAAATCGCACAATGTTGTATGGAAACAATAATAAAAGATGGAGGATGATAACAGCGAGTTTGTTTAAATCGCACAATGTTGTATGGAAACTTTTATTTATGAGGAATGTACCGGCGGTATTGATATGTTTAAATCGCACAATGTTGTATGGAAACTCCCAGGAATCTTTTGTAGCTTTTTGCCAGTCTGCCGTTTAAATCGCACAATGTTGTATGGAAACTGCATATAATCTGCATATAATCTTTTGTCATTATTTTGTTTAAATCGCACAATGTTGTATGGAAACGAACTGGAATTCCAGAGAGCTTGCTTACCGGTGATGGTTTAAATCGCACAATGTTGTATGGAAACAAGCGAGGAGGAAAGAAAATGAGAATTCAAATGAAAAGTTTAAATCGCACAATGTTGTATGGAAACCA
>DYLU01000045.1 GCA_020721905.1 Leptospira biflexa | reverse complement strand
AGAAGTATTCAGCAATACTTGAGTGGGTGTAAAAAAAGAAAAAAGGGGTCAGAGCTTTAGCAGTAACTATCACCCATTTACAAGAGGTCCGATGCCCGTTACAGCCGGATTTTCAATGACACCTTTTTCGGTAATAATGGCCGTAATGTTTGCAGCAGGAGTAACATCAAATGCCGGATTTTTTATAAATATTCCTTCAGGAGCAATCTGCACTCCCTGAATGTATGCAATCTCATCAATATTTCGTTCTTCAATGATGATGCTGTTGCCATCAGGTGTATCAGGATCCAGTGTTGATATTGGAGCTGCAACATAAAATGGTATCCCATGTGCTTTGGCCAGTATCGACATTGTATACGTTCCAATTTTGTTTGCGGTATCACCGTTTGCTGCAATCCGGTCTGCTCCAACAATAACACACTGTATTTCACTTTTCTTCATGAAATGACCGGCCATATTATCACAGATAAGAGTGGTGTCGATATTATCTTTAAAAAGTTCCCATGCAGTGATACGTGCACCCTGCAGGTATGGCCTGGTTTCGCATGAATATACTTTTATTTTTTTTCCATGCTCTACGGCACTGCGAATTACCCCCAGTGCTGTACCATATCCACCGGTAGCCAGTGCTCCTGCATTACAATAGGTCATTACTGTAAATCCATCCCCAATATACTTTTGACCAAATTCCCCAATCTTTTTATTTATTTCAATATCTTCCTGGTGAATTTTTTGAGCTTCATGCACCAGATCATTTTTACACGCATCAATATCTTCGGATTTTTCAATTATATTCCGCATCCTGTTGATTGCCCAGAAAAGATTAACAGCAGTTGGCCGTGTTGATGCAAAAATCTGGCATACCTGCAGCATTTCAGATTTAAAATCATTAATATTGTTTATTTTGCTCTTAATTGCAGCCAGTGCTATACCCATAGCTGCGGCTATACCAATAGCAGGAGCTCCCCTGACTACCATTGACCTTATTGCATCCGCTACATCATGATAGTTAGTATAATGCCGATATACCTCCTGTACTGGTAGCATTCGTTGATCCAACATTGAAACTGCTGTTTCATCCCAGCGTATGGTATAGTACATCATTTCCTCCTTACTGTATTGTCCTGTATTTTCTCATTCGTATCTGTCTTCCACCTTTTTCCCATGCAACTTCATCCATGTGCACCTGAATTATAAAAAGGCCCCTTCCACTATTTTTTAAAAAGTTTTCCGGATCCCTGGGGTCTGCAACATTGGTATAATCAAATCCCTTCCCTTCATCTTCAATAATATATTCAACATATTCACCAATATACTGATAATGAATGGTTACTTTTCTGTGACTGAACTGAGGATTTTGCAACCTCTTTTGTATTTCATCATTAAAGCCTTTCATCCCCTGTTCTTCCCGCACTTCAGATGGTATTTCCAGATTTCCATGATACATGGCATTGGAAAGTGCTTCTAAAAGTGCCATAGAAATATTTTCAGCAGTTGAACGATTGCAAAATCCTGCATATGGGAGATGCTTTGTTAATTCATATGCAACAATGTCTGCTATAGTTTCATCAACGGGTATCACCAGTGTTCTTTGATCATGTATAATATATTCTCCCAGACGGTTTTCCAGGTTGTGCTGCTCTTTCCTGCGTAAAATGTTTCTTACAATTGAAGCAACCTCATTGATATCAAACGGTTTACGTATAAAATCTATTGCACCATATCGTAACGCTTTGATAGCATCTTCAATGTTACCCTGACCGGTGATAATAAGCGTTGGTACCGGATTTTCACTTGTATTGATATGACGCAATAATTCAATGCCATCCATTTTCCTGAGTTTAATATCCGTAATTATCAGGTCAATATCACGCTCATCATTCTTAAGCAAGAAAAGGGCATCTTCGGCTTTACTTAAAGAGATAATATTATAGCCCAACCTGGAAAGCTTTTTCTGGAGGCTATAACGAATCACTTCATCATCATCAACAACAACTATTGTAGGTGGCTGACCATTTTTCAAGACTTCTTTTCCTCTGAAGCTTGCAGTATCAAATGACCCATCTTATCTTTTTTTGTTTTTAAATAGTGATAATTTTCCTTTATTGGCTGTATTTCTATTGGAACCCTTTCCACGATAGTAAGCCCATAGCCCTCAAGACCAATCACCTTTTTGGGATTATTTGTCATTAAACGGATAGTTGATATCCTAAATCAACAAGTATCTGAGCACCAATCCCGTAATCGCGCAGATCGGCAGGGAATCCTAATTTTAGATTAGCCTCTACGGTATCATACCCCTGTTCCTGTAAATGATAGGCCTTGAGCTTATTACTTAACCCTATTCCCCTGCCCTCCTGACGCATATACACCAATACACCAAGGCCTTCTTTTTCAATCATTCGTAATGCCTGATGCAATTGTGATCCGCAATCACAACGACGTGAACCAAACACATCACCGGTTAAACATTCTGAATGAACGCGCACCAGTACATTTTCCCTGCCATCAACATCCCCTTTTACAAGGGCAACATGTGTTACATTATCTACTTCAGTTTCATATGCTATTATAGTAAAATCACCATAGTCAGTTGGCAGATGAGCTTCTGATACCCTGCGAACGAGCCGTTCTTTATGCTGTCTGAATTTAATTAAATCTTCTATCGTACCAATTTTAAGATTATGTCTTTCAGCAAATTTATCTAAATCCGGGCGGCGCGCCATGGTACCATCATCATTTAAAATTTCGCACATGACTGCAGCAGGATAAAGACCCGCCAAACGGGTTAAATCAAGCGATCCTTCAGTATGACCAGCCCTTACCAGTACCCCACCTTTTTTTGCTGCAAGGGGGAATATGTGGCCTGGTTTATTTAAATCCTGTGGTTTTGTACGTGGATCAATTAATACATGTACAGTTTTTGCCCTGTCATAGGCAGATATACCGGTTGTAGTTCCCTCTTGAGCATCAACTGAAACAGTAAATGCAGTACAGAATTTATCAGAATTTTCAGGAACCATCAGAGGCAAACCCAGTTCCTGCAACCTCTCCTGGGTCATTGCAATACATATCAGCCCTTTACCATGAGTTGCCATGAAATTTATTTTATCAGGTGTACAATACTGGGCTGCAACAATAAGGTCACCTTCATTTTCCCTGTCTTCATTATCAACCAGGATTATCATCTTCCCATTGCGTATATCTTCAATTAGTTCGGGGATGCTGGAAGTTTTCATATATTTTCTCCTGTCATGTACACTAAAAAAATACCCTTATTATAGTCAAGAGTTTTATATTCTGACATTTTATCATGTAATGTAAAATAAAGCACTTCTAATTCCTCTATAATTTAAATATATAAGCCGTATGCAAAATAATGTTAAGCTTTACCACTTCCACCGTCAGAAGTTCACGATTCTTTCCCACAAATATTTAAAAATAAATCATGAAATAATTTGCATAAGTTTTCATATTTAGTTGACGCAAAACTATATATACAAATATACTATTCAATTATTGAATTTCAAATAATGTATTGAGGTTTAATGTACGGGAAGCGTATCGGGTATACGCTTCATTACAATGGAATTTCAAACAATAAAAGCAGTTTAAGGGGGGTGGCGTATTATCCAAATGCTTCCAATGAATTATAATTTCAAAGAATGCATTATAATGCTGTGATATATTGCATTGTATGGGGTGTACTATGGATTTAATAGACTTAATTAAAAAGTTAGAATATACAGATAAAAATATAGCGGCAATTGAAATCCATTCTTATTTAAAACATCTCAACAAACCTGTTTTTTATGGGAAAAATTATAACAAAGATTTACCTGATAAATTTTCACCAGTAACCGGAAAAGAATTTTTGACCATCCAGTATAACATAGCTTCTGCATTGTTAGATTATGGTGTTGAAAAAGGTAGTATCATAGGAATATTCAGTAAAAACAATCTGTATTATGCTTCAACTGTATTTGCTGCAATGTCTTTGGGTGCGATAGTAACACCAATTTATCCAACTATTTTACAGGATGAGCTGGAAGATATATTGCGTGATTCCGGCTGCAGGATACTATTTGTTGGCGATATTGCTCAGTTTCAGAAAGGCTTTGCAATATTAAATAAAATACAATCTCCCTTAAAAAGATTAATTACTTATTTTGACTCACATACCAAACATGATCAGCTTATTACAATTAATGAACTTTTAAAATTTGGAGAAAATAAAGCCAACTATGAAAAAATTAATGCAACAATACCTGCAATAAATCCTGATGACAACGCTGCTCTTATTTATACACCCGGCACTGCTGGCGAACCAAGAGGGACATTACTTACTCATGGAAATTTTATTTCACAGAAAGTTGTTATACCATTGTTTAATTTTACTGATAAAGACATTCGCCTGGCTCATCTTCCTTTTAGCCATGTATATGGCTTTTCAGCAGATCTTTTAACCAGTGCCTATACCGGGGCTACAATGGCAATATCAACAACATTTGAAAGTGAAGAAATATTCCGTAACATGATAGAAATAAAACCAAACGTCATAGCAACAGTTCCCCGGATGTATGAAAAATTATATATTAGTACCATCCACACTATCCGGCGGTTTAACCCTATAAAGAAATTCATATATATAACAGCAATACATGTGGGTAGAGAGTGCTATATAGCAAAATCTTCCGGCAATATCATTCCTAAGGGGGCCGATATTATAAACAAGATACTATCGCCTGTTAAACGAAGTATCCGTAAAATGATGCACATGCAACAGGTCAGACTCCTTTTCTCCGGTGGTGCTCCCCTGCCACTGGATGTAGCTTACTTTTTTGGTGGCATTGGATTGCCAATCATTGAAGGTTATGGCCTTACCGAGACATCACCCGTTGTTACAATAAATCATATTGAAAAAAATAAACCCGGAACCGTTGGCTGCACTATCCCTGGAGCAGAGATTAAAATTTCTGATGAGGGCGAAATCCTTATTAAAGGTCCCATGGTTTTCAAGGGTTATAACAAAATGACTCCGGAAGAAAAAGCAGAAATTTTTACACCTGATGGCTATTTCAGATCAGGTGATATAGGTATTATAGATGAAGATGGCTATTTACGCATAACCGGCAGGTTGAAAGATATTATTATTACTTCACAGGGTAAAAATATCGTACCATTGAATATTGAAAAAAAATTTGAATCAGAACCATTGATAAATTATATCTGCGTGATAGGTGACAGACGAAAATACCTGTCGGCACTCATTGTTCCTAATTTTCACCTTTTACGTCAGTATGCACAGGAACATGGAATTTCATATAAAACTGACGAAGAACTGGTATCCCATCAACAGGTTCAAACATTATATAAAACCAGGATTAATGAAATCTGTCAGGCATTACCACCATATGAACAAATAAAAAAATTTACACTGCTTTCGCACGATTTTTCAGTAAAAAGCGGTGAACTGACTCCAACTTTTAAATTCAGGCGAAGCCAGATACATGAAAAATATAAAGATATTATAGACCTGATGTATCCAAAAAGTGACATTACACGATTGTAACGGGAATAATATTACAGGCAAAGTGCAGCAACAAAATTTGTCCATATATCAGGGCGGAATTCATCTATATCGTTATTGATTGCCTGAACCTTTTCTACCAGCATTTTAGCGGTTTCAGTAATATCAAGTCCTTTTGCAGCATTTTTCTGCGCCAGTTCATTAATTGAACCTATAGTGTTTGATATCTCATCAATAGCTCTTTTCTGCTCATCCATTGCCATTTTTATCTGTTCTGACTGTTGCCATATTGATTTAACACTGTCAAATGCTACTGCATTTTCCTTTGCCTGTCGTGTTACTGTATCCGATAATGCTGTTATCTGAGATACAATGACATCTATATCCTTGATAATAGTATTACTTGAGTGTGTTTTTTATAAAATCATTCTGTTTTCTATTTATCTCTGCCTCCTTAGCCATTTCTTTATGAAGCATTTCAGTTTCCTTTGCAATATCAAAATATTTCCTTAACACTGACCACATTGACAATAATATGGAAAGCGTTATTCCCACTACAAACCGTGCGTAGCGAATCCAGGGGGTAAAATCATAAAATTGGCCAGTATAAACACTTATAACATCTATCACTGCCCCATAAATTGCCAGTAACAATCCAATAAATGACATCAAAAGATATTTGAGGCGTTTGTGAATGATCATATCGATAATAAAGCTGGGAAACGCACATAAAATCAACAAAGCCAGTATGCCATCACGCACCATGTATAAAGGTCCTTTAACTCCACGGGCATGATCAGCCTGACGCAGCAGCCAATCATGGCGATGATGCGTAACAGAAACAAATGCATCAGGATATAGAAATGCAACAATGATAATCAATACAGTAATGCCCATCATTATTCTGCAAATAATGGTGTTAATTTTTTTCCATACAGACGTAATCTCCAACATCTGGTGTAAAAAGTATGGGATGCCAAAAATGAGTAAACTGGCGCCATCCATCTTCATAATCCATTTTATATTACATTGTATTATACTGATGCAGCAAAAAGTAGTTGAATTTCAATCACATATAACCCCTTATGCATTGTATGGATGTACAGGAACAATCATTAGAACTATCGCACAAATTATTACTACAGCCTCTTTTGCAAAAGGTGGCCATACCTATATCTGAGTATTCATTTGCAAACCTGTATCTTTTTCGTTCAGTACACCAGTACAACCTTATAACCGGGGATATCACTGCAATTGTGGGCATAACATACGACGGTAAACGCTATATTATGCCTGTTATGCCTCTGGATGACATATATGCTGAAAAATTGGCAGAATTCCTGCTGCCCGATATGTGTCTTTTTTCCATTCACCATGACTGGTTGCATTTTTTTACTGAAAAAGGCTTTACATACCATTACAATGACGGCGACTCTGATTATGTCTATACTAAAGAAAAACTAGCCACCTATTCCGGAAAAAAAACTGCATGGGAAGAGAAATCTTCTGTATCAATTTACAGCAAAACATTCTGTGGAAGTGCTTCCATTAACCAGCCAGAGAGTTAACGATGCATTATATGTGCTTGACATGTGGAAAAAGGAATCCGGCAATGATGCAGATATTGCTGCGTGCATTGAAGCGTGTATATTGCTTGACGAATTGAATCTTTGCGGCAGCATGTACTATGTTGACGGAAAACCTGCAGCCTTCATCATTGGCCAAGCAATAACCGACGATATGTTTGCAATTCATTTTGCAAAAGCTATAACAAGTTACAAGGGAATTTATCAATACATGTATAATCACTGTGCAAAAGCATTGCCCGCAAATTATAAATATTTTAACTTTGAACAGGATTTAGGCTTAGAACCGCTGCGCTTTGCAAAACGTTCATATCAGCCTGATATGATAGTGACGAAATACCGTGTGAGTGCTTTAAACAAATGACTATTGAACAACTTATTGAATACCTTAAAAACTATGAACCGTTTATGAAACAGGTTGCGGCATGGTTTACGGTTCCTGCCAGGCAGGCCGTCTTTGCGCCATACCCGGATGATATAGATGAACGAATCCGCACCGTATACATGCAGCGTGGCATAAAAAATCTCTACATCCACCAGCGCTTCGCATACGATGCAGTCCAAAGAAAAGAAAATATAGTGGTTGTAACGCCAACAGCTTCGGGTAAGACACTTTGCTATAATCTTCCCGTACTTAATTTTATGGCCAGGCATCCTGATGCACGGGCGCTGTATCTTTTCCCCACAAAAGCTCTGTCACAGGATCAGCTTTCTGAACTTCAAGAGATTATGAAGATTACCGGTTTATCAATTAAAACATATACTTTTGATGGTGATACACCACAGTCAGCCCGTAAAGCTATTCGCACAGCAGGTAATATTGTCATCACCAACCCCGATATGCTGCATTCAGGTATTCTGCCGCATCATACTATATGGGTTAAGCTTTTTGAAAATCTGCAGTATGTCGTTGTTGATGAAATCCATACCTATAAAGGGGTCTTTGGCAGTCATTTTGCCAACCTCATGCGAAGACTTAAACGTATATGCTCATTCTATGGCAGCCATCCCCAGTTTATCTGCTGTTCGGCAACTATCGCCAATCCACAGGAACTAGCTGAAAAGCTTTTTGAACTTCCATTTACTGTCATCGACAATAACGGTGCCCCCCGCGGCAAAAAGCATTTTGTAATATATAATCCACCCGTAGTTGATCAGGCTTTAGGTATACGGGCTTCAGCCGTGAAGGAATCTGCAAAGGTTGGCGCACTGTGTGTGAAGAATAATATCTCAACAATAATTTTTTGTCGAAGCAGACTGCGCGTTGAGATCATCGCAACGTATTTAAAAGAACAGTGCAGAGGGTTTTCAGTTGCTGCGTATCGCGGCGGGTATTTGCCCAATGAACGCAGATCCATTGAAAGGGGTTTGCGTGAAAAAAAGATAAATGCGGTTGTATCAACCAATGCTCTTGAGTTAGGTATTGATATTGGTATGCTTGATTGTGCCATCTCGATGGGCTATCCTGGCTCAATAGCTTCACTGCAGCAGCAGTCAGGGCGTGCAGGCAGGCGGGGAACTGATTCCCTTGCAATAATGGTTGCCACAAGCTCTCCGCTTGATCAGTACATAGCAAACAATCCACACTTTGTGTTTGAAAGCAATCCCGAGATGGCAAACATTAATCCTGATAACCTGCTCATTCTCATGGACCACATAAAATGTGCTGCATTTGAAATTCCCTTTGGTATCGATGAACTGTTTACACCGCACCATAGCACCACACGCGAAATGCTTGAATATTTAGCGGAAAAGAATATCTTAAAAGAATCCGCAGGCAAGTTTCACTGGATGAGCGACATCTATCCTGCAAATGAGATATCATTGCGCAGCGCTTCACATGATAATGTGGTAATAGTTCATAAAGACAATCATGCACAGGTTATTGGTGAAATTGACCTTCCTTCAGCACCAACCATGATACACGATGATGCTATCTATCTTCATCAGGGCCAGCAGTATTATATTGACAAATTGGACTGGGAACGCAGGATTGCCTATTGCCATGAAGTGGAATCCGATTACTACACTGATGCCGAAGAAAAGACCGATATCCATGTGCTTGAAGAATTTGAATCAAAACCACTGCCAACTGCAACCTTAAGCCTGGGAGAAGTGAACGTACGCACTAAAGCCATCATGTTTAAAAAGATAAAATTTGGAACCCACGAAAATGTTGGGTGGGGGAAGATTAACCTTCCTGAACTGGAAATGCATTCAACAGCAATGTGGTGTAGCTTCAGCCATGAAATGATCAATAGTATGGAACGCGAAGAAGCCGGCGAGGTATTCCTGGGGCTATCATACATTTTGCGTAACATTGCGCCACTGTATACCCTGTCTGATTATGCTGATATACGCGTTGTGTTTGAAAACTGTTCACACGTTACCAATCAGCCAACAATCTTTATATATGATGCTATCCCGGGCGGCGTAGGAATATCCCAAAGAATATATCATATATTTGGGCTGATAGCACAGGCATCACAGGAGGCAATAGCAGCCTGCAGCTGTACTCACGGCTGCCCTGCCTGCATTGGCCCCATGATCACCAGAAAAGGCATTAAAGAAAAAGTAATAGCACTACTTAAAAACTTACATCATGAATCTGAAGAACAAACTCAACATATATTACACTGACACAGGCAAGTCTGTAACCGATAGTTCCTGGATACATGACGCAGGCGGGAAAACCGTAAACACACCGTTTGGCAAAACCATTACGTTTGTACAGCATTATCCAATTTCATCATTACACATCGATGATATCAACACTGACATTGCAGCCTACTGTGCAATGCATCGCATGGGAAGTGTCACACTTGACCAGTGTGTTTTTTTTGATATAGAAACAACTTCACTCAACAGTGGAACGGGCAATTATGCATTTTTAATTGGCCTGGGATATTTCAGTGACAACCAATTCACCGTTGAACAGATTTTTATGCGTCAGTATGGTGAAGAGCCCGCTGTACTTTTCTATTGTGCCCAACAGTTAAACAAATTCAAAACAATTGTAACCTTCAATGGCAAAACCTTTGATATACCCATTATAAAAACCCGCTACAGGATTAACCGTATTCAGGGCTTCCCCGTTTCCATGCCCGTCATTGATTTACTCAAACCTGCACGCTCAATCTTTAAATCAATCTACGCAAGCTGTTCATTAAAATCACTTGAAGAGCTTTTGCTTGGTATTTACCGGACTGACGATATACCAGGCTACCAGATTCCTGATGTGTACTTTACGTACCAGCAAACCGGCTATGACCCGCGCCTTATCGCAGTCGTTGAACACAACCGCATTGATGTTACATCAATGGTTCTTCTGCTTGTTTTTTTTAACTCACTGTATGAACTCATTCACACAAAACAGTTTGACCAGGTACCCGCTCATCTGTATAAAAATATTGCAAAGCATCTGTATTCAAGAAACATTCAACTGTTCATTGAACTCATTGACTATGCCGGTCATGCATTACTTGGCAACGACCATTCCCTGTTTAAAAAGTATTCCACGGCATTAAAGCGTTTGGGTCATGTTGAGCAGGCCCTTAGCTTCTGGGAAAAGTATAGCAATCTGTTTTCACTTGAGGAGTTAGCAAAACACTATGAACATAGAGTCAAAGATTATCACAAAGCACTGAGCTACTGTAATTGGGCCATAGCTAATATGAATAAGCTTTCAGACAACCAAAATCTCATTGAATACTACACTGCGCGTTTTACCCACAGAATTAATCGATTGAACAGAAAAATACAATGAAACCATACCATTATCTTGCATCCTATTACGACTATATGCTTAAACACGTTGATTATACAGGCTGGTATCATTACCTTAGAATGATAATGTGCAGGTATATTAATAATCCTAAAACGGTGCTGGAATTGGGATGTGGTACCGGTAAATTTGGCCCAAAATTTTCCATGGATGATTATGAAATATATGGTATGGATAAATCACTTGAAATGTTAAAAATAGCAAAAGCGCGCGCATACAAAAACTATCGTGTGTTTTGCGGTGATATTACAAAGTTTGCGCTGTCAAAAACCATTGACTTTATTTTTTCTGTTCACGATACATTCAACTATATCCTTGATTACGCTGATTTTGTCAGCGCATTACATTGTGTGCATAGCTGCATGAACAATAGCAGTATCTTTTTGTTTGACCTTACCACAGAGTATAATATCAAAAAAAATTTTAATGCTAAGCTATTAACATTTCACATTAAAGGCACCGATATACAGTGGTACAATGACTATGATGCTCATTCAAAAATATTATACTCAAAGTTGACATTTACCATGCATAACGGTACACTGGAAGAAGAACATCTTCAGCGTCTATATACAGTTGATGAAGTACTGCCTCTTATAGAACAATGCGGTCTTACAGTAGTTGATATTGTTGGGGATTATACACTTAAGCCGCCCCATGAAGAAACAATTATGGTTAACTTTATTACAAAACGGGCATAACGATGATTGAGAGCATTCTTTATATTCTTTCATTTGGTGCAGGCATTGCAGTTTTCTTGTATCTGCTTTCACTGTATCATCATATTAAGGAACGGCCAAAACCTGACATCAAACAGCCACCGAAAACAACGCAGGACAAAATACAGGTAAGGCCACAACAAGTTGATGAACCTGTACATTTAAAAGAAAGGACATGCCCGGTATGCGGATCAAAACTCAGCAAGTATGAGGCATTATATGCTTCAAAGATTGTAAAGGACAGCACAAAGATATTAATTTATGGCTGTCGTTATTGTTATAAGCCGCAGGAAGATCCAGATACAAAAAAGAAATCAGATATATAACCATTACATTTTGCAAAAGCAATTTTTAAATAATCACTTTCTTACTCATAAATAATCATTATCGTACTTATCCATAAATACCAATGATAGGCATGAAACTGCAGAATTCCTTGAAAACAACCGGATATAGCCCCTCAACATTGTCATCCCTGTGATTAAGCATCATTGCTATCTGCTGCTGATGTGCAGGACCCATGGGGAATACTATCATGCCATCAGGTCTTGTAACATGGAGTAACAGCAATGGCCGTTTTTTGCAGCCTGCCAGTACTATTACCGCATCAAAAAAACCCAATGATTCATCAACATCTGTACCATCGCCATGAAAAATACGAACATTTGACAATCCTGTTTTTATAAAACGCTGCTTTGCACGCACAGCAAGTTCTTCATCAATTTCGATAGTGGTTACTGATTTTGCAAGCTGTGCCAGCACCGCAGTTGAGTAGCCTGAACCGGTACCAATCTCAAGAACATGAAAATCTTTTTTAATGCCGCAATACTGAATCATGCGGGCAAGTGCAAGCGGTTCATCATTTGTCTCGCCTCTGCCTATAGGAATTGGCAGTTGACCATATAACCTGTCTTCATATATTTCATCAAAAAAATCCTGCTGATTGACTGCTGTAAATGCATCGAGCAGCTTTTTGGGAATCTTATTTTTTTGCAAAAACGCAATAAATTCCTCTTTTCTTTTTTTTAACGATTTCATAAGTAATAAGTTTCCACTACTCAATAAATTGCAAAAGATAGGTAAGAAAATAGTCTGAAATAAGTATGGTCATGGATGAGGCAACAACTGATCGTATGGTGGCTCTGCCCACACCTTCAGCCCCACCGGAAGTATTGAACCCCTGATAGCAGGCAATAATGGCAATTTCAATGCCAAAGAAAACAGATTTAAAAAGCCCTGTCAAAAAGTCCATAACACCTAAATAGTTAAAAACATTTTCAACATATTTGTCGATAGTTATCCCTAAATTAAAGTAGGCTATGAATGCTCCGCCCAATGAACCAACAACATCCGTAACAACAACCAGTACCGGCGTCATAACCAGACAGGCTAAAAAGCGCGGTACCGACAGATATTGAATTGGATTAGCATCAAGTGTGATAAGCGCATCAATCTGCTCGGTGACACGCATGGTGCCAATTTCAGCAGCTATAGCTGAACCAACCCTTCCTGATAAAAGCAGAGCGGTAAGCACCGGACACAATTCTCTGAACATTGCAATTGACACTGCGCTTCCAATAAATACTGATGAGCCTGACATAAGGGAATCCATTGCTTTGCCTATCTGCAATGCCATGACCATGCCAGTGAAAAAGAGCGTGATACAGGTAACCGGCAAGGACTTGTACCCTATTTCAAGCATCTGCGTTAAGATATTTTTTGCATCAAAAGGTGGCTTAAAAATCCATTTCACTGTTTGCGTAAAAAACAGTGAATGTTTGCCTACCGATTCAAAAAATTGAATAACCGTTCGTGGTATTGTTATCTCAGTACCATTCATATCAGTCTTCATGGAATTTTTCAATATTCCCAAATTTCATATACTTGTCCCAGAAGCGCAATTCAATTGTTCCGGTTGGACCATTACGCTGTTTTGCCACAATGATATCAGCTATACCTATACGTTCGGTTTCTTTTTTAACTTTTTCTTCGCGGTATATGAATAACACAACGTCAGCATCCTGTTCAATTGCTCCTGACTCCCTGAGGTCGGACAACTGAGGTTTCTGGTCAGTTCGTGATTCCACAGCACGTGATAGCTGGGACAGTGCAATAACCGGAACCGATAGTTCTCGGGCAAGCTGCTTCAGGGCATTACTGATTTCAGCTATCTGCTGATGGCGTTCCAGTCTGTTGTTGGACACAATAAGCTGAAGATAATCAACAACTATCAATCCAACCTTCTGTTTCTGGGCAAAACGCCGTGCCTTTGCCCTGAGTTCAAAAATACTTAATCCCGGTGTGTCATCTATGAACATGGGTGATTTTTCAAGCCTGCCTGAAACATCAATGAGCTTTCGCAACTGTTCACTGCTTATCTGGCCGGTTCGTACATGCTGCATATCAATCATTGATTCAATACACAATATTCGGGTTGCAAGCTGTGTTGCAGGCATTTCAAGAGAAAAGAATAATGTTGGTTGCTTTTCACGCAGGGCCACGTGATTGGCAATATTCAGTGCAAGTGCCGTTTTACCCATTGATGGGCGAGCTGCAATGATAATAAGCTCTGATTCATGAAAACCGGTAAGCATGGCATCAATATCGGTAAATCCGCTTGCGATGCCGGTAACAGGCCTTTTTGTTTCGTACATGCGGCCTATATCTTCAAGAGTGTTCTTTAACACACTGGCCAGGCTTTCAAAATCGCTTGTTATACGACGCTGTGTAATAAGGAATATATCCTTTTCGGCATCATCAAGAAGTATTTTTGTGTCCAGCGTAGTATCGTATGATTTTTCAGCTATAGTGGTACAGGTTTCTATGAGCTTTCGCCGCAGGCTCAATTCCTTAACCCTGTTAGCGTAAAACTCAGCATTAGCTGCAGTGGAAACCGTACGGTATATATTAACCAGTGCAGGATCGCCACCGGTCTTTTCAAATTGCTTCTTGTCAATCAGCCGCTGCTTGATGGTAATAAGGTCAATAGGTATGGCTTTTATCTCTAATTCCCTGATAGCCTCATAAATAAATCTGTGGGCATCAATGTAGAAATCCTCCACCTGGAGGATTTCAATAACCTTTAACAAAGCATCTTTGCTTAATAATATAGAAGATAAGCACGCAGCTTCGGCCTCAACATCATGAGGTGGCATGCCGGCATCAAGCATGCGGTTACTCCTTCACCACAGTAACCTTAATTGTTGCAGACAGCCCTTCATCCAGTTTAATTTTTACTTCGTGCTCCCCTGCCTTCTTTATTGGCTCAGGCAACACTATTTTTCTTTTATCGATGGAGTATCCCATCTGTAAAAGCTTGTGGGCTATATCAATTGCAGTAACTGAACCAAACAACTTATCCTCTTCCCCAACCTGTGCCCCAATTGTCATGGCAACATTGGATAATGCTTCTACAAGTTTCTGCCCTTCTTTTTTGCGTTTTTCCTTCTTAATTTTTACAAGCTTCTTCTGATGTTCTATTGCTTTTGCACTTGATTCATTATAAAGGATGACAAGTTTCTTTGGTAAAAGATAATTGCGTGCATATCCTTCTGCAACCTCTTTTACATCACCTGCTTCACCCAGATTTGGAATATCCTTCTGTAATATGACCTTCATATTCAAACTCCTTTGAAAAAAATTAAACAATCTTTCTAAAATTCATCCAGAAATCAATAATGCCCAAACCCATAAGCATCGTTATTATAAAAAAGAGTACCTGAAAACCCAATAGCATGCCAACAAATAACAGCACTAAACCGTAAAGTTTAGGCCATTGCTTTTTCTCAAAATAAAAACTTACTATGGACAATCCCTGAATGGTGTACACCACACACAAAATGAGACCCACATTGAAAGCTATTGCCCATATTATAGAATCATTGCTGCTCAATAGAACCGTTGCCCAGCTTACAATGAGCAAAAAAACAACCCACTCATTAATACGAAAGAAAGCAAATTTACTATCGGATATTGTTAAAAATTTAAACCGTATAAAAAAGGCATATACAAGAACATATATAAAAAGTGAAATAACAATTGAACTGAAAAAATATGAAAACGGCACAAGTACGCGCATTGTTGGCATAAAGTTTTCAAGTTGCTGCATCATAACCAGCTTTTCTGCAGCATCTAACGATGATCCTTCAATCATCTGCTGTATCATTGTGCGGTTGTCTTCAACTACAACAATCCCTTTCAGGTAATACTGCAGATAGTAGACAACAAGAAGCGAAAACCACAATACCAGCACACTGAAAACAAAATATTTCTGAAACGAAAACCGTTGTGCTGTATACCCAAAAATTGCACCGGCAATAATAAATTGAATACCAATCATTTCATTTATAAGGTACGATAGACCTATATAGCTGGCTGTTGCAATAATTATAAGAGCTATCGCACCCCATGGTGATTGTAATCTGTACACCAGCATAGCTATAACTACGCTTAAAGCTGTACCCAATATAAAATGAAGCAGCAGTTCCACAATGCCACATTAAAAATTATTTTACAATAAACGGCAACAATGCAATAATACGGGCACGCTTAATAGCACGTGCTAAATGGCGCTGATGCTTTGCACAGGTCCCCGTAATCCGCCGTGGCAGAATCTTACCTCTATCAGTTATAAAACGCACTAATAAATCAGGATTTTTATAATCGATTAACAGGTTGGGATCTTCACAAAACCTGCACACCTTCTTCCTGAATTTTGGTATACGCTGCACCTGTACTGCAGCAGATAAAGCCTTCTCATCTTCTTCAGGTTTCACAACATCCGTCTTTACCTCTTCAGGCACTATAGTATCCGGCTTTATTTCTTCAGATATATTTTTCTGTGCTTGTATTGTATCATCATGTTTAATTTCTTCGCTCATTATAGTACTCCTTATACCTCATGTGAATATTTAAAATGGAATATCATCATCAGCAAATGGCTGATCGCTCTTTATATCAACGGGCTCATCCTGTTCGATAGTAACCTGCGAATCAGGCTGTTGTCTGCCGCCCAAAAACTGTAACGATTCAGCAACTATTTCCACCGTTGAACGTTTGTTGCCATCTTTATCCTGCCATGACCGCTGCTGCAGTCTTCCTTCCAATGCCAGTTGCTGTCCCTTTTTACAGTAATTGGCTACAGTTTCGGCCAGTTTGCCCCACGCAATGCAATTAAAGAACGAAACAACTTCCTGCTTTTCATTATTCTTTAAATAACTCCTGTTATTGGCCACTGAAAAGGAAACAACAGCTGACCCACCCGGAGTGTATCGCAACTCAGGGTCCCTGACAACCCTTCCTACCAGTATAACCTTGTTTAAATCACCGGCCATAGACGCTACTCTGACTTGCTAAGTTTTGGAAGTTTAACAAAAAGATATCGGAGGATATCCGGCTGTAATCTGAATTCGGCAATGATATTACTAACCGATGTTGTATTTATCCCGGCAATAAAATATTCATAGTAACCGTCATTTGCCCTATCAATAGTATAGGCTAAACTACGAATACCCCAGGGTTCATCAGATTCAATAACAACCTGATTTTTCTTTAAAATTTCACGGACCTTTTCTTTAAGCGATTCCAGCCTGTCCGAAGGCCGCAATATGACTATTAATTCGTATTTGTTCATTGTTACCCCCTATGGATAATAGTAGCTGCACTGCATACGCGTACAGCAGAAGGACTACCACTATTTTTGCACATAATATAATTTGCAACAACTTTTTTTCAATACTTTTTTATGGAAATGTGCACGTTCAAGTTTAAAACTGACTTATTTTGTTAACCGCAATGGTATCCTGCAATGTATCCCTGTGTGGTTCAATTATGTTTAAAAATATGATTATTATAACAATTTTACCTGCCGTTAACAATTTGCCCTTGACTTGAAATACTTTATTGTATATTATTTCACTAATTTTTCTGGTAAAAATTATCTGAAATGTCACCATTTATTTGCAATCTTTCTGGAGAATGTTGATAATGAAAAAGATCATCACAACAAATGATATTAAAACCAATATTCCTATCAGGGTATATAAAAAAGGGTATGGGTATGCATTACTAACATTAATTGAAAACAACGACTTATTCCTTATATGCAAATCACCCGATGATTTTTTTACGTATATCACGGAAAATGAAACTGTGGAATGTTATATATGGCCATATCCTGACGGTTCGTATGATTTTACCACTACAGTTATGGGAAAAATTTCTTCACCATTTCCCATTATCTTACTTAAACATACCAGCTCAATTGTCTATAACCCTACGCGTCAGTGTCTTAAGGCCAAAGTTAATATACCTTTTTCCTTTTTCACATTTTCAATTAACACTAGCAAAAGTTTTTCGTCTGAGGATATACAATGGCATCAGGGTACTATCCTTGAGCTTACCGACAGGGAAGCGTTACTTCAAACTGCAATTAAATTGGAACATTTTGTTAAGGGCAACCTTCATTTAGGCACAAACGATATAGATATAACCGGCAAGGTAACAGGTATCAGCAGCACTCATTATGACATTTTATTTGTAGGGCTGGACGACGCTGACAGGATTGCAATACTGGATTATATCTTCACCGTTTACCGGGAATAATCCGCTATTTTACTAAAACAGCACCATCTTCCAGAATAATATCACACAGTATGGTATCTATTCGTGTATTCAGTGGTGTTGCAACAATAAATTGTCCACTGAATTCAAAGGTGTCCTGCGGCTGCAAAAGGTCTGAATAATCTTCTGTGTTGGTATAGCAATAATATAAAATCTTTATCTTTGGAAGATTTACCGACAGAACAATCCTATATTTCTTTTTTAAAAGATTTGATTCTTCTACTTTTACAACCTGTCCCTGAGCTTTAACTACTTTATCCTTTATTGCATCAAGCATCTGTAATCGTTTGATTGGGTCACTGTTCTGCAATGAAGTATACCATTGAGTATCCAGTATAACTTCTTTTGCTTCATCAGCAGTTACATGTACAGTTACTATCGCACACAATAAAAGTAAAATGGTACTATGTATCCACTTCATATTTACTCAATTTCCTGTGAATTAAAAGAACATCGTATAGCCCTACCGCTTCGCAGTACAATACAATTTTGGATTACGCCATTATTTTTTTTCAATACTGCAATCACATCATGTAACGATGCAATTCGTATACCATCAATTGACTGTATGATATCGCCTTTTTTTAATACATTGTAAGCAAGCCCAAACTGATGAACTTCCACAATAACCACGCCATTGCGGGAATCATCCACTGTGATCCCATAACCGGACTGCAATGTATTGAGCCATTGATTATATTTTTTTGCAGTAGTTTTTTCGTGTAACACAAAATTATATGTCATCAACTGACCATCACGTGCAATAACCAGTTCAATGGGTGATCCCACCTGCTTTGCATGAATTGATTTTACCAGATCCGAAATTTTTTTTATATTTACGCCATCAACCCTGCGTACAATATCACCAACCTCTATACCTGCACGGGAAGCGGGCGAACCCTCAACAACCGATATAACTTCAACCTGAGTTTGTGTGCCGTCTTTTATGAATTTTTCCTGAACTAAAAAACCAAGCCAGCCACGGCGCACCCTGCCATAGTGTATGAGTTCACCAACAACCTGTTTTACAATGGAAGCAGGAATTGCAAAACTTATCCCCTGATACCCGCCTGTCTGTGTTCGTATTGCTGTATTGATACCAACAAGCTTTCCGTTCAGTGACACAAGCGGCCCACCTGAATTACCCGGATTGATAGGCACATCAGTCTGGATATAGTCTTCTATATCAGCAAAGCCAATATCACTGCGCCCCACTGACGATACAATACCGCCTGTTACCGACTGCTGCAGCCCAAAAGGATTACCTATTGCCATCACCCACTGGCCGGGATATACCTTTTCATCTTCAAACTCTATTGCCTGTAAGGGCATACCGGCAGGATGCCGTATCTTTAACAGTGCAATATCCGTTTTTTCATCCATGATGTAGATACTTCCATCAGAAAATGACTCAATTTCACATTCAGTGCCATCCGCTAAATTAATCTGATATACAGCACCCTTTGAAACAACATGATAATTGGTAACAACATACCCCTTTGATGAAAGAATAGTGCCTGACGCATAGCCAACTTTTCTATAATGCCCATTTTCAATAACAAATACCTGTATACTCACCACTGATGGGCTTGCTTTTTGCGCTGCTGTAATAAATTTTTCACTGACTGGATCCCGGGCATAAGCGGATGATAAATAAAACATTATTATGATAATTGCATATAGTTTTTTCACACAATCACTCCAGAAAAAAAATAATACTGTAAGCTATCGCACTATCGTAAAATAATCCTTATTTTTATCAATGGTATATTTCTCAAGGTCAATCTTTTTTCCATACGGTTTACAGGGATACTTTTTTGCAACCTCTACACCGGCAAAAAGCGAATATATCCCAACAGCAATGCCCTCAGCAACATCATCCAGATGATTATTGATAATATTGCGGGTATATGGTCGCGCTAAATATCCAAATTCAATAAATGCATTAATTGCATTGATATGCAGTGGTACTGACCATATTGATATATACGGTGGCGCAAGACGCTGGTCTTTATGCCGTATGCCCTTTGAATAAAGATTGTACAGCACAAATCGTATGATCTCATTTGATGCATAGAGATTGTCCCCGCCATAACCTTCAAATCCACCCTCCCGTCGATATTGTTCATATTTGCTTTGCTCCCGGGTAAAAAAGGCATTTTGAGGTACAAATTGCTGTATGTCCTGTGCATACAGTGTGTTGTTCGGATGATGTTTTGCTATATGTGCCCAGCCAGGTGTGTCATTAAAAGCCCACTTTACCATATTATACCGGTAGCCTCTGAATTCATCAGTATTAATGCTGTAATCATTCTTTATACGGTAGCCCGTAAAATACATCATCACATCATTGCAATACCAGAAAAATTCTGATTTACGTTCATCCTCAGTAAACCAGTCAGCATACCTACTGCTGTAAAAAAAAGATCTGTCAGCGATAGTTCCCTGAAGATACTGCAATCCCTTATATAAAATACTGTAGGGCGCTGCAATAACAGCATTCATGCCGCGAAAGTAAGGTGACGAATTCAAAGCAAAATGTATTGTAACTACCAGATGCGGCTTACGGCTATTAATACAGCTTATCCTGCCTTCTTTAAGCGTGCCGTCATTGCCAATAAAATCAAACAGCCTGTATGGCGCGTTTGATTCATTATGGATTGGATGTGAATGTAACGATGGGCCCCTGCTCATAAAAACCTGTATGTTAACCCTTTTGACAGGCTTATCAGTATATTTTTGCAGTATAGTATAAAACTTTTCAAAATTACCATCAGGCGATAGTAACTGTAAAATTGCCTCAACGCGTTTAGCTAATTCATACGTGTAAATATGCTCATGATAGTTTTTATACGACGCCCCTTCACGATATACATCCAGATATTTCATTGAAAGCACATCAAACCTGTCACCATACATATCTTTTGGTAAGGTTGCTTTGCCGCCATGTCCGGGATCAAGCACTACACGGTACAGTGGAAATTCTAATCTGGTTGTGGAATTTTGAAATGAAAAGATTGTAATAATAATTACCACAAGAAATAATACTATTTTTTTTAAGCAATCAACTCTTGCCATTCTATAGTGTACCACTCTGCAAAAAAAGATATTATTCATGAAAAAGGCTGCCTTTTTTAAAGACAGCCTTTAACACTATACAATAATTTCTGCAACAATATTTATTTAGCCGCCTGCTGTGGTGCATTCAATATTCTATTTAAATTATCGGCTTTATCCAGATCATATTTTCCTTTTGCATTTTCCGGATCTATATCTTCGAGTATCTGGATAGCATATGATTTTGCAACTCTGAAATGCTTTACTGCGGTATCATATACATGATCATCCATCATATTCTGCCCATCATCAAACTGTCCGTATGCTATACGCAAACGTGCAACATTATTAAATAAAACTTTGTTCCTGTCAGGATTTGATCTGCTTCGTTCATCAAGATCCAGGTCAAGGATTTTACCGGCACACTCGTTAAGCAATGCCTGTGTTTTCTGCTTATATACCTCTGCTATTTTTTTGTATAACTCAAATATATCCTTTCGGTTTTTTTCAAGTTCTACCTGAGCATAAATAACATCGCGCTTATAATAATAATCCATTCCTTTTTTATACCCTTCATATATTGCCTGATAGTCTTTATCCCAGCCCTGATCTTTGTAGTTGGTAACTATAACTTTTAACATATATATTTTGTCTAAATTTGATTTCTTTAAAAACTCAACCCGTTCCAGTGCATGAAAACGTGCCAGATAATTTTCTTCAGGTCGTGTTGCTTCCGTAAACTGCTGTTTTTCGGCTGGCTGTGCCTCCTGTGCCTTTACCATAGGTGTAAACTGCAGTGAAAGAACCAGAGCAATTGCCAAAACAAAAAGTATGCTTTTCTTTTTCATTGTATCACTCCTTTAATTGAAATTAACATATAATATTTTTTAGCATCCCTGCATATACAATTAACTATATTGGAAATAAATGTACAACTGTGCCACTTGTTTAGCAAGTATTTTTTTAATTAATCAATAATTTTTTATACTACAATAATAATTCTTACATCCATCACATTGGTATTAGTGGGACCTGTTTTGATTAAATCACCCAGTTTTTCAAAAAAGTGGTATGAATCACTATTATTGATATAATCATCTATATTCAATCCAAGTTTTTGTGCTTTTTTAACTGTTGTGCCATCAACAATAGCTCCTGCTGCATCAGTAGGGCCATCGGTACCGTCAGTTCCCACACTTGCAGCAATAATTGATGTATCCTCAATTAACCGGGCTATCTGTATGGCAAACTCCATATTACGCCCACCAAGCCCCGAGCCTTTAACCACCACCGTGGTTTCCCCTCCACTGATGATACATGCTGGTCTTTTAAGCGGATTACCGGTTTTAATAATTTCAAAAGCTATGGCACTATGGAAGCCTGCAACCTGGGAAGTATCGCCCTCAACCATTGATGATAAAATGAGTGAATTATATCCCAGATCACATGCCTTTTTGTATGCTGCCATACATGCAATGATATTTGAAGCAATAATACTATTGTGCACCTTTTCAAATATATGTTTGTCTTTGGGGGTTTCAGGAACTTCACCATTTACCCCCTTTTCCAGATGAGTGATTATTGACGGGGCAACCATTTTTTCCAGCTTATACCGCTGCAAAATGGAAAGGGCTTCGGCATAGGTACTTTCATCAGCTACAAATGGCCCCGATGCAATGATGTCCATATCATCACCCACCACATCCGACATCATGAGGTTGATGACCGTAGCAGGGTATGCTGCCAGCGCAAGGTTACCGCCTTTTGTTCTTGACAGGTGTTTGCGAACAACATTCAGCTCTTTAATTGAAGCTCCGCTTTTTAACAGCTTTTGGGTTAAATCCTGCTTCTGAGCCAATGTAATTGGTTTTACCGGATACGGCAACAGTGCCGATCCTCCACCTGAAATACATGATATGACAAGATCATCTTCACCTGCTTTTCCAAGCATTTCAATGATCTCCTGAGATGCTTTCAGTCCGTTTTCATCCGGCACAGGATGGGCTGCTTCACGCAGGTCAATACGGAAAAGCTTTTCACGGTAACCATACTTTACAGCAATGACCCCTTCTGATATACTATCGCCCAGAATATCCTCAACTGCCTTTGCCATGGGTGCAGTTGCTTTCCCTGCTCCAACTACATAGATATGCCTGAAGGCAGACAGATCAAATACACTGCCATCCACCAACCGCAAAGTATTACCTTCCCGTATTAATGATGAACGCACAGCACCATAGGGATCAACCGCCTCAATAGCCTTTGAATAAA
>DYLU01000044.1 GCA_020721905.1 Leptospira biflexa | reverse complement strand
CATAGTGCTCATGTGAAATGCAGGTGGTGGTTTCAATATTCATGTTTATCCTCCCCAAGATGTTTTGTGTATATACACGACAAAGAACAATAATGAACAATAATAATTCCATACCTAATTACCCTTAGCAATAAAAAAAAATATTTTTTTATTTTTTAGTGCTGTTAATAAAAAAATCTACCAGTCGGTATTAAAAAAGTTGACAATTTCCGGTATTGTTCATAATATATACCATAGAGACGGTATATATTAGAGGGGGTTTTATGAAAAAAGGTTTGTTTTTAATAATTATAATTTTGTTAGGTTTTGCTCTGACCCCATATGGCGTGTTTGCCACAGTACCCAGAACAACCTACCCGGTAGTCTTTGCTCATGGAATGGCAGGTTTTGATGATATTCTGGGATACGATTATTGGGGCAATGATTATGGTGTATTTGTTGGCGATCCATGCGACGCATTTTTGGAAGTAACCTGTAATGGCAATATCGATAAAAACCAAAAATCTTTCATAGCACAGGTTCAGCCATTTCATTCTTCCGAGTATCGTGGTACGCAGTTAGCTAATCAAATTGAAAGCTACATGGCAACAACAGGAACAACCTATGTAAATATTGTTGGTCATTCCCAGGGTGGCCTGGATTTGCGCAAAGCCGCTAAAGTACTCTATCAGCGCAAAGGGTATAAGGTAGTAAAAGTTGCACTTTCTATTTCATCACCGCATCGGGGTTCACCGGTTGCAAAGTACATCCTGGATTTGGGACCAGGTTTAACAAGCGTACTGAATGCTCTGGCAACTATATATGGCAACGTTGTTTATAAATCAGGGAATGATTGTTATGCATCAGCAAAACAGTTGGTTTATAACGATTACAGCGCATCTGATGGTGTCACAACGGGGATGAAGGTGTTTAATAATTCGTATCCGGTAAGTTCCACCTATGCTGCCCGATGGGTTTCGATTATCACAGCACAAACAGGATTGGACGTTAATCCGGCACTCTTTTTGTTGCGCAATGGTTTTTATAATATTGATGGCGATGGTTACTGTACTGATGATTGTGATAATGATGGTGCTGCAGGCAAAGGTGACGGAACAAGGACTGACCTTGATGATGATGGACTGGTAGGGATTAACTCGCAGCAGATGGGATACAGGTTAAAACGTACTGAGGTTTTCTTAGGGCAGGATTATCTGTCAACCGATACAGGATTGGGGTATGTAAGCAGCATAAATTATCCCAATAGTGCCCAGATGACATCATCGGCTGATATAGTTAATCAGGATCATCTTGATGTTATTGGTGTTGGTCCTGATATGTTTGATGAGATGGAGTTTTATGCATCGGTATTTGACTATATAGCATACTACGATTGATATATATTTTCTTTAGTTAAATATAAAAAATCCTTCTTCAGACAATGGGGGAGGATTTTTTATGTCATGATATATAGTAAAATTATTATTGAAAAAAAGTTATTAACGGAAGATCTAATGGCGTAATAGCAGAGTAATTGGAGTTTGCGATTTAAGGTCATTTAGATAATCTATATTTTTTTAAAAGTGGATATTATGAAAACAAGATATTATGTTCTGGGAGCTATTGTAGTACTGGTTGCTATCTATTTTTTATTTTTCCATAAAAGCGATACAATCCAGTCACGTATTGATTATATCAAAAATGGCGGCGTTGTACCACCTGTAAATATGTTACTGCAGGCTTTTGAGGCAGATGAGGAATTGAGGGCGCGCCTGCAGGCCAACTTTGATATGCAGGATGTTGTTCAGTATTTCAGAGAAAAGTATGGGAAAACAATTCACCACAAGCATACCCAGGTAATGCTTGTTGAAAAACTTATGGATTACCTCATTAAAATGTATCCGGATGACTGGGTTGTATATTTGTATGCAATGCTGCGTGAAATATTTCCCGGGATGGAAAATGAAATATTTGATACATTTGAAAAATTGCATAAATATAACAAATGGTTGGAAGACAATGGAAATGATCTGGCACAATTATCTTCAAAAGACAAACGCAATGCATTATGGGAAAAACGATACGAAATTTTTGGTCAGGATGCAGATCAGGTATGGGAAGCAGAAAAAAGAATAGAACCAATTTATAATGCACTGGATACTATTCAGGAAGGCAATATGCCCTTTAACGAAAAACTATCGCTTTATCAACAAAGCATTCAGGAAGCATATAAAAGCAACACCAATACATTTATGGCACGCAAACAGCAGGAGTTGATGAATTCATTCCTTGATGTTGAGAGTGTACAAAAAGATTTGGGAAATATGACACCGCAGGAGCGCAAAGAAAGCCTGAAAGAGGTGCGCAAAGCTATGGGGCTTGACAGTGCTGCACTGCAACGCTGGGAAGAACTGGATGCAGTGCGCGACCAGCGGTGGGATGCTGGGATGCAATATATGCAGGAGCGTGCACAGCTTGAAAAGCAATATAAAGGAGAAGAGCTACAAAAGCAGCTGGACAGTTTACGAATAAAATATTTTGGCGATGAAGCCGAAACAATTAAGAATGAAGAGGAGAGCGGGTATTACAGGTATTCTCAGCCGCGAAAATATGGTTTGGAATAAAATAAGCTTACGGGGGTTATTTTTTTTTGATTAAAAAATATTGCACACTTTGTATTTTACTTACTGTTATACTCAGCGTATTTTGTTATACTCAATGTAGTAAAACTCACAGCGTAACTGAATACGGTGTTTTTGCACCATCGCGTCTTTCTTTTGTAAATGGTCAGGATGGATGTACACCAATTGATTTTGATCATAGGTATACCTTGTGGACATTTGGCGATACCATTACTGATGAAGGTATGATATCTAACAGCCTGGCTTTTACTGAAAAGATTAATGCTACCAATGTTACCCAATTGCAGTTTGAATATTACAGGGAACATGGGAAAATAGCACAATTCATAAAAAATACTTATGGTGAAAATCCTTCCAGGGATAGATTATGGGCATTTAATGGAATCCGTGTTGGTAACATGGTATATGTGTATTATGCTCATGTATATATACATGATCCTGCTAAACCGTTGTCATTTACCATGAAAGAAAGTTCAATTGCATACTGGAATGTTCCCAAACAATGGGAAATTGGGAAACCCATTCATTTTATCCGGAAAAAAAATATGTTTGTGGGAAATGTCCCGGCATTGGGTGCATCGGTGATGATGCATAATAACTATGTTTATGTAGTGGGTCACATTGGCGGGGAAAATAAAAGTTCACTTGTTATTGCACGGGTACATAAGGACAATATACTGCGGCAAAATCATTATGAATTTTTACAGGGCGATAGTAACTGGGATAAGAAATTCAATTTAGCAAAAAGATTATACGATGATGTTGCTGGCGAATGTTCTCTGACCTATAACGTGATAAAACGGTCATACAATATAGTGTATTGTCAGCTTTTTACAGGCAATATCGTGATGTGCAAAGCACAAACGATAGAATTGCTGCCACAGGCAAAAAAGGAAATTATTTATACACCACCCAGGTTACGTGGTACAGCTATGATGTATTATTCGGCAAAGGCCATTCTACACGAAGAGAAGCAGTGGTATATAGTCTATATGAATCCATTAGAGTATCAGCCGTTTTTAGTGAAGGTAATGTTGCATTAAAGATCCTTTGTAAAATTGCTTTATCGTAAAAGATAATAACACAATCATTTCAATTGACTGCATGCAAAGGATAGTCAATCGTGCTGTAAATTGATAACGAATCAAGGGTTACCGCTAGTAAAAATGTTGTATTGTATTATAAGTTCTGAATTGATTTTTCTATTAATTGTAAAAATATTGTTTTGTAATTGTTTTTTACAAAACTAATGTAATAACACTTGAAATGTTTATAATCCAATAAAAACATAGTATTATATGGAACTTGAAATGAAAAAATATTGAATTCTGAACCACTTCATGTCAGGGGAGTTTCGTATATCTATTACATTTGACTATATGCATAACATGACAGGAGATTGCCAATGTTCAAAAAGAAAATAATGATTGTAATGCTATTCACAGCAGCAATTGCACTCATTGATTCATTATACTTATTGTACATACATTATTATCCGCTTATTCCCGATCAGGCTTTATATGCATTATGTTCATCCGGTAACGTTTTTGATTGCAATACAGTCAATACCAGTGCGTATTCGGTTCTTTTTGGATTGCCGCTGTCAGCCTGGGGTGTTGCGTTTTATCTGATTTTTATTTTTCTTGTTCTATATAACACAAAACATCACGAGCATACAATATCTGATTTTATTATTTTGTGGAGTGCAATTTTTGCGGTGCTTCTTTCATGTGTGCTTGGTTTTATTTCATTTGTTACAATAAAAAAATTCTGTTCATTTTGTATGGTATTGTGGGCATGTAACATTGTTCTTTTGATATGTGTTCTTTTACAAATACGGCACATGTACAATGGCATACTTAAGGGTATTAATATAATTCATGATTTTGATGTCATGCAAATAATGAAAAACAGGAGTGTGCAAAAGTTTTTTTTCATTACACTGATTATTGCATGTATATCACTGGGTATAGGGTATGGATTGCATGCAGGATTACAGTACACATATACAAAAAAGGAAGAACAACGCCATGCAAAGCTTACAGAAGAATTTAAAAAAGAATATGATACCTATAAAAAGATTACCATTGCAGTTGATAACATAAAGCCAGTTGTTGGTAAAAAAGAGAATCCGGTTCATATTGTTGTATTTTTTGATTTTAACTGTGGCGCATGCCACAGGGCAATTATCATGTTGCATGAGCTTGCACTAAAATATCCGGAAACTATAGCATTGTACCTCAGGCATTTCCCTCTTGATGGTCAGTGTAACAGGTTTATCAAAAGTAAACATGATGGCTCTTCATGTATTGCTTCAGCAATTGCGTATTCATTGTATGGCAGTGGATCATATCATGATTACATAATGGAATTAATGTCGCATCAGGGAAAAGTTGATACTGAAGTTATACAAAGCGTTGTTGATCGCCTGAAATATAATTACTATCAACTATCGCAAAAAGCAAAAACAAAAGAAATTATAAATTATTTGCAGGAAGATATTGCATTAGGTGAAACCTTAGGCGTGTATGCAACGCCTACAATAATCATAAACAACACCATGTTAAAGCCCGGGATACCACCGGCATATATAATGGAAATGGCAATTAAGATAGAAATGGAAAAAAGTAATAGTAAATTACAATTGACAGATTATACAAATTCTTTGTAAAATATTTTATAATCATAGAAAAAAAAGGGGGCGCCATGAAAATTGTTAAAATGCTTTTGCCAATATTATCGGGAATTCTGCTTTTCCCTGTGATAGTGATATCGCTACTCATAATCTATTGGGATTTCCGTAAACCGCCACACTATAGTTATGACCCTGCACTACAGTTTGATTCATATATCATAACCACCTCAGATGATCCATTGAAACAGCATAATTCAAATACGGATTTAATCTATTATGATGGATATTTTTATTGTATCCATGCACAGACAAAATGGCATCTGTACGATGATAATGGGTATTTACTTATACGCCGTTCTGCTGATGGCAAAACATGGCAGGATGTAGCTAAACTGACAATTGCCGGAAAAGATGTCCGTGATCCTAAGTTTGCAGTAATAAAGAAAAATCTTTTTGTCTACTTTCTTGTAAATGATACATTTGATCCTTTGCCACATACCACATACTGGTCTGTTAGTCAGGATGGAGTAAACTGGAGTATTCCCAAAGAATTAACAGCAATTACGGTTTACCACCGTACACAAAAGGGGGTACAAAACGTTACTCATGGTGGGTGGAATCTATGGAGGCCAAAGACACAGGATAATAAAACATGGTATGTCATTGCAAGTGGGAAAAAAAATCTTTTACTTCCAGCGGGGCAACCTGAACAATCTGAAATTTCAACTATAACTGTGTTATTATCATCAACTGATGGGTTTGCATGGAAAGAAGTTTCTGAAGTGTATACTGTATATGAAAATGGTGAGCCCGAACTTGAATTTTTACCTGATGGTTCTATTATTGCAACATTGCGTTGCGAAAGCCTTGGTACTGGCGGATATGAGTTTGGCAATCCAACTGGCAATACAATAATAGCTATTGCATCAAAGCCATATACAAAGTGGTGTTATGCGCATTCATTCATAACACGATTAGATGGATCTACGCTGTTTTCAATTAATGGGCGAATATTTGCAGCAGGACGCAATCATCTTGGACCACGATTTGATTTGGGAAATCATGTTGCAAAGAAACGAACAGCCATTTACGAAGTTCTTCCTGACAGATTGATTCATCTGTTTGACCTGCCTTCTAATGGTGATACAGCCTATACCGGTGTGGTTGTAAAAGATGGCCTTGTGTATGTAAGTTACTATACGTGTCCAGTTGAAAAAGATTATCCATGGATAATAGGTATATGTTTTAAAACAAAAACGGATGTGCGTATGGCAACATTTACAACTAAAGGTTTGTTGAAGGTGGCAGATACAAAACGGCAATTATTATTACAATGAGGTGAAAATATGAATAAGGAAATAATATATTTTGTGTTAAAGATAATTTTTTCACTAATAACGGGATTTTTGGTTATATATCCGCTTTATTTATATGGTAGACATTTTCTTATACCGTAATTGCATAAAAGACTGAGTGAGGGAAAATACTATGGATATACACTCATTAAAAGAATCAAAAACATGGAAAATTATTGCGGTGGCCTACTGGGTAGTTGTTGTAACAGGTGCTTTATTTTTTTATTATTTGATCATATCAACCTTGTTTTAAAATACTTCACTAATAGTGAGCTGATTTCTATATACGCCTAAAAAGGGTTGTCCGGAAGCCTGCTTATTATACTACTATTTGCAATTTCATTGTCCTATTGGCATTGGCGCAATTTCAGGATGACTCTGGTTTAAACATAACTGCTTCAATGCCGGCTTCTTCCATCATTACCTTTGCCAGTTCATCATCGTAAGAGTGTTCAAAGATAATTTTTTTTATGCCGGCGTTAATGAGCATCTTGGTGCATATAGAACAGGGCTGATGGGTAACATAAATAATTGCACCGGCAATTGAAACACCGTGATACGCTGCCTGAATAATAGCGTTTTGTTCTGCATGAAGCCCCCGGCACAGTTCATGGCGCTGTCCTGATGGCACATTGTAAATATTTCGAAGACACGTTTGGGGAGTACAGTGAGTTACTCCAGTTGGTGCACCATTATATCCGGTTGATAAAATCCGCTTATCTTTTACTATAACTGCACCTACTTTACGGCGTATGCACGTTGCCCGTGTGGAAACGTCACGGGCTATCATCATAAAATATTCATCCCATGTTGGCCGTGTCATTTTGCGCTAACCTTGCATTGTAGTTGTAAATCTACTGCATAATCCATAACCGTGTGCAGCGTAAAAGTTACCGTTAAAGGAATCACACTATGGTAAACATATCGCTTTGGTTTCAGTAAATCATGTTTTTTTGCATATTCCCTGATAGGCTCAAGTGGAATTGCGGTTGTCATGGTTACTGGTTTTTGTGGAGATATGGCAAGCATTGTGGATGAGTAGTAAAAGGATTGTGACAGTATTTTGTCATTGTTATGTGCGATAGTTACCGTAACGGGTGGCTTTTTTACTGAAAGCTGTGATGATGTGTTACTGGTAAATGTTACTGATGCAAGTATTGGCTGATTGATGGTATGAATAATGGAGAAGCGCACGTGAATTCCATTGACTGCAACGGTTTGATAGATATAATCAGCTGGCTCTTTTTTTTGGATTATGAGTGTTAGCAGGATGATGAACACAACAATGTTCATCAGCAAAAAAATGCGAGAAAATTTCTTTTTACGCTGATTGGTGTCAGGAGGTATTTCACCTTTTTTGATATATTCAATATATTCCTTTGCTTTTTCGTGCATTGTGTTATTCTATCTGCTGTAGTATGGCCTGAGGAAGTGTAAATTCTATAGATTTTAGTTTGTAGATATCGCCATACATCACTGCAAAAAAATTAATGGTTAAGGTCATGGTATTTTTTACTGATTGGAAGAAATAGGCATTCACAGGATTGTTGGCAACATGGAATGTATGGTACGTTTGGATTTCGCTGCCGTCTGCAAACATGGTTAAAGAAGTTGATTTATCATCTTTTTCTGCAAGCCATGAAACATTGGATGGCAAAATATCGTCAATGGCTTCGGGTAAATCAAAATATAAAAGGTAATAATCATCCGGGGTTGACAACAGCAGTGACATCCCTACATCTTCAAAAAAATCATACAGGTGAGCAAAAAACTCTTTGTCAAGAATAGAGTCGCAGGGAAGTTTTCGTAATGCATCAATAAACTGTTTCGTTTCCATGATGTCCATATCCAGTAACTATCGCCCATATAAATAGTTTACAATACAAAGCCTGCGCAGGCAGTAATGTATAATGCTGGTAATTATTGCCTAAAAATTGTATAAAATTTCAATTGTGGTATTGGTAAGTAACCCATACAGTTTAAAGGAAAAATATATAATGACAAACATAAGTAAAATCATGATGATGATATTCATTTTGTCAAGAAGACTATCGGAAATGGATTCCTGCAATTTATTCATCATAAGTGCAATCAGTGAAAGATAGCCTACAAGCCCTATACAGCACGCAATTAAGAATGTAGCTTTTAGTGGTGCGTTCATTGTATCAAAAAGTTTAAGGTCTAGCAACAGCTTATAGCCAATAACCCACCATACAATCATACCGGGATTGGTAATTGCAATGGTAAAACCTGTTAAAAATGATGTGCGCTTTTTATACTGAATATGCGTTTTTATATGCGGCGGCATGTGTTTGTGTTCACGATATGAACGGTACAGAAGCGCTATGATAACAAAAATTCCCAGTGAATAGGTAAATATCTGTACATTGTGATAGTGTAGAAATTTGCCAATGCCAAAAAGCACAAGCACACCGTAAATAAAGTCCGAAGTAACTGAGCCCAGTGCAACCGATATTGCAGGCTTAAGGTGTCCATTAATAGCTTTTTTAATGACTTCAAGCTGGACAGCACCAACGGGAATTGAGGATATAAAGCCAATAAAAAGACCAAATGCAAATAAAAAGAAGACATGAATGGCGTACATGATTAACCCTTACATATTTTTTCCTTATTATATACGATGTAAATGTGGTTAAAAAGTTGCAAGTATTTTTTGAAAATTAATAAAACATGTTAATTTTTTTGTTTCTTTTGTTTTTCCTTTTCCTGTTTCACTTCTTCCGGAGTTAATTTCCGCCCCTGAAGCACAATTTTTCGTATGGATTCTTTTGAAAAATCATCGCTGAAAATAATGGTATTGTCTTTGGAAACAATGAGGTTATCGATGATGGGGATACAGTGTTTAGCGGCAAAACCAATTTTACCACCTTCAGGCTCTTCATCAAGAGTGTGCGATAGTACCTGTGTATTGTCAACAAGGACGGTAATATGCTTTTTCTGAATAGTAATACTAAGTGTATATGTGCGTCCGTATGCAAGCGATACGTTTTGTGAAGATAAAGTGGTTATGGTAAAATTCCCCTTTGCCTGCCTGGGAAGCGTTGTATCTTTAATATCAGATTGAACAAGGCTTACAGTAGTAATGGATGACTCATTACCGGAAAATTGCACACCGTAAAACTGCCTGTAATCAGATGCTGCAAAAAATGTCATGAATGTGGCATCAGATGCCGGCGCATTGAGTGAAAATGTATGCGTCAGCATGGTAAAAGAAGGGATTTCATTCATACTGATAAGAGAGTTAAGGTTAATAAGTGGACTGTAGTCAAAATGAAATACCATGCCCCTGCTTTCCCGTAAATACGATTCCTTGTTATCAGAAATAACCGACCAGTTACCCGAAACCTGCTGCCAGATATAGTGGGAAGGCTGGTTTTGTGCAGATAGCTGTGAAAGGTAAATCACAACAAACAAAAATATAGGTACTGATGCTGTACTTATTTTCATTTTATGTACTCGCTTGTGTTGTATGAGCTGTCTTTGCTAATATGCTAAATAAATAATATTATCCATGGCGTTCTACAATATCAATAATAAAGGCATTATTAGAGCATTGCCTCTGTAGCATTACTGCAATATTTAATGTAAACTGCACCTTCAATGTAAAGAAATAAATTACACCTAAAAGCAAGTATACGTAATACTAATCACTGTGAAATAATAATTATGGTGTTACTGAATCAATAGTATATACCTCAGAAGAACCTTCATTAAGTGATAATGAACTTGAATTTGTTTCATCTATTATAACTGTTCCTTCTTGAAAACCTGAACCTGAATCAATACTTGCAACAACAGTGCCATCAAGCTTTGTTACCTCTTTTGATTCGGTTTGTTGCTTATCAGCATATCCACCATCTTTACTCCACTGTTCATCACCATCAGCCCAAATAATATCATTAACTGATTGGCCTGTATCATTTATCCATGCCAATTCAGTTTTATCATTATTACATCCAATCCCTGCAACAATAACAATACTTACTATAAGTAGTGATGTAAATATAGAGCGCTTCATCCTGACCTCCCTAATGCTTAATTACACTGATAGATTTAAAATTTTTAATATTCCACGTTGTTTAAAACTATTATGGTTGTAATTTACTACTACAATATATTGTTTTTATATACCATTGTCAATGTATTCTGTGCAAATTTTTTTTACAGGTTTTTTTATTGGTGACCGCATCACAAAGTTCCTTCCTTGAAAAAAGTGGGAAAGTAGCACTCATATTGAAACGATTTGCTGTCTTTGTAGTAATCATAGCACTATTGCGTTGGTGGGGTATCCTTTTGATTGCCTTTCTGCTAAATTATTTCATATAAGGTTGTATAAGGGGTCAGAGCATATAGGGTGCCCTTATCACCATGAGTTCCCCCTCTCCCCGGCAAGGGAAAGGGGGAAGGGGAAAGGTCACAGCGTTGCTTTTACTCCTATATAGTAACTTCGCTGGGGCATGTTGTAGCCGTAAGCTTGCTCATACTTTTTGTTTGTTATATTTTCAGCTTTTGCGTTTATTGATAGTGCAGGGGTCAGAGCATATGTTGCTGTAATATCAGCTTTGAAATAGCTCTTAAGTTCTTTATCTTCGTTCGTAAATGTTGAGCTATTATAATAAGTATCGGTTCTTTTGCCAACATATGTTCCAATAAATGATATGTCAAATGTACCCATGCTGACAGTTACCTGCCCATAGCCCTGATGTTTTGGGCGGCGTAAAAGCTGTTTATCAGTTGATTCATCAGTTGCTTCAAGGTAAGTGTAGCCTCCCGCAAGGGTCAGAGCATCTATAGGCTTAATAGACAACTGCGTTTCATATCCCTTTGTGGTTACTTTACCAATATTGATATATTTACCGGGCCAGCTACCTGAATCATAATCTATCATATTGCGGTATGTATTGCTAAAATACATTACCTCAAGGGTTATTAGTTTGCCAATTGGCTGCTCAATTCCTGCATCATATCCGGTGTTTTCTTCTGGTTTCAGGTCTTTGTTTTCAGCTACGTACATTCCTCCATCGCCATATATCTGGTACAGGCTGGGTGCTTTGTAACCTTTGCCCCAGTTTCCTTTAAGTTTGGTTTTTATCACCGGTATGATAATGGCTGGCGACACGGTGTAGCTTTGCTGCCAGCCAAAGATGGCATTGTTGTCGGCTCTGACCCCGGCGGTAAGATAAAACATTTTGCCGGCATGAACATAATCCTGAGCAAAAAAGCCAACAATATCATTATCATTTGCAATTTCTGATGAAGCTAAGTAATCTTCTACTGTGGAAAATTCTTTTTCATAGTTAATGCCAATGCTCAGTGTATTAAAATCCTTTATAGTAAATGTATGCAGCCATTCAGCATGGGCGATAGTTCCTGTGTAACGGTTATCTGCTCCAAAATCTGAAAAACCTGCACCATCATCATCAAAATCATCGTATGAGCGTATTGTGCGGGATGCACTGACGTTTAAGCTGTGTTTCCAGTATGTTGCAATGGTGTGTTCAAGCTGTATGTAGCCCGATATTTCCTTACGGTTTTCGTAAGAGTTTGCATCATCAGTTTGTGCACTATCATCTAAATCAAGGTCAGTTTCCTTTACCGTAAAGCCTGCATCAACGGTTAATGCAGTAAACGGCGCATAACCAAATTTACCCAATGCATATCGCTGATAAAAGCCATCGTCATCAAATGGCGTTGTGGCTGTTGAGGGTTTTTGTGCACGGGAATATCCCTGTGCTGAAGCCTGTCCCGCTGTAATAGAATAATTCAGGGAACTATCGCCGCCACATATATTTGCCGATTGTTGCGTGGTGTAGTATGATCCGGCATACGTAGAAAGCGTTACAGATGGTTTCCCGGCACCCCGTTTTGTAACGATGTTGATGATGCCGCCGGTTGCATCTGAACCGTATAATGCACTTTGAGGTCCTTTGATAATCTCAATGCGTTCAATAGAGTCAGTGGTGAGGGTTCCAAAATCAAATGTTCGTTCTATAGTTGACGGGTCTAAAACCTTTACGCCATCAATAAGCACCACTGCATTGCCGGTCTTTGCACCGCGGATAAAAACGCTTGTATTGCCGCCTAAGGTACCATTCTGGACAAGCGAAAGTCCGGGAACCGTTTGCAACACATCGCTTACAAACCTATAGCCTCCCTGTTCAATATCCTGTTGTGTAATGATACTCACAGAAGAACTTTGCCCATAGGTTACCCCGCTTTTGTACGCACTTACCACAACATCTTCAAGGGGAGTTTCTTCCTGGGCAAAGACGGCGGGGCCTATCGCCAGAACTGCTGTAAAAAAAACGATTTTAAATTTTAGCATGTAAACCTCCTCATGTGTAATAAAAGTTGGTACTGGAAAGAGGAGGTGGGAACACAAAAAAACGCATGCTCGAGGGCATGCGGGATGTTAGAATCAAATTTCTTTGACGCTAACTGGTTCCCAAACCTCGAGGAATTCCAGCTAAAGGAGTATCTGGCTTATCCCTGACAATCAGGGAATTACAGTTGCGGGTCAGCGTGGGATTTTCACCCAACTTCCTCCTGTTTTCCGGTTTGCCAAAAAACATCACCACGATGATTTATTGAATTTTATTGTCAACACATTTTGACAAAATATGGGGTCAGAGCCATGAAAAATGGAGCCATGAAGAATGATAGCGTTTTGTTTTTGGCTGATACAGCAGTATGGCACGAAGACAGATTTGGCATTGCGGTGGCAAACGGTTTGCTTCCCAGAATGTACAAATATAATATTTTATATAATTATATATTGACAAACAAGATGGAACAATGTAATACGATCAAATGAGCGTCTGCTCGTATTGTTATATCTTTGTATAGAAATGAATAGAGCTATTGCTGGCAAATTATATAAAAAGTAAAACTAACTATAGAGATGGTTACATATGTATTTAGGTGAATGTGTTTAAATCCTTAATTTTTGAAAGGTAATGTACAATGAACAGTATTGATAGTATAACAATAGAAGGGAAAAAAATTGCCAGTAAAATCAGGATTATTATTGCAATTATCATATTTCTTGTTATTATTGCAGCTTCGCCAAATAATCCTGTTGTAGTCAATATTAGCTATTTAATAACTATAGCTATTTTTGCCATAATATCAATCATCAATCTAAAATTTACGTTTACAACCGTTTATTCCACAATTTTACAGTATACAACCGCACTCTTTGAAGTATCAATTCCTACCATACTGAAGCTTTCTCATCTTGCTACTGCAAAACCACATCTTATGATTAATGAAGGTGCTGCTTTTCAGGGCTACTTTTTATTTATCCTTTTATCCTTATTTCAGAACAATAGAAGACTTACCATAACTGTTGGTATATTTGCCACAGTACAGTATGCTGCGTTGGTTCTGCTGGCTATTTTTATTTTACACATTCCGGTTGTTTCCGGAAGCTCTGAATGGGGTCACATTGTTATTGATGATGAAATTGGTAAGATAGTAATGCTTATTGGATTTACTGCAATATCGGTTACCATATTGAAAAACCTTATGGCATTTGCAAATACAGCAATAAAAAATGAGGCAACTGCCAGCACAAGGGCTGAGCAATTACATCAGGTAATAAATGAAGCACAACATACAGCCAGTACTCTTATTGAAGTAATCCAAAAACAAACACAGATTAGCAGCACTCTCTCTTTGGTTGCACAGGATGAGGCTGCAATGGGTGAGGAATTGTCCTCAGTGTATGAGGAGCAGACTGCGGCTATTGAATTGATAAATAAAAATGCAAAACGACAGACAGAAGAAACTAAAATCATGGAATCACGGATAGAAGAATTTATTAATATTCAAAAGCACGTAATTACTACCGGTGAACAGATGCTTGGCAATATTATGGTCATTACCAATTACTCAAAAAAGGCTGAGGCAAGCCTTGGTGAGATGTCGCGTATAATGGATATTGTTACCCATAGTGGGAAAGCTATGTCATCATTTATTGAGGTTATCCATGATATAACCGAACAGATAAATTTACTGTCGCTTAATGCCAGCATTGAAGCTGCACGAGCAGGTGAGTATGGCAGAGGCTTTGCAGTGGTGGCTGATGAAATAAGCAAATTGGCTCTAGCTACCAGTGATAATGCTAAGGAGATATCATCAAATCTTGCAACGATTATTCACGATATTCAGAGCAGCATATCAATTGTTGAGGATACTAAAAAAGCTCTCAATGACATGATCCATGTTATCATAGCCAGTGAAAACAATATCAATGATGTGCGGATAGCCATTTCCAAACAGCAGGAAGCATTACAGGATGTCAGGGGGCAATCTACACTGCTTAATTCATTGTCACATGAGATTATGGTGGCAGTATCACAGCAGCAATCTTCAATGAATGAAAGCTCTTCATCAATCCAGAAAATGTCAGAAGTTGCGCAGGTTGTAGCTGAAAAGACATCACAAATCAATGAATTAACAATTCAGATACAAAGTATTGCAACCCGCCTCAACGAAGTAATAAAGATATCAGGATAATAATTGCCTGTATTACAGAATACCAGTACTACGCCTTACTGTATAAAATTTATCGTTAATGGTAGACAATATTTTTTCATTTGTAATGGGCTAATAAAAGAACATATTATTATTTCAGCAGGCAGATGTTACATTATTTTATTGAACAATGTTTTGGTACTGGATATACATATGGTTTTTGTGAAATAGGATTATTGTATACAAGGCATACACAATCAAACAGCGCTTCAATATTTTGATAGGTGATGCATTCTTCAGGAGGTCCATCAAAAAAGATTTTTCCGGAGCGTATGCCAAGTATTCTGCTACAGTATTCTGATGCAATATTAATATCGTGCAGTATTGTAATAATGGTGCTGCCTGTTTCATTAAGCCTTTTTAAAATATCCATAATGGCAAAAGCATGGTGGATATCTAAATGCGATACTGGTTCATCAAGCAGTATGCAATCGGTGCTTTGTGCAAGCGCTCGTGCAATTGTGACACGTTGTAACTCACCCGAAGACAGCTGTGTAAGCTTTTTATTTTTGAGTGGTTCAACATCACAGAGAGCCATTGCTGTTTGTATGGCTTCGTGATCACGTTGACTGAATCCTCTGAATGTAGTATGAGGATATCGCCCCAGTGCTACAAATGATTCTACAGTGTATGGAAGGATGTGCTCAAGGGGTAAAACAGATGCTACTTTAGATGCGTATTGTTTGTGAGAAATAGTTTGAAAGGTGTTATTTTTATAAGCTATAGTTCCACTCATGGGGGAAACTGTGCGGGCAAGTATTTTAATAAATGTTGATTTACCGGCACCATTTGGTCCAATGATGCCTACAAACTCACCGCTATTAATAGTTAATTGTTCAACAAAAAATACCGGTGTTTTATGATAGCCTGCACTAAGGTTGATACATTCAAAAAGTGTCATACTGCATCATTCCGGGTTATAAGAAGAATAATAAAAAAAATTCCACCAAAAAAACCTGTGATAATGCCCGAAGGGATTTCATAGGGCATTACGATAGTCCGGCCAATAGTATCAGCAATTACCAGTGTGGTTCCACCGGCTATTGCTGAAAGTGGCAAAACAAAAGAGTGATGTGTGTTTATAATACGAACTGCATGCGGTACAATGAGCCCCACAAAACCAATAATTCCTGCTATTGCTACAGTTATACTTGTTGCAAGTGAAGCAACCCAGAAAAGTACTGCAACATGGAATGTGGTAATACCATGAGTGGTAGCAAACTGTGAACCAAACGAAAGAATATCCAGCGGACGGTGCAGTATAAGAAGGATAATAATCAAAAGCGATATGGTTGATGCAAACGGGACAATATATTCATAGCGTGCCATTGATAGATCGCCCCACAACCACATTAATACTTTATGTACGGTATCGGGTTTTGCAAAAGCAAACAGCAGTAATACCGATGACGATAGCACAAAGCTCAATGCAATACCGGTTAAAATGATTGCTGTAGGATGAAACTGCATATTGTGAGCAATTAAAAATATAATAAGGACGGTAAGTAATCCGCCGCAAAACGCAAATACTGAAATGAAAGTGCTTCCGGTTATAACTGCAATACTTGCACCAAGCGCAGCACCGCCGGAAACGCCTAATGTGTATGGTTCAGCAAGCGGGTTTTTAAGAAGTGCCTGCATTGTACATCCGGATACTGCAAGTGCAGCACCGGTAAAAAACGCCAATACTATGCGAAGGAGACGAAATAATAGAATCTGTTTTGTAATCAAATCGTTGTTAAAAAAAATAGAGCATAGTGTTACTTCCGATGGGCCAACGGATATTGCTGCTGCAAAAACTATTATGCACAACACAATAATGATTAAGGGAAAAAATTTTTTTAATAATCTATTCATAATTATGTATAGTATAGTAGGTAAAAGTATCGCAATACAAACACTGTTATCGCAACACCTGAAATATGTCTATAGTTTTTCATGTCCGATTATTGTCTCAAACAGGCTTTATGATACGCAGCTATGATGTAGTCAAGTGAATTGCAGTAGTGTTGCGGCGTATAAAAATAAATTCCATCATAGGGTATATGTACGATCTTTTTAAAGCGTAAAAATTTTTTTGGCAATAATTCGTTGGATAGCGCAATGATGACCTGTGCCCTGGAATCAAAAAGATATTCTTCCTGCAGTAGTGGATAACGTGTTTGACTGCTTTTGATTATGTTACGAATTCCCGCATCGGCAAAGAGAGCGCTGATGTATGATTTGTCTGATACTGCTATAGTTGGATTGTATGATAGCAAAATGATAGCATCGGCAAAATCTCTGGTTTTCATCATCAATGTTCGATATGCCTGGTAACGTGCTATCTTTTGCAATGCCAGTGGTTCTTTATGTATGAGCTGGGCTAATGTAAGATAATTTTTGCATAGTTGTGCAAAGGACGTAGCTGCGGGAAGATTGATGCAGGGTATCGGGGTAGTACGCAGTAATTCAGATTTCTGTGTTACAGCATCCTCCTGTGACGTAAGGATAATATCAGGTCGCAGTGCTATGATTGTCTCGATGTTTGGATTGGTTATGCTTCCTACAATGGTGACCGTTTTTGTTAATGGCGGGTGATACCGGGTTACGCCAACCAGGGTGTTTTCGCTTTGAAGATCAATGATCATAGCAGTGATTGATGGCGATAGTGAAACAATTCGGCTATAGGGAGGAGCGGATTGTTTTACAGAATGAAAGGTGATAGGAGGAACTATCGCCCATAAAAGTACACATAAACACGATAGTGCTATAAGTAAATTTTGGGTAGTTTGAAGCATAATACGATTATGGTGTACAATGCAATCAGTGTCAAGTATATTGGCACTGTCAATGCTGTAGAAAGAAAGCATTTGCCCATTCAATTGATGTTCTATACGCCTGTGCTACCTGCTGGGCAGGGATTTGCATATCATGCGAAAGTGTATTCACCATTTCCCAATTACCTTTTTCGTATGCGGTAATGAATTGGTATACATCAGCGTATGGGCCTTCATTATCCAGAATTGCATTTTTAATGTTATCGGCTAATGGTAATTCCGGTAATATTTCCTTTTTATCTTTGTCAAAAAAAGCATCAACAAGCGAAAATAAACCCATAAGAAAGCATTCCGATGCATTAGATTTTAAATATGAAGGGGTGGCTAATAGCTCTGCAAATTTTGCACGGATTAATGATGTTACTATGAGTTCCTGGGGCTTATCCATAGCTATGCTATGCAACACTACAAATGATAACCAGTTTTTAAATTCACGTATACCTAATAGCGATAAGGCCTGCCTGATAGAACCTATCTGACTTGAAAATCCAAAAGAAGCGGAATTGATAAATTTAAGCAGTTTAAAACTTAATGATACGTCACGTTTTATTATCTCTTCAAGTTTGCCAAAGTCTACATCTTCTTTATGGATTTGCTGTAATATTTCCAGATAATTTAATTTATAAATGGGGATATCTTTTGATTCTATAATTTCAGGTTTGCTAAAGAAATAACCCTGGAAGTAAGAATATCCTAATGAAAGTGCTTCATGAAAATCCTCATGGGTTTCAATCTTTTCAGCCAGTAATTTAATATTAAAACGGGATATCGCATTGTGAATCTGTATGCGCTCAAAGGTAGTGGTGTTCAAAAAATCAACTTTGATAATATCTGCATAAGGAAGCAATTCAGAATATTCATCAGAAAATACAAAATCATCAAGTGCAATCTTATAACCCTGGCTTTTAAGTTTGCGTGCGATAGCTATTATCTCATCCGTTATTGGTACAGTTTCCAGTATTTCAACTATTAACACTTCCTTTGGGAAAAAATATGCCAGATTTGTTTTCAGGGTTTGTTCTGTAAAATTGATGAAAGCTCTTCGGCCTCCGGTAAGCGAATCGGTTCCAATAACAAGGAAGCTGTTAATCAATATTTTTGATGTTGATAGATCTGAATCTAAAGCATTATAAAAATTATCAAAGCCATTGCGGAATAAAATCTCATAGCCATATAATTCTTTATACCGGTTAAATATTGGCTGCCGGGCAACAAAGATTGAAAAATTCTGTTTATTTGGTTTTTGCTTCATAATAACGTTTTAATAATAAAACCCGTTACTTCTGATGACAACTATTTTTGTGGTAAAAACAAAAAAAATTCTTACGTATATTTGTGTCAATTATTTTTTAAAAATATTTATGATGGGGCAGAAGTTATGCCAGTAGTATTATTCGTAACACCCGATTTGCCGGGATATGACTATTTTTTGTATTTCTGAGGTGCCTTCACCAATTGTTAACAGCTTGTAATCCCTGTAGAACCGCTCAACATTGTATTCTTTCATGAGCCCATAGCCGCCATGAATTTGCACTGCTTCATCAACTACGCGCCCCATAACCTGGGAACAGTAAAGCTTTGCCATTGCTGCATGTTTTGAAAAGGGGAGGCCGGCATCTTTAAGTTTACAGGCTTTATATAAAAGATTACGTGCGGCTTCAATTTCTGTTGCCATCTGAGCCAGTTTAAATGCAATGGCCTGGAACGTTGAGATGGGTTGTCCAAATTGTTTGCGCTGTTGTGCATACTTTAATGCTAATTCATATGCTCCCTGCGCGCCGCCCAACCCCATTGCAGCAATAGCAAGCCTTCCGTTATCTAATGTTGAAAGCATCTGATGGAATCCTTCTCCGCGTTTGCCCAATAGGTTTTCCTCAGGTACTCTGCAATCATCAAAGTAAAGTTCCCCTGTGTCTGATGCCCGCCACATCATTTTACGGGTCATCTTTTTTGCTGTAAAACCTGGTGTGCCATTTGGCACCAGTATACATGATACTTCTTTCTTCCCATTATCGCGTTTGCCGGTGATGGCCTGTACCGTGCACACACCTGCCATTGGTGAAGTTGAGTTGGTGATGAATATTTTGCTGCCATTTATTATCCACTGCCCGTTTTCAAGGCGGGCAGTGGTTTTGCTTGCACCTGCATCAGAACCTGCTTCTGGTTCGGTTAGTCCAAAGGAAGCTACTATTTCACCGGAACATAATCGAGGTAGCCATTCTTTTTTTTGCTTCTCATTGCCAAAATAGTAGATGGGTCCTATACCCAGGGAATTGCCGGCAGCCACTGTTGCAGCCTGTGAACCGTCAATGCGAGCTACTTCTTCAACAACTATCGCATATGACAGATAATCCATTCCTGCTCCGCCATATTCCTGTGGTACGACAATGCCAAATAGCCCCATCTTGCCCATCTTCTTTGTCAATTCAACTGAGAATGTTTCGGTTTCATCAAGTTCCTGAGCTATGGGTAATATTTCTTTTTCAGCAAATTCCCTGACATTGTATCGTAATAACTTCTGTTCTTCAGTTAATCCAAAATCCTGCATGGCAAACCTCCAATATCATAAACGTAAAAATTCCATCGATGTAGATAATAATCAGAAAGAAAATCCAACCGGTAATTGATTTTCCCTGGTTCCTTCGGGAACCCACGAAAGGTCAAGTATGGTATATGTAGGATCGATTTTCTTGAATATTGGAATAACCCTCATACCTATTTTTGGTTGGCCAACTGACAGATAGCTCATTAAAATAGTGACTACACCATCAAACTCAACATTAATAAATTTTATAGGCTTATCGAGCAGACTGAAAGCACCGGATCGTTCACATACCATGAATGTATGAATGCGGGCAGTTTTCTTTGCTACATCAGTAATATCAACAACAGTCATTTTCTTTAGACAATCGGGACAGTATATTCTGAATGGCATCCATACGCTCCCTTTATATGCACACCTGGAATTATCGCATCGACTTGCCATTAATTTCCCCTGCGACAGCGATTCAAAAAATATTGCTTCTCCTCCGTATGAATGAATATATGTCAAGCTGCGAGGATTGGTAACTCCCATAAGGCGAAAGTTTTCATCAGCATTGCGAATTGGCATATTGGGGGTTAATTCATGGAAATCGCCTTTTAACTTATATTGATTATTTTTTACATATACCTGTCCAAACATACTCATAGTCCTACCTCCTTATGCATCCTTTTTAAGTAAACTGTCGGGATCCATTAAAATTGTTGCTGTCACATGCGAACCCACACCTGCATGACTTATTGCCATTGCCCTCTTTGCCCCTGCAACCTGTAAATTGGTCCAATCCTCAGGTTTTTTTCTACCGCATAATTTCCAGTATTTATCCTCACCATGCATCTCAGCCCAGCGGTTCCATAGATGCGTTGCTATCTCAAACACCTGCATAATCCCTGTTGCCCCAACAGCGTGCATGCAGCCTATAAGCCCTCCGGAAAGATTTGATGGTAATTTACCGGGTTTGCCGGTTTTGGGGTTAGTGTGATAACAGTCACCTGATTCTACAAAATCCCGTCCATATCCGTATGGCCTAAGTCCAATGTCTTCATAGGTTTGTATATCGCTTATGGTAAATGCGTCATGCAGTTCTATAACATCTAGATCATCCATTGGATTGGTAATGCCTGTCATGCGATACCCATACCAGGCTGCTATGCGTGCTGCTAAAAATCCGGTAAAACCTGGATAGCGATCTCCTCCCGGGAATTGCTCGCCAAAATCTTTATACATCGCTGCTGTCTCATGTGGCAATAATGGGATTTCCATATCTCGCCTGTCTGCCGGTCGCAACGTGTGGGATCCTGCGCTCACCCATATTCTAAGTGGCTTATTCTTTGTCCCTTTGGTAAGCTTTATGGCTGTCTGCTCATCACAAATAATAGCACAGGCTGCTCCTACACTCATTAAACATGCATCAAGTGCTCGTAATGGATATGCAACCACCGGTGATTTTAATACATCCTCTACCGTTATCTTCATTGGCCCCTGCGCATACGGATTGAAGCGAGCATAGCCATGATGCTTGACTGATATCTCTGCCATCGTTCGCCTAAATGAATCTTCCTCTTTGCCAAATACCTGCCAGTACTTTTGCGCCATGACTGCATAGTATCCCGTGTAAATATGCCCCAACGGTGATTCCCAATCTTTATCAGCTGCACATGATATTAAAAAATTCCCTTCATCAGTGGGGACCTCATCCATTCGCTCCCACCCCATTGCCAGCGCACAATCAGAATACCCCGAAGCTACTGCTTTAACTGCTTCCCACAGAGTTGAACCACCGGTAGCTCCTCCGGCTTTTATTCCGATATTTCCTAATGGATCAAGGCCAAGGCGGTCATGTATTACTGCTTCCCCCAATAATTGATCACCAAAATGGTCGGCAAAATGTCCATAGTAACAGGTATGGATGTAGCCTTTAAGTTCAGCTGGTTCCATATCAAGCATTTCTGCGGCCATTGTAAACGCATCAATGCATAGTTCTTCGGTCCGTTTATCTGGAAAAGAACGATCAAATTTTGATACTCCTGCTGTTACCAGGTATACCGGCCTCATAAGCTTTGGTACTTTTAACTGCTGCTCTGTAAATTTTATCATAGACGAAACCTCTCTTGAAAGTAATATAAATTTTGTTCAATACAACGTAAAACAATCCCTGACATACAGCTGTGGTAGACTACACAGCGTTCATATATGAAATTATAGTGTTCCTACCCACAAGGCAATAGCTATCGATTTTGAATTGTTGGTGATATGTTGATCGTCAGGTTGTGTAAAAAAGTGTGCAGCATCACCCTGGTTTAATGTAATAAGTTTATTTTGGTACGACAATTCCAGGGAACCTTTTAATACACAAAGAACCTCCTGGCTGTTACGAATCCCCTGACGGGCAGGAATGCTTTTTCCCGGCTCAATGACCAGAACAGCACTATCGATAGCCCTGCGCAGTTCTGGTGATAAAAAGCGTAATGTTGCAAAACCAACGTGGGGTATATCAACATCGTTATAGTCGTTTTTTCGTAAAATGGAAATGCGTTCCTGATTCTGGGCCTGCTGTATTACTTCACCTGCATCGCACCCAATAGCTTTGCAGATATTCATAAGTGTATCAACAGAGGGGGAGTTAACATTATTTTCAATCTGGCTTAAAAAACCTTCTGAAATTCCGGCGCGTAGCGAAACGGTTTTTAATGTAAGCTTTTTTTCTTTTCGTCGTAGTTTTAATACCGAACCAAGATCCATATTACACTTTAGATAAATAAATATTAGTAAATACATAATATATTTTATAAATTAATATTTACTATTAGTAAACATATATTATTTTGTCAAGAATGATTTAAAAAAAATAAATGTTCAGCACATATTTGAACGCTGTTTTGATTTGCATACGCAACAGGTTTAAAAACTTGTTACCTCATATTGTTTGATACTATGATGCTGTTCTATCGTTGTATAAAAAATTTGCTTGTAAATGTATGATTATTATGGTTATATACACAAAACATCTTTGGGAGGATAAACATGAATATTGAAACCACCAC
>DYLU01000043.1 GCA_020721905.1 Leptospira biflexa | reverse complement strand
ATAATTATGAAACATACCGTTTATGAATTTCCACTAAAAACGGGACTATTTCAGTATTTTTTTTACTTTTTATTGTAGCTGATAGAAGTACAATGCTTCTTTCAGTCATCTTTTACACACTGTGTGGGACATTACCAAAATATAACAATAAATAAGCATCCTGCTCGTTTTGTTGCAAGGATTTATGCGTCATTTATAAAAAATAATTTAATTATATTAATAAACATTATTTATATTAATTACAAATTTATAATCAGTTGTCAAGCAATAATTGTGTATAAAAGATGGTTAATAGTCTAAAGTTTTTGATTTTTTAAAAATTAAGCACATATAATTTTGAAATGCAATAACTCATTATGTACAGTAAAAGCTTAAATATAAGAAAATATATAAAAAAGCTTGCTATATATAGAATAATTTTAACATAAAATTAAATAATTAATAATTATAAAAAATATTTTTATTGAAAATTATCTGATGTTGACTTTCTGGCAATCTATATTTTGCAGGAGGTAATTTAATATGGTTGATGTACAATCTATTGTTTTACGTCGCAAACCTTCATATCCATTATCAATGTGGCTTGAAGATTATAACAGTAAAAAAGTTACAGCTTTAGAAGCAGCAAAAATTATTAAATCCGGTGATAGAATATTTTTGGGTGGTGGAACAGGTATCCCTGCGTCATTTGCTACTGCTTTAGGGAAAAGGGCAGGTACCGTTAAGGATGTGACTATTTATCAGGGTTATGCAATGGGTCTGTATGATTATATGAAACCGGAAAATAAAGAAAGTTTTCACATAGAAACGATGTTTGTTGGGCCTATGGAACGTGTATGCATGGAATGGAAAATGGCACACTATAAACCCATGCATTTGAGTGATATACCACAGGCTGGACTTGATGCCCGTTGCAATAGGGTGGCTTTCACTGCTACCCCGCCAAATGAGGAAGGTTTTATGAATTTATCCTGCTTTGGTGCCTTTTTACCTCGCAAAGAAGTAATCGTAAATGCAGAAACAGTTATTGCAGAAATTAACAGTAATACACCATGGCTTAACAGTGTAGATTTCCTTGTACATGTTTCGGAAGTGGATTATATTATTGAACAGGATAATCCATTATTTGAATTACCTGAAATTCCAATAACAGATGTTGAAAAGAAGATGGCAGAGATCATTGCTGATTTAATAACTGATGGTGCAACAATTCAGTTGGGATTTGGGGGATTAGCAAATGCCATTGGAAATTTGTTGTACAACAAAAAGGATCTGGGGATGCATGGTGAGGTTGTTACGCCATCAGTTATGCGTTTAGTTGAAGCAGGTGTTATTAATGGAGTGAAGAAAACTTTTCATCCAGGAAAAGTTATAGCTGCATTTGCTGTTGGTACAAGGGAGTTTTATGAGTATCTGGATCACAATGAAAACTTTCTCTTTTGTGAAGTAGGTTGGGTTAATACGCCTGAAATAATAGCATTGAATGATAATTTAGTATCCATCAATAATGCGCTCATGATAGATTTAACCGGCCAGGTAGCTGCGGAATCAATTGGCACAAAACAGTATAGTGGAACTGGCGGGCAGGTAAATTTTATTCATGGTGCTAAAAAGTCAAAAGGTGGAAAAAGTATTATAGCTCTCAATTCCACATATAAAGATAGGGAAGGAAAATTACATAGCAATATTGTTCCTTATTTGCCATTGGGAACAGTTGTTACAACTTCACGAAATGATGTTGAGTATGTGGTCACTGAATATGGTGTTGCAAATTTAAGAATGCGAAGTGTTTATGACAGAGTTTTAGCGCTGATAAATATTGCACATCCTGATTTCAGGGAAGAGTTACGATATCAGGCCGAAAAAAATGGTTGGATATAGATTGTTTCAATTCAACATTTCTTCCTGAGAAATTACTGCTATGAATGATGAATGGTATACCCCTCTGACCGGGTTGTGGGTATACCATATAATTTATTATAATAAATTTATTAAAAAATCTTGCCAAAGTTATATGATCCTGTAATATATCTTGTAATCATTTGAAATAATACATAAGAGTTTTCTATGGAATATACACTTGTTCAATACAACAAACATAAACAGTTAATTATTAAGGAATATAGCCGTAAGGAGTTTATTGCTGTTTGTTCAGATTTATTGTATCGCCCAAAAAAGATTTTTGTTGGATTGGGGGATTTTCTTGAAATTGGTGATTATAACCAGTTGCTGGATGCTATTTTCTATGATGAAGAAAGCTCAATTATTGAAAACTTTCTTGATGAGGTTAACCGCAAACTTTCAGGCAAAGGGCAGATCCCATTTTCATTTTTAAAATTGGCAGTATACTACCCTGATTATCTTTTAAAGGATGTACCTACTCAATGTGCTTTTACCGTGGGTGCAAAAACCCGTCTTTTCACAGGTGCCTGCCATTTTATGAATTTTATGAAACACTATGATCCGTCAATACTGACAGCCATTCCCTATGAACTGGCTATTGAAATTATCAGGAGAGTTGGTCTTGATGATAATCATTTGGTGGCTACAGAATATAAAAAAAATATTGGCCAGAAAAATATTGAATTGTATGCAGGTGATATTGAACAATTCATTTCGGGTGAAAGGAAAATTATTGAAATTGAAAAATACATGGCACAAACAAATACTAAAGAAGAAGATGTGCTTTATGTTGGAAGAGGTGAGTCAAGCGTTATTACTTTTTCAAAAATTAATTCTATTGCATTTAATCCGTCTGATGCAATTATTCCTTTATCACATATTACCGTATATGGTTCATCATTAGAATCATTGCTGGTATTGTTCAATGATTCAAAAGAAATAAATAAATTTTTACTGTCTGATATTGGTGAACATATACTACCATCACTTATTGTGTTATCCGATGTAAAGGAAAAACTAAAAGAAGTTATTGAGCTGGAAAAAAAACATAGACGACTGCAGGCAAATATCATTGGGCAACGAATTGAACATGGCACCGAAAGCTATACTACATTAAAACGCGATATTGAGCTATCACTGAGTGCATACCCTTTTAATTTCCAGGCAATAAAAGATATGGTGCGATTGCGGCTGGAAAAATTTAAAATAAATCCTCAGGGGTTTATAGATGAAATATGTGCGATAGCTCAAACAAGATATCAAAGCTGGGGAATGTAACAAATGTAACAGTTTACGCTTGTGCCATACATGATTTATTTGGGAGGGATGTTCAATGGCAACATGTAAGAATTTATTTGTTGTGACATTAATGGTAGTTGTATTACTGTCTTGTTTGGAAAATGTTGTTGCTCAATCTATTGGATATAATCACCTATTTTTGGGATCACCATATAACAGGGTAAAAGATATTTTGTTGAATCACGATTATAATCTCAAAGAAATGAAAATTGGTGTAATCAGGATAATAATGTATGATGAATCACAATCTCATGGGATGCTAATTTTTGACTATTTTGATAGATTATATACAATTGTTGTTACCATACCTGTTACTGATGCACAATTTCAACAATTACAACAGCATTTACAGCAAAAATACGGAGAGTTTACCGTGAATGATTCTGTTGTCAGCTGTACCATTGGGATATATCGCATAGCTCTGTATCACAACAAAACCGCAAAAATCGCTACTGTTGAATATGGCCATTCCATACCGCTTTTCTATCCTACAAAACCAGCAGAAGAAAAACCTTTTTCACAATTTTAAACTGTTGCAGGCAATGACTGTGAGTAACTATCGGATATATGGCTTTACTCTTCTTTTTCTTTTGTATCTAACGCAGGGCATTCCTTTTGGTTTTCAGGTTACTGCATTACCGGTTCTTTTCAGGCAATCCGGGGTATCACTGACTATGATTGGTTTCAGCAGCTTTCTTGCTTTGCCGTGGATGCTGAAAATTGTATGGGCGCCTCTTGTTGATAGATTCTGGATTGCCGCGTTTGGAAGAAGGAAATCATGGCTTATGCCATTGCAGATAGCGATGTTTATTTCAGCCTTTAGTGCTACTCATATTGACATAACTTCAAATCCATTATTATTTGCTGCTTCTGTATTTATTATGAACTTTTGCGCTTCAATACAGGATATTGCAGTCGATGGATTGGCTATAGATATTTTACAGGAGACTGATCTGGGATATGGCAATGCCATTCAAGTTGTGGGGTATAAAATTGGAATGCTTATAAGTGGTGGTTTTTTAGTATGGCTGAGTTCATACCTTGGTTGGGAAAATGTATTTTATATTATCTGCGGAATTATTGCAATACCTGTATTAATGCTTATTCCTTATAAAGAAAATGTTATAACAAAAACCAAACTCCAGTACATGACAATCAATGATATTTTCGTTCATATTACAAAAGCTTTAAAACAACATGGTATGGTTATTATATTCTTTTTAATAGCAACGTATAAAACAGGGGAAACGTTTATTGATGGAATGTTTAAGCCATTTCTTGTTGACCAGGGATTTAGTGCTTCGCAAATAGGCTTGTGGCAGGGAATGTATGGTATGGCAGCTTCAATAGCTGGATCTATTATTGGTGGTATGCTTGCATCACACTATGGAATTTTTAACGGGTTATGGTTTTCACTGCTGGTACGTTTAATACCATTATGTGGCGAATGGTATTGTACATTGAATGTGCCATCACGTGAACTTATTATAGTGGTAACTATTGCTGAACATTTTTTTGGTGGTATGCTAACCACTGCAATGTTTGCATTTATGATGTATACTGTTGATAAGATTATTGGGGCTACACATTATACCATCCTTGCAACTATTGAAGTACTTGGCAAATCACCTGGAATGTGGTTTTCAGGACTATTGGCTGATAAATTTGGTTATTCGTATTTGTTTGCTATAGGAGTTTTCCTTTCAATGATACCTCTATTATTTGTTTTGATGGTTAAAAAAAAGATTGCTATATCATAGACAATCATGGTAGCTCTTTATAAAGATGGCATCATTTTTTTTTAATAAACATAATTTATTCGTTGTCAACAGGATTATAAATTCATAATTTTTTCAAAAGTTCTTTACTTTTTTTATTCATGGGAACATATTTGTGAATATCAATAACAATTAAATACTTGAGTTATTATATCCAATGTATAAAAAAATTATTTGTGGGATTATTATTTTTTTCAGTATTACAGTAGTTTTTATCAGTTGCAATAAAAAAAAGACTTTTTATATGCCCAGGGCAATAGAGGGAGTTTTAAACCTGCGAAGCTGGGACGAATCTGCAAACCAGGTTATATCATTAGATGGGGATTGGGAATTCTACTGGAATCAACTTATTGAACCTTCTCAGTTTTCAAAAAATATAAAGCCATTTACCTACATTGAAGTTCCAAAAGCATGGAATAAACAGGGCAATTTCAGGTATTCATTTCCAGCTTTTGGATATGCCACGTATAGACTGCATATTTATCATGATCCAAAGTATATAGGACAAATTAAAACATTAATTATGCCATATGTACATACGGCGTATACTCTATGGGTAAATGGGAAGATCATTAGTCGGAATGGGAAAGTTGGTACTTCTAAGACATCAATGATATCCTTTCAATTGCCGGTTATAACGCAATTTGTTATTAATTCTACAGTTACTGAAGTTGTTCTGCATATATCTAACTTTCAGCAACGCACTGGCGGAATTTTACGAAGTATAAAATATGGTAATTATGATATAATCAATAAGCAGTATGAATTAGACCTGTTCATTACACTGTTTGTTGCAGCAGCCCTTTTTATTATTCTTTTATATCATATTGGTCTTTTTGCTGTCAACAAAGGGTACAAGCCAAATCTATATTTTGCTTTTTTTTGCGCGATTATTGGTTTCAGGTTGTTACTAACTGATGAAAAGCTTTTTGTCAAAATTGTCCCATCTTTGCCATGGGACATGTACTTGCGAATGGAATACTCAACGTTATTGTTTGGAATAATTTCCTTTGCTCATTTTATTGACGGCCTGTATCCAAAAATGGTTAATACCATAATTTTAAGGATTATTGATATATATTTTTGTTTATTTTTTATATTTGATTTGGTTTTCCCTATATCTTATGTTTCATATACATTGATTTATATCCAGATTGGTTTAATAGTAGCTGCTTTATATCTTCTAATTATAATGATACGAGCAACCCGGGCTGAAACAAAAAATTCTTTTATTTATATATGCGGTACAATAATTTTATTTTTCACACTTGTAAATGACATATTATATACCCAACAGTTGATTAATACTATTTACCTGTTTGAGATTGGTTTGTTAATTTTTGTATTCACCCAATCAATAGCTGCACTGGAAGAATCAATAAAAATTCAAAACAGATTAATTACAATAAATAGTGAGCTTGAAATTGCACGGCGCATTCAAAAAACAATTTTACCAGAAGCAGTGCCATCAACTCATTCCATTCATGTTGAAGCATGTTATATCCCCATGGATGAAATAGGTGGTGATTTTTACCATTTTTATGAATTGGATGAAGAAAGGTTGGGGATTATTATTGCAGATGTTACCGGGCATGGTATCCCGGCATCTTTGATTGCATCAACAGTTAATATTGCATTTTCACTGCAAAGGAATCAGGCAGAAAATCCTGCTGCACTTCTGGCTCAAATGAATACTATACTATATGGTAAAACAGGTGGTCAGCCCATCACCGCACTGTATGCATATGTTGATGCATCACAGGGGGTGGTAAAATTTTCAAGGGCAGGACATCCGCTTCCTTTAATATGGAAAAGCAGTAAAAATGAGGTAATTGAGGTTGAAATTCCCGGGAAAATACTGGGTGTTTTTGAAACTATCAAGAATGACATTATCACGTACCCAATACATAGTAATGACAGAATAATACTGTATACTGATGGAATTACAGAAATCCGTAATAGTAGAAATGAAATATTTGGCATTAAGAGATTTATATCATGTATTGAAAGAAATCATCATAAAAGTACCAGAGAACTTATTGATAGCATTGTTGATGCAGTTATACAATGGGCAGGAAGTAAGAATAAAATTACCGATGATATCACTTTAGTTATTGTTGAAATTAAATAAAACAACTTAAAGCTATCGGATTGCAATTGCATCTATTTCGATAGTAGCACCAGCGGGCAGATCAAAGACTCCGATGCAGGTACGTGCAGGGGGATTTGAAGGAAAAAATTTCTTATATATTTCATTCATTGATTGAAAGTGTTGCATGTCTTTAAGATAAACAGTGATCTTGACAATATTCTGCATAGTACTACCGGCATTTTCAATAATAGCTTTTATATTGTTCAAAATCAGTTCCGTTGCTTTAGTAATATCATCCTGAATAACTACATTCTTTGTGATATCTATAGGAATAATCCCTGAAATAAATAAAAATCCATTAGCTTCAATAACATGAGAGTATGGGCCGCCTTTTGGTAAATTTTCAAAGTTGTAATGTTTAATTGGCATTGTAACAGTTTATAATAGTTTTTTTCTTCTAATTTTTTCTGAATGGATTGAAGCTGTTTGTAATTATTAATGATTTTGATCATATAACGATTATCTGGATCGTGTGAAAGGTCAATTTCTAATGGTTTTTCATAGAAACGTGCCAGTAACTGTTCGCCTGTTCTCTGGAATTTGCAAAATATTATCACTTTAGGTTTCAGCATGTCATTGATACCAAAGTCCTTAATAATAGCAAGCTCCTGGGTGTTCAGTTCACAGATATCGTTATGCGTATAGAATGCCTGCGTGTTGTTTAATATGAGGCCTAACTTATTGATAAAAATGTTAATTAATTGATAATCAAATTGCTGATTAATTGCATTTAATATTGCCTTTAGTGCATTACTTGGTTCGATAGCACTTCTGAAGGGGCGTTTTGATGTTAATGCATCATATATATCGCATAATCCAATTATTTTGGGGTAAATGGGTAGATTTTCATACGGTAATCCATAATACCCATTATTATTGTATCGTTCATGATGAAATAATACTGACTGCAATACTATAGGGTGTACATCCTTAATTTTTTTAAGTATTTCATAGCCCAACTGGGGATGACGTTTCATTTTCTGAATATCGGTTATGTTATATTTCCCTTCTTTTTCTAAAAGGTTTTTATCTAATTGCATCTGACCAATATCGTGTAAATAGCCTCCCAGGGCTATATTTTTAATTTCGTCTTTATTGAAAGTTCCAATCATTTGTGACATAACTGCACTTAAAATGCCTATGTTCACTGAATGGTTATAGATATATTCTTCATAGCTTTTTAAATCTTTTAAAAGGTTTAATGCCAGTATTTCAGTTGAAGTAAGGTCATTGACAATATCTATAATAACCTTTTCAGCTTCGTGGATAGCAACTTTGCTGATTTTATGGCTTTGGGCAATTTCATGCATTATCTCCTTTGATTTATTCCTGGCAATTTGCACTCTGAAACTGGGAATAACTGCCATCTGTCCATTGTCATTATAATACAGAATATTGCCATACCTTGCTTTAATAGCATTTATTTTTTCGGCAGTTATAGCCACTCGGGGAGGTAAAACTACATCACCATCTTCAGATATAAGTGGATATATAAAAGTGCTATTTGGCCTTAGGTAATTTACATCAATTTTTATTCTTTTTCCAGGCATTGAATAATAATTACACACAAATACTTTTTTCAAAATAAATAAATCAATAATATAAATCAATTATATTTTTTCCCTTTAAAGTTAAAAATTTTGTTACGAATTTTTTTGTTTAAAACAGAATTCCTTAGCATCTGACAGCATGGATTACTCTATTTCATATTTTAGATGTGCAACGATGTTTAGGAAGAAAATGTTATAATATATGAATAGTTTGGTTTTTAAAGAATATAAATAAATATTAGCAGGTACAATATAAAATATAGTTTATGTAAATACAGTAAAGTTTTTAATTGTTTGAAGTAAAATCTGAGCCGCATTGAGAGCATCTTCCTTTGTTAATCCACAATCATTATATAGAGAATCAGCCATAAACTTTCGTATAGCCATATATACATCTTCTGTTGGATAAAAAAGGAATGCAAAATTTTCACCCTGCGTTTTTAAGATAGTAAATGATGTATATAACATCAATGGTTCTTTGGGTATCATTATTTTTTCCTGTTTTTGCCCGGTGATTATCGTCAGGTCATCAAAACGGTATGGTATTGATTTACCGGCTTCCCTGTGAACTGGTTCTTCATATCTTCGGGCATATGTAGGAGGTTCTACCAATAAATGCGTTCTGCTTCCATCGGTTTTAAATGTAAGACCTTCAGCGGTTTGATAAATATCTTTAACATTTTTATATGCGGTTACTTCAAAAATTGAATATATTGAGTCAGAATCAAAAAATGAACAAATTATAAATCCACCATTTGATGGTATTGTGTTATTCATGTATGCTTTAAAAAGAGCAGTGCCTTTTGCCATATATTACCTCTCATTATTCCTTAAAATAAAAAAAGAATATTAAGGATTACAAACGTAAACGTATTTGATTATAATTGAGAAGAAAATAAAATGCAAATATTTTTTTATACTAAAAACTTATTGTATTATTTATTTTTGAAAGAGATTTATGAACATTACAATGAAAAATGTATACAACTGTCGCGTTTACAGGATTTACAGTTTTTTATTAATAAAATTATTGTAAGAAACAGTAACTGTGTTGATTTTATTGCTTTTTCTTTTTATAAATCACAATGGATAGAACAGTTAAAAGGAAAAGTGAGAATATTATTAATTTATATCTATTAAGGTAAGGAAAGATAATTTCATAATTAGAAGCCAGTGTATACCCAATGGTAAACAATATTGTTGAAGTTATAGAAAGAGCTAATAAATCAACCAGCATGAATGTATATAATTTCATTCTGGCAATGCCTGCAGTTAGAAAGATAATATTTCTAACACCAAATGGAATGAATCGCCCAAAAAATAGTGTTTTTGCTCCATGGGATTGGTAGTAATATTCCATTTTTTGAATTTTATCCATGGGGTAAAATCTGGCTAATTTCCTGTGCTGCAGAATAAAGTTTATTCCAAATCTACCTAAACAATATGATATTATATCGCTTAAGTAAGCGCCCAGTACACAGCCAGCCGCAATTTTAAACGTATTTTCAGGTATAATTGTTGCTGCAATAGAAGCAGATATAATAAAAATTATATCTTCAGATATTGGGAAATTGAATCCTGCCAGCAGTAGAGATATAAATGCAATATAGTGCACATGAGGTGCAAAATCAAAAAGAAGATGTGAGATATATGCCATGGAGAACTCACACAATAGTATAATTATTCAATAATAAATGGTTCGTATTTTAATGCTACAGTGCCTTTTTTTACCCAGATACGGATTTGAAGGGCATTTTTACCATCCTGGGATGAAATTGTTCCTAATTCTTCTACCAGTTCAATAGTATCAATGGAAAATTCATAAAATATTTTTTTATCTGAAAAAGGATCGGATAATAAAATAATTTTTGATTTATCGTACTGGTGCTTTTTAGGGGTTCCTACAAATGCTACATTGTTTTCAAAAAAATTTATATTCCTGTATTTGTCAATTGCGGTTTTGTCATTTTCTTTAAGCAAATTTAATAATTTAATCTGTTCTTCCATAACTATCTGCCATACTTTTTATATTTTTTTAATTCCGTTCATAATAATTTCAATGGATTCCTGCACAATTATACCCTGCAAGGGTTTGTAGCTTTCATTAATCAGTAAATTGATCATTGTCATGATAATTCCGCAACATACTTTCGATAACACAGGAATATGGGTATTACGTATAAAACCATGAGATATGCCTATAGTTAAAAACTTTTCCAATTCTTGATGTATACTATCCTGCAATTTTTCAGGGAAATAAGAAAACTTTGAATCGTATGCATATAGTAATAAGAATCTCAATTCACCAGTAAATTTAAGCGCAAATTCACTTAATCTCAAAATTTCTTGTTTAAGAATTGTAAAATATTCTGACTGGGTAATGTCTTTGGGCAGAGGTGATAAAACAAAAATTGAATCGATTGAATCAACTATGGGCTGGTAAATCTCTGCTAAAAGCATTTCTTTATCTTTGAAGTATACATAAAATGTACCGGTTGATAAATTACAATAATCCATGATATCGGTAATTTTAGTTTTTGAATAACCCTTTTCATTAAACAATTTTTCAGCAGCATAGAGAATTTTTGTTTTTGTTTCAGGTTTAACAATTTGAGGCATCGTATATCCCTTTTTTAATTATTCGGTAACAATTGTAAAATAGTATGTTTGTATAATCAACAAAATAAAATCTTGACAATATTTAAATTATATTACATATTAAAATCAAAGAAGTGCCAGGAATACATAAATAGAAAATATGAAGAAACTAATAGGTAACATACATCCTCAGCATTTACCGGCATTTATTATTGCAATTGCTATACTTTTGTGTTTAATTGCTATTCAAAAAATATATTTCACGATACTGCTCAAACAAAAAATAACATCTCAGGTAATAGAGGAAATATTTGAAAATAATTTCAAAAAATCAATACAGTTTGACAATAGCAGTGTTACACTGGGGGGCAATATAGTTTTAAAGAATGTTAAGATAGCACCTACTACTGATTTTAATGATAATTACAATTTGATATCATGTCAAAAAGCCATAATTGATTTGAACTACTTGAAGGCAATAACCGGCAGTATAGGAATAAAAGGAGTAACCTTTACAGATGCTTCTATGACAATTGTAAAGAATTATGGTAAAAGCTATTTGGAAACTTTTAAAGGAATATTCTCAGGGATAGTGAATGGGAATACAATTAATCTTGATGATTTCTACATAAAATTAGATGGTAATTTACTGTATAATGAAAATTTAAGTACAGATAAATTACAACTAAGCATTCAGGATGTGTCACTTACTATTTCACTGAAAAATAAACATTTATCATATACTATTAAAGGAGAAGTTTTACCAACTGATGGTAACCTTGATTCAGGCAGGATGCATATATCCGGGATCATTACATATTCCGATGCTTTTAGATATAAATCATCACATCATAGTATATATGCTAAAAAGTTAGACATGCATTTAGTTAACTATTTTTTAAAAGAATATTCTGAATACCAGATAGCCGTAAGGGGATATTTTTATGCCGATTGCAATATTAATCATGATTCCGGATATTCATTTAAAGGTACAGTTGAATGTGATAATTGTACAGTTGAAAACATGAAAAATATTCCTCATTTTGAATACATAGCAAAAGATAATATAAGTATTGATACACAGATTGAATGCAATGACGATTTATCTGAAATTAATGTATCTTCTTTTTCATTTAATGATAATGAGATTTCAATTAATACCACCGCAAAGTATAGTAAAGATAAATTTCTGCAGTTTTATTTCTCTACAAATCAGATAGATCTGGAGGATTGCGATTATATTCAATTAATACCAGGCATGTATTATGATGGTTCATTAGAAATACTGGCACAATGTGATTTTGATATTGCTAACGATACAATGAAGTCATTTAAAATATTATGGGATGCCCATGATGTGTCTGTATTTAAGAAAGTTGGCAATACCACTAATTCATATTTAGAAAATGCAAGATTACACGTTGATGGTGATGTTAAATCTATAATTATTGATTTCTTTACTAAACACAAAAAATCTGATATAGGGATACATTCAAAAATTAATATTAATAAATGGGTACCATTTACTTCAACAACTGACGTGGCCCTTAGTTCAAAACAGCTCCATTCCGATGTGCTGATGTATATGGTGACTAATGGCTTATCATCGTTATATACTGGTGCTATGGAGGATATGGGTATAGGTTATAATGAGATATTTTTCAGAGATAAGCCATTGGGGAAATATTTAATCAATAACATAATCAGACTAAAATTTAATATTGGGAAGCTACTATTTGATAAAAATGCACATTTAAAGAATATCCATGTTGATCTAATATCCGATAAAGGTGCAATATCAACACCATCTTTCAGCTGTGAGGGCTATTCGGGAATATATTCTTTCAATCTCAATGCATTTTGCAACTGTGACTATCCCAATCTGAATATTACTGCAGGCATATCCAATTTTGATTATGGCAGGTATTTGCAGGATTGTGGTCAAAAGAATGCCACAGGGGTCATGAATGCAAGTTTCAATTATTCCGTGTCAGGTTATCGTTTAAGTCATCTGCTGCAGAATGGCAATGGCTTGTTACAGGTAACTATCGCCAATACCATATTGAATAAAACGCTGTTACAGAAAAAGATTGCTGAAATGGCAACAACCTGTAATATAGCGCTTCCAGATGGAGCATGGCGCTGCAACAGGCTGGATGTAACTATTAACCACATGGCTGACAAATGGATATTGCAGAATATGTTTATAGATACAGACATGGTACAACTTGGCGGTTATGGAAACTATACAATTGATAAAGGATTGTCGTTGCCATGTTATGTATCAGTATTTACCAGAGAAGGGTTGACAGTCAAAGGATCTCAAAGGATTAATTTTGTTATAACGGGTTCCCTTGATAACCCTTTGATTGTGACCGGCACCCCATGTAGTAAAAAAGAAATATCAGTCTTTGATGTCAATTAATTCATAAATTTTTACCGGCAATTGCTTTCCTTTAACTCTTACAAGATCCAGTTCCCGTGCTATGACATGATCCTTTACATGTTCATACGTGAATTCGCTGATTATAATGCCCGTTCCATACTGTTTATTGGTACCTTCCAGACGTGCACCTAAGTTTACATTATCACCCATCAGGGTATAGTCCATACGTGAAGCAGAACCCATATTGCCAACTACCATTTCACCGGTATTGATCCCAATGCCAATATGCAGAGCAGGTTTATTTATTTGTACCCAGCGTTTATTCAGTTGTTCTAAAACCTGCATCATTCCAACTGCACATTTACATGCCAATAACGCATGATTATCCTGCGGGATAGGAGCTCCCCAGAATGCCATGATTTCATCGCCAACATATTTATCAAGTGTACCGTCGTATTTGAAAACTAAATCAGTCATTGCCTGCAGGTATTCGTTAAGGTGTTCCACCAGTTCTTCCGGAGTCATTTTTTCTGAAATGGTAGTAAAACTTCGTATATCGGAGAATAATACTGTGAGAATCTTTTTGTCGCCACCCAATTTTAATTTATCAGGATTTTTCAAAAGCTCATCAACAACAGTTTTGGAAACAAATTTGGAAAAAGTCTGACGTATGTATTTTTTTTCCTGTTGTTCTGTCAATACTCTATATGCAATAATAATTGAGAATGTTGTTCCAACCTGAATGATGGGTGTTGCAAATATTGTAATTACATTGAATATGTCAAAGAGCAGGTAGGAGCCTATTATATAGAATAATACAAGCCCAAGAGTAAAGGCAACTGACACAACTATTGAAACCTGTGTGAGTATAAACCCTAAAAGCAGGGAAATGATAAACAAAATCATTATATTCTGCCAGGGTGTAAGCTTAACTATGAAATCTTGATTAAGGATTGTATTTAAGGCATTGGCATGATGTTCAATACCAAAAAGGTCACCATAGGGAGATTTATGAATATCTGTTGAAATACCTGTTGAAGCATAAGCAGCTACAAGAATGATCTTATCTTTCAATGAAGTATTTTGTATTTTCCCATCCCTGCAGAAATAATAGTACGGATAGTGTGTAAAACTGCCCGGCCCTCCAATAAAATTAATATCCATAAAACCTTCATCATCAATTGGTATAATTATGCTGTTATCAGGAGTTGGTTTAGCCATTTTTTCTTTGGGGATATTTGATAACTTTATGTATTTCCCCATTGATATGGTTATATCCTTCTTTGTAATACCATAGTATTGCATAACTATAAGGAGGTCAATGGAAGGATAATACCTGCCTTTATATTTTATTACCAATGGAACCTTTCGGTTAACATGGTCAGCATCAGGGCGTATATTTGCAAATCCCAAACCAATTGCGGCCTGAGACAGCAATGATGTGGGAGGTACAGCTTCCTCAACCCACGGCACAGAATTGTCTTTTGGGTCAACAGGGAAAGAATAGATATCTAATATGCGCATACGTTCTTCACTATCAGTGTATTTAACATCAATTTCTTCGGTTTCAAATGGATAGTCTAAAAAAACACAATTTGCTTCTTTGATGGCTTTAGCAAATTCTTCTTCATAAGGTTTATGGTCCAGAAACATGATATCAAAAAACATTGCTTTAGGTTCACCTGATCCAACGTATTGGGTGAATTTTGTGTGATGGATCCATGGGAATGGCCATTTTATGCCTTCATTATCAAATTCACGGATGGTGTTCTCATCAATTCCCAGAATAATAATGTCATCACGTGAGCGGGGATTTTTGCGCGACATCCTGACTCCTTCCTGCAGTTTTACTGCCTTTTCAGAAGGGTCACGTAAGTAAAACCTGAAATTGACTGAACCGTATTCAAGGCCATCTAAAAGTTTGGTTTGTGTATATAAAAAGGATAAAATAATAAATAATCCTATTGATAAAACCAAACTAAGAAGTTGATTTTTATTAATTTGCATAGTGGCTACCCTTATGATTTATTAAATAATAGTTTTGTTTTTGATTATATGAATCTTAAAAAATGCAATACAATAATTAAGTGATAATTGCAAGTTTTTTATTAAATTCTTGACAAAATAATTAATGCAAAAAATCAATTTGTATCTTTTTCATGTAATATTAAGTGATATAATAAACTATTAATGAAAAATGTACCACATCAGCTTTGCAAATGTGTTATGTAATGGTACAATGATTTAATTCATACATTTTAAGACTATGTCGTTTTACCAAAGGCAGTGTGGTTACTGTGTTTATTGTAGTCAGGGAAAATCCTGATTGGCATAATGAATCTATACATCAGGATTTTAAAAAGGCAATGCAGTAAATATAATGTGTGGTAAAGAGGTGTTGTTTTGATAATCAAAGAGTATATTGCACAGATTGTTGGTGGGGCTTTAGCAAAACTGTTACAGGCAAAAAATATTTCATCAGAGCTGTCGCCATCAATAAAAATTGAATATCCCAAAGAGGAAAAATTTGGTGACTATGCAACTCCCGTTGCAATGGAATGTGCAAAAATTTTCAGAATGTCACCCATGCAGATTGGTCAGGAATTAAAACAATATATTAATGCTGAAGTTTTTGATCGTATAGATGTGGTTAAACCTGGATTTATCAATATATTTCTATCACTGCCATTTCTTTTACAAAGATTAGAAGAGATAGTTACTGTTAAAGATGAATATGGTAAACATAAAAAATCCAATCCCCGCAGGGTCAACATAGAGTTTGTATCGGCAAATCCCACTGGCCCTTTAAATGTGGTTTCTGCACGTGCAGCTGCAGTGGGGGATACTCTTGCAAATCTGCTTGCTGCAAGTGGTGATATGGTTCACCGTGAATTTTATGTCAATGATTATGGCAATCAGGTTTTGTGGTTAGGAAAATCGGTGTGGATACGATACAGACAAATGTCAGGAGAAGATGTCTCATTCCCGGAAGAAGGCTATCACGGTGAATATGTAAAGGATATTGCTCAATACATACATAAAAACTTTTCACAGGAACTATCGCATATAAAAGACGAGGAAGAGATCATTAATTTTTGTGCACGAAAAGCTATTGAATATAATGTTGCATCACAAAAAGAAGATCTGGATAAATTTAACATTGCTTTTGATACATGGTTTCATGAAAGCATCCTGCATCAAAGTGGCAAGGTATTGGATGTTTTTAAATATTTAGAATCACTTGGTGTTATACGGGATGAGGACGGCAAAAAGGTTTTTGTTTCCACACAGTTTGGTGATGACAAGGACAGGGTGGTTGTACGCGATGATGGCAGGCCAACATATTTAATGGCTGATATTGCATACCACAGGACCAAGATTGAACGTGGCTATGATTTAATCATTGATATCTGGGGACCGGATCATCACGGGTATATTGCCCGCCTGGTTGGTGCAATGAAGGCAATGGGTTATGATGAAAAAAGATTCAGAATTTTAATATCTCAACAGGTAAACCTTATCATGGATGGTGAAGCGGTAAAAATGTCGAAACGGCTGGGGACATTTTCCACCATGAAAGATCTCATTGAAGAAATCGGAACCGACGTTGCACGATATTTCTTTGTCATGCGTTCAATGGACAGCCACTTAGATTTTGATATTGACCTGGCAAAAAGACAGAGCAGCGAAAATCCTGTATTTTATTTGCAGTATGCCCATGCCCGAATCTGTTCAATATTCAGGGAGGCACAGAACAGGGGTATTGAGTACAAAAAGATCATCGCCAGCACTGAGCATTTTAATAATCAGGAAACGATTGCATTATTAAAGCTTATGGCACGATTCCCTGAAGAAATATATGATGCTGCTTCAAGCTTTGAACCGCATCGTATTACCGTTTACTGTATGCGCCTGGCGCAGGCATATCATAAATTTTATACTGAACACAGAGTATTAACTGATGATACGGACCGTACCCAGAGCTATCTCACATTATGTGATGGTGTGCGTATTATTTTGAAAAATGCACTGGCATTGCTTGGTGTAAGTGCCCCTGAGAGGATGTAAAAAAAGTATTGAAAAAAATAAATTATTGATTTTTTATCGCTGCAACTATTGTATTACAATAAATAGTAAAATACCTTTTAAGATAATCACATGAAAGCTGCACTGATAGCTACAGGTAGTGAACTGGTTAGTGGCCGTGTTCATGAGAGCAATAATTTTTATGTAAGTCAGCACCTGCAGGCAATTGGACTGCCCGTAGTGATGCATTATGTGGTTGGTGATAATAGTGAAAGCTTACGCCTGGCAATTGAACATGCCTTGCGCAATGCGGATATTATTATTATTTCCGGTGGGTTAGGGCCCACCATTGATGATATTACATTTGAAACTCTGGAAAAAATGTTTGCTCTAAAGCCAGTGGTTCATGAGCCTTCAAAGGAACGCATGGAATATTTCTTCAATGCTATCGGGAAATCTGTTTTGCCATCTGATTTTAAGATGGTTACAGTTCCTGAAAATGCTGTTGTTTTTGTTAATGATGCCGGTCTTGCACCGGGTTTTGCTATCACTGTTAAAGAAAAAAATATTATTGTACTGCCAGGTGTTCCAGGGGAACTTCATTCTATGATTGGCAGGATTATTGATTATCTGGAAAGTCATTATCACCTGAAAAAAAAGAATGCCGTAACATTCAAGGTTGTTATGATGCGTGAAGCTGAAGTTGATCTGAAAGTTAAAGATATAGTTAATTCTATCAAAGGTGTTGATGTTTCCATAACGTATGATGCCGGAATGACTACAGTGATGCTCAGTGCTAACGACGAAGGCATATTTCCAGTAAACAGTATAGTTGATAAAGCAAAAAAGCTTTTTGGACCAAAAATGTTATATGGATATAATTCATTGGAAGAGAAAGTTGTTAAGATATTTGCCAGTCACGGTAAAACAATAGCCATCGCAGAGTCATGTACAGGAGGGCTTGTTGCAAAAAGAATTACAGATGTACCGGGTTCTTCCAGTGTATTATTGGCTGGTATAGTGGCGTACAGCAACCAGTCAAAAGTATCACTGTTAGGGGTTAATCCTGAAACTTTGCAAACATATGGAGCAGTGAGCAAGGAAACTGCATTGGAAATGGCATGGGGTGTTAAAGAAAAATTTAATGCCGATTATGGAATTTCCACAACAGGGATTGCCGGCCCTGATGGAGGGACCAAAGATAAACCGGTAGGATTGGTATGCTTTGGCATTGCCGGCAGTACTGCGTTTACTACACAGATACAGTTTGCAGGTAATCGTGAACAGATACGTACAATGGCAACTAATTACATATTTACCAGACTGTTAACGTGTGCAGGACTTGAATGAAAAGAAAATTTATACTATTGATTATATTGCTGAATTTCAGTGCTGCTTTATATGCAATAGAGAGCTCACAACTTTTTGAGCAGGGCATGGAAGCTTTCAGGATGGGGAATTATGGTTCCGCAGAACTTATATTCCGAAAAGTAATCGATGTTAATGATTCTTATAAGGACAGAGCATGGTACTATCTGGCTTTATCAATATATTACCAAAAACAATACCGTTCGGCCATTTTTGAGTTAAACAGATTTTTACTTTTATGCACAACACCTGATCTATGCAGTGAAGCACGGTACTGGATTGCAGAATCATATTATTCCCTGAATGATTATATCAAGGCCATTGAAGAATATAATAGGTTCATTTCTCAGACTAAAAATAAACAGCTGATAATAAATTCATATGACAGGATAGGTGAAATATATTTCAATCAAAAGCGATATGATGAAGCAATCATAGAATGGAAAAAAGCATTAGCTATAAGCAGTAAAAAATATGAAGACAGCAACAGGGTAATAAAAATTGGAGAGGCGCTGTTTTTAAGTGAGCGTTACAATGAAGCACTGGATATATTAGAACCATTGATTTATGCTACAAATGATATCACCATTCAATCAAAAGCCAGGCTGCTTGTTGGGAGAATATATCAGCTTACCGGCAAGCACTGGCAGGCAATAAAATATTTCAATGAAATTCCAGAGACCATGTTACGTGAACCTTTCTTTATGAGTGTACAATATTTCAAAGCCTTATCATACATAGCCCTGAGTGATACCTATAATGCCCGTTTAAACCTGAAATCGTATATTCTTATTTCCACTGATATTGTGCCATATCACTATAATGCAAAATATGAGTTGGGGAAAATACTATTAAACACCAGAGATTCCGATGAAGGAATATCGCTGTTGGAGGATGTTTATACAAACAGCAATGATATAGAATTACGGAGTAATGCTTCTTTTGAGTTGGCAAAGGTTTATCTTAAGAATAACAATACTGAAAAAGCAATCCCGTATTTAGAAAATGCTGTTTCTATCAATGATGCAGAAAGTCAGAAATATGTCATGATGACCTTAATTAGATTGTATATAACCACAGCAAGGTATGATGATGCAAAACGTCTTCTGGATTTTATGCTTGAAAAATACCAGTATGAAGAAAACAGGGATGAAATGCTGTTTTTAGTTGCACAGGTTTATATAATGCAGGGAAACATACCAAAAGCGCTTGAAGTGTTTGAGGATATAAAAGAAATAAATCCATTTTCGCAATATCTGGCAGAGCTTGATTATGTAAAAGCAATAGATGCTTTCAAAAAAGAGCAATACGATGAAACAATAAAATATGCTACCAGCTATTTGAAGAATCAAAAAATTGAAAACAGATATGATGTGTTAATCTTGCTGGCAGAGTCATATATAAGGATAAACAATACAAGGAAAACCATTGAAGTAATTGACCAGTTAATAACTCGTTTCCCCAGGAAGGCAGGATTAGAAGAAATACTATATGAATTATGTTCTGAGTTGAAAAAACAGGGGGTTACCGTTGAACGGTATTATTCATTTATTAGTAAGAATTACAGTTCGTCAATTACAGCAGGAAAGATATTTATAGAAAAAGGGGATGAAGCATACAAAAACAAAAACTATCAGACTGCAGTATATTTTTATTCTCAATATTTAACAACAAAGGGAAGGCCGCGTGAACGTTCAGTACTTCTATTTTATGTACTATCACTCTATGAACTAAAGCAATACAACACAATTATAAAAACATTGCAGGGTAGTGATTACTTAACTGTAGATGATTTGACAACAAAATTGCTGATAAAGTGGCTGGCAAAAAGTTTCTATGCAATTAAGGATTATCCTGCTGCATTAACATTTTTTATGACGATACCTTTCCATGATTATACTAAAGAAGATTTTGTAGTAATTGCTGATACAGCAATAAAGGCCAGTAAGCCGGAAATTGCCAGCAATGTGCTTTCTTATGTTGAAGATGATGAATATTTTGCTGTAATTTCATATTCAATTGCTCTTTATTATAGATTGAATGGCAACAGTAATCTTGCATTTGATTATTTTGCAAAAGTTTTAATCATTAAACCAGACAGCAGTATCTCTGATGATGCAAAAATAAACCTGGCGCAGATTTACATTGAGCGCAAAGAATTTAAAAAAGCCCTTGAACTGGCTGAATCCATTCAAAAAAAAGAATTGGAAAATTTGCGGTATGGTATACTGGCTGTTAGTTATTGCAATCTGGGAAATAATGACAAAGCTTTAACGGTTATTTCAGCCAATCTCAATGATATTTTAAAAACCGAATATGCAGATGAAATAAGTAAGTATTTGTTGTTATATTACTATGAACAGAATGATATAAAAAATTATCGTAAAATCTATGGCTTTAGTATAAAAAGAAACAGGTTAATATCATTATCAAACTATTACTATGGTATGATGTTGTATAAAAATTATAATTATTCACAGGCTTTGCAATTTTTCAACACGGCTTCACGGTATGATGATGAATATGCACATGCTTCATTATACCATGCTGCATTAATTTATCTGTTAATCCAGCGAAATTATGGTATAGCTAAAAAGTATTTTGACCTGTACTTTTCCAAAGCTGGAGGCACTGATATTAATTTTTATAATGCAAAAGTATTTATATCAGTGTTGCTCTATGAAACAGGTAAACAGGATGAGTCTAAAGATATCTTATATGAAATTATTAACTCAGATTCAAATATACTTGCAAAAATTAAAGCAGATCATCTCATTAAACAATATGGCTTTTGACAGGTAAATAAATCAATCAGAGGAATGTATGAAACAATATTCTTTTCATGTCATACATGGACCAAATTTAAATCTTTTAGGGGAAAGGGAACCTGCAATATATAGTACACTAACGCTGGAAGAAATTAATAACAGGATACGTGAATTTGCAATGAGCAAGAACTGTGAAGTACGTTGTTTTCAGTCTAACAGCGAAGGTGAAATTATAGATTATATTCAGAATAATAGACATTGTGATGGCATTATTATTAATGCCGGTGCATATACACATACTTCAATAGCTATCCGTGATTGTTTAGCTTCTATTAATATTCCGTGTATAGAAGTTCACCTTTCCAATATATATTCACGGGAACGCTTCAGAAGTCATTCGTACATTGCACCTGTGTGTATTGGTCAGATCTGTGGGTTTGGGTATTACTCATATATAGTAGCGCTGCAGGCTTTGATACACTATGTGGAAAATTACTCAAAGTGATTCTAATCCTATGAACTATCGAACAAGAATAAAAAAAATACAAAAGCTTTTGTTACAAAAAAAACAATTTCCATACCTGGTTGCAAGCTTGATTAACATTAAATATTGCACAGGATTTGAAGGAAGCTATGCGTATTTGATTTATTTTGAAGATGAGACAGTTTTTATTTCTGATTCACGCTATGAAGAATACGCTTTGATGATATTACCTAAGAATGTTCGTTTTATATTACAACAAAAGGATTTTTTTAAATCGTTACTATCATTACTTAAAGAAAAAAAAATTAAAAAGTTATTTCTTGAGGAGCATTCAATTACACTATCGCAGTATAAAATGATTAAAAACGAGTGTAAGGGTATAGCTTTGAATTACGGTGGGGATGTTATTAATGAGTTGCGCAGTATCAAAGATGAGGATGAAATTGAAACTATTAAAAAAGCAGCCCGGATAACAGATGCATGTTTTCATCATATACTTACGATTATTAAACCGGGTATTACTGAATGGGACATTGCTGTTGAAATTGAATATTATTACAAAAAACATGGATGTCAGGGAACTTCATTTGAAACCATTGTAGCATCAGGAGCAGGGTCATCAATGCCCCATTATAAAACAGGGACCAAAAAGATTAAGGCAGGGGAACCGGTACTTATTGATATGGGATGTATTTTCAATGGTTATTGTTCAGATATGACGCGTACAGTATTTATTAAAAGTATTCCCAATGGTATTAAGACTATTTATTATATAGTAAAAGAGGCCCAGCAGAGAGCTGTTGATGCAGTAAAACCAGGATTGATCACAAATAAACTTGACAGTATTGCAAGGGATTTTATAGCTGCTAAAGGATATGGTGACTTATTTGGCCATTCACTGGGTCATGGCGTTGGACTGGATGTTCATGAAATACCTGCAGTAAAACACAATGGAGCTGTGGCATTAAAAAAGGGTATGGTTATAACTGTTGAGCCGGGCATATATATACCCAAAAAAGCAGGTATCAGAATTGAAGATATGGTACTGGTAACTTCTTTGGGGCATGAGGTTTTAACAAAAAGCACAAAGGAACTAATTATTTTATAGAATTATATTTTCCAAGGAGTATTCCACATGATAACAAGTAATGACTTGCGGACGGGTACAATTATTAAGGTTGATAGCGACCTGTATTCAGTTGTTGAGTATCAGCATGTAAAATTAGGCCGTGGTGGTGCGTTTGTTCAGACAAAATTAAAATCACTTACAA
>DYLU01000042.1 GCA_020721905.1 Leptospira biflexa | reverse complement strand
ATTATTTAAAGACGTTGCTTTCCGCAGGGAAAACGTGTTCCTTTACTTCTTTGCAGTAATTCTGTATTGCCTGCATGGATGTGGCATAAAGGTCGGCATATCGTTTTAAAAATTTTGGGTTAAATCCTTTGTTTAAGCCCAGCATATCGTTTATGACAAGAACCTGCCCATTACAGTAGCGTCCTGCACCAATTCCAATGGTTGGTATATCAAGCGTTTCGGTTATCTCTTTTGCAAGCTGCTCAGGTACCATTTCTAAAACAAGGGCAAATGCACCGGCTTTTTGTAATAGCAAAGCATCATCCATGATGATTTTACGTTGCTCTTCATCTTTACCCTGAACGGAATATCCACCTAATTTATGCACCGATTGCGGTGTTAAACCCAGATGTCCCATAACCGGTATTGATGCTCTGGTAAGCGCTTCAATGACCGGCACAAAATCTTTGCCGCCTTCCAGTTTAACAGCATTAGCACCGCACTCTTTCATGATGCGTCCGCAGTTACGCATGGTATCTTCAATAGATACGTGGTAGCTCATAAACGGAAGATCGGTTACAATAAAGTGCTGAGGTGCACCACGGCGTACCATACTGCTGTGGTAAATCATCTGGTCAAGGGTAACCGGTATGGTGGTTTCAAATCCGGCAACAACCATTCCTAAGGAATCGCCAACAAGTATAACATCTGTATCAGTTTCGCTAACCACACGTGCAAAGGCGTAATCATAACAGGTTATCATAGTTATAGGTTCACCTGACTGCTTCATCTTTGCAAAATCTTTGATGTTTTTTATTGATGACATAATACTACCTCCCGTAATGGTTTTTTTGAAACCGGGTCAATGATGGAACTGTTTATTTCCATAAGCAGCTGTGCTGCAAAAGGACGTGTGTAAATCTGCGGATGAGGAAGTGTCAGTACTGGTGTTGTACACACCATATCATCATAAAGCAGAATATCGCAGTCAATGGTGCGGGGTCCCTTGGGTATGTTTCGTTCTCTTCCAAGAGTGCCTTCTATATGGTGAAGTTTTTTTAAAAGCACCTGTGGGGATAGCTGTGTTTCAATTGATATAACTGTGTTTAAAAAATCAGGTTGTTGTGTGTATTCCAGCGGTTTTGTTGTGATAATACTGCTTTGCTCTAGTATGAACGTTGTTTCAAGTTTTGAAATCATTTCAATGGCAGTAGTTATATAATAGTAACTATCGCCCATATTGCTTCCCAGTAATATGTATGCAATAGCTTCCATTATAATTTTTCCCTGTAATCAGGACCTGATAATTCTAAAATAGTACACATTTCTTTAATACGCGACAGCACCCTTCCGCCAGCAATATCGGCAAATGCTCTGTGGGGGTCAACGTTAGAAGTGAAAATGGTAAATTTTTCAGCTTCATAGCGCGCATCAACCAGATTGTACAGTGTTTCCTGCTCCCAGGGGGAATCACGCTGTACACCAAAATCATCTACCACAAGTACGTCAGCGTTTTCCAGTTCATACTCAATTTCCTGTGCAGTACCGTAGGTGGCAGAACCTTCGGCAAATGTTGCGCGAAGTTTATTAAAAAATGTGCGGGAAATTTTTATAAAGCGGCCTTCAATGGCATGGCGTATGATTAGCTCCGTTAATATAATAGAAGAAAGCAGTGTTTTTCCGGTTCCGGGATTTCCCCATAAAAAAAGTCCTTTGCGCACATCCGGAAATTTTGAAACAATGTCATAGGCAATATTTTTGGCATTAGAAGCAAGTTTTGAATTTGCTTCAAACGAATTAAAAAAACGCCACTGGTATTTTCTGTCAATACCCGAACGCAGGTAAATTGTTTTTATACGGTTAATCTTCATTCTTATTTCACGGCAATAGCATTCGGATATTGTGCCGTCTTTTTCTATATAATACGGAGGCTGGCCGCCACACTGGCATTTAGTTAACACACAGCGGGGGCAGGGCACCAGCGGTTCTTCGCCAATCTCTTCAAAATGAGGATTGCGAACAATACCGGTATGTTCACAGTAGGAGCAAAAGATTGATTTGGTATCATTTTTTTGAGTCTTTGTTAGCATCAGAACCTCTTGCTGTATTAATGTTCATCGTTCACCTGCACTTTCACACTACAAACAGTCTATATAATTTCAATGATAATTTCAAATATTTTATGTGTTATGCAAGCGGTATGTAAATTTAAAATTTTGAAGCATTACTTATTACATAATTTTTTTCATGCTATAAATTATCCATTACCTCTATCACCTGTAGTAATGAGAATATGTAATTCATTACTGTATACTGCAAAGTATTTTTTGGAATTATTTCTGATTCTGAAGATAAAAAATTCTTGAAAAATGTTGTAATATTATTAAAGTAGATTCACATATAAATAAAGGGGGTGCTTTCTATTGTCTGGAGTTATTGATGAATGTAATATTACATCAAAAAAATTGCATTAGTAAATGTTTGTTCATAATCACCCTTAATTACCTCCAAATAGAAATAAATCAATTAAATGAGCGTGTAAGGTGTTTTGTTGTTGCTTACCAACTCCATGTAAATGATACAATAATTGCCATTCCGCATGTAGTAAAGAACCTGATATTTAATATAACGAATTTTTTGGTTAATTCGACGATGTTCCTGAATACTTCTATAGGGAATTATTTTGCCCTGTCGAAGTATTCAGCAACCATTGATTGGAAAGGCCTTGTATAATTAAATTTTGTATGAAATTCACTTTTGAGGGGAGGTGTATTGAATGCAGATTGGTAAAAAGTTTATCTGGAAACTAACATTACGCATTGAAATTTACATTAATTTTATTGTTGTACCTCTTGTAAATGTTTTTGGCAAATTAACCGGACATTATGATGAAGAAGCTGTAAAAGCTTTAAATGTCTTTTCACTGACATTTTCATTATTGTTTTTGATCATTTGAACGTATATACGCTTTTTTATTTTAAAAAGGCTTTTCAAAAAGATTAATGATGGCGTTGAATTGGAAAAAGTTAAGTTAAAATTGCTTAATTATCCACGAATTGAAGCGCTCATTATTTCTTTGCGTTGGTTTTGTGGAATAATGGCCATATTCTTCTGTATGTATTCCCTGGGCTATGTTGAATTTGGAAGAATCAAGATATACCTGATAGATGTATTCATGAGTGCTACAGTAAATGCAGTAGTATCCTATTTCACCACCGAGAACATGCTCTCGCAGGTATTGAAAATACCAGCATTGGCTCAGATTAATTTTTCACGAAGACAATATTCCCTGGTTAGTTTGCCCATCAGGCTCTTTTTAACAGTAATAGCAACATTAACAATTCCTTTGGTAATTATGAGCTTGATGATTATTCTTCTGCAGGCTCAGCTAATTCAGGTAGAAAAAATTTCAGGGTATATACTATTTGTTACTGTTATGTCATTAATTACCATGATAGTGTTGTTATATGAATCAACACAGGGAATACGGAAAGGGATGAGAATGACTATTACTAATTTGCAAAAGCTGGCAGAGGGTGACTTTCATATTGAACAACTACCAATGCTTGACAGGAGTGAAATAGGAGCTATTACGCAATATGTAAATATTTTGGCATTGTATTTACAGAATTTTGTGAATCAGGGAAAAGAATTAAATAAAAAGCTTCAGGACCTGACTGTTAAATTGAAAGATAATGCACAGGTACTATTTACAAATACACGAGATGAAGCGGCAACGATGGAAGAAATTACTTCAACAACAGAGGAAATTGCAGCAAATGCTGAATCAATTGCAGAAACTGGAGAAGACCAGTCAAAAGCGGTTGATGCTCTTATGCAGCAGCTACAGGATTTGTCGCAAGCAATAGTAGTTGTGCGAAAAAGAGTGGAAGATGCTATTACGATATCATCAAATGTTAAGCAGACAACTGATTCAAGTGTGGCCAAACTCCAGACTATGATTGATAGTTTGCGCACAGTATCACAAAGTTCGGCCGAGATGACAAATATTATAGAGATAATTAATGATATATCTGATAAGATTAATTTACTTTCGCTTAATGCATCAATAGAAGCTGCACGTGCCGGTGAAGCAGGTAAGGGGTTTATGGTAGTTGCAAATGAGGTGTCCAAGCTTGCAGATATGACAGCAAACAGCATAAAGGATATAAGCGGACTGGTACAGCGCAATATCAGTGAAATTGATAGTGCAATGGTAGATGTTGACCAGACAGTAAAGGCAATTAATGAAATAGCTAATCTGATAGATTCTATTAATAATCAAATCAAAGATATAAACAATCAGATGCATTCCCAGGATATCATAAAGAGTAAAGTGGAAAATGAAGCTGATAATATGCGGCAAAAGTCAGAGATGGTTGTACTATCAATTCGTGAACAAAAGGTTGGTCTGGAGCAAATAACCAAAGCGATATCAAATATCAATGAATCAATACAGAGAACTGTTGATTCTGCAGAAAAATTACTGGAAAGTGCAAAACAGGTAGATGCAATGGCAGCAGAATTGGTGGAACAATAAGCCTGTTATTGTAGCATAGTTTGTAATGAATGTACATGTGTAGCAATTTCCGGTGCTGTTGATTGTGAAAGTGTAATGATGTTGTGGACAATATCTTCATGAGTATTGTGTTGCTCAGTGTCGCTTATGTATTTTATTGCATAGCATTGTTTTGAAAATTTTTGGCCTGAGCGCGCTATTCCTGCAAGTTCCATGTCAACAATATCTGCAATGGGTGCAAACTGCTTTCGCTCTTTGCTGGTGCGTAGCGGCCTGACTACACTCACACAGATTAGCTGTGCTACATTATTAATTGGGGTCAGAGCATATGTAAAAGGCTTTTCGGTATCAAAGTGGTATTGGGTAGTGTCATGTACTGTTGTAACGGTACCAATTGTTCCCGGTGAAAGGCCGGGCTTAAGTGCACCTGCGGCACCTATATTGACTATTGTGTCAGCATTGAGCATAGTGTATGCAAAGGTGGCAGCAATAGCTGCGGAGGTAATCCCTATGCCGCCAATAATTGCATACAATGAGCTATCGCCCCTGTATAATACAAAAGGTTTTTGCTGAAATGGTGAAAGCCGTAATGTTTCAATAATGGGCTTTGCCTCAAGTTGTGTGGCAAATTGCAAAACTACACTATTCCGCGACATTGTGCCATTTCCTTCAGCGTTTGCAGTGCTTTAATTCCTGTGGTTCCCAGCGACAGGCTGAAATCATTAACATAAAGGTCAATGTGTTGCTGTATAACAGTATCATCCAGCTCCTGTGCAAGTGAACGTATGTATGCTTTTGAAGCATCAGGGTTTTGGCGCGCATACAAAATAGAGTTGCGTATAAGTTCTTCAATTATTGGTTTTAAGTGTGCATGCTTTTTGTGAATGGCAATACATCCCAGTGGAATGGGCATGCCTGTTATATCTTCCCACCATTTGCCTAAGTCAATCAACATGTCACAATTATACCTGTGATAGATAAAACGGCCTTCATGAATAATTACGCCAGCATCATATATACCATTATTAATGCCTGGCAGGATTTCATCAAAGCGTGCATGAGTAATGTCACACAGATTGCCAAACCGTAGTAAAAATAAAAGATATGCAGTGGTGTATTGCCCCGGTGTAGCAATTGTTGCATGAAGAAGACTGGTAAGCCCTTTTCGTGTTACCACTAAAGGGCCGCAACCAAATCCCAGTGCTGCACCAGCGTCAAGAAGGTCGTAGTATTGCTGTACATACAGATAGCCATGAAATGACAGCTTGGTTATATCATAGTGCTGTGTAAGAGCTGCGTGATTTAATGACTCAACATCATCAATGTGTACATCAAATTCAAAATCATGGGTTTTAATACATTTATGAACAAGAGCATGAAAAATAAAGGTATCGTTTGGGCATGATGAAAATGCTAATGATAGAGTCATGTTATGCAACATTTGTAGTAGAATCGATGATACGTTTTTGATATGCTTGCAATGTAGCCTCTGTTAAGGGTACAATGATTGAGGCTATGGTCTTTTCATGATCAGAGTCAATAATAAAATTTGATTGATTGAGTCCCATGCCCTTGAGCATCATGGTTATCAAAACCAGGCCCAAACCGGCACCTTCTTTATAGTCATCTTCCTGAGCCTGAATGAAATAATCGGTTATGTCCTCGCATTGCCGGGCTATATTTAATTTTTTTTTAACTGCGTCCCGTTCGGTTTCATTCATGGGGGTGGGGTTTTCAACATCAATACATAATTTTTTATCAATCACGGTTATAGTTGTCATTGCATGCAGATTATGTTTGCGTGCTAAGGTGTCTAAATACTTTGCATCACTGCGGGTCATTTCTAACCTGAATAGCTGTAATGCTTTTTCGCTGTTAAAGAACACAGATTCATACGATTTCTTTCCTTCAAAATAGATAAACTTCTGGTTGGCTTTTACAGCATTCACAACAAGTTCCTTAACAGCAGTGTACAGCGGGATAAGAAGTACCTCGCAATTGTGTTTTTGTAAAATCTTAGTCAAAACCAGTTTGATATAATGTTCAGTAGATTCGCTGACCGAATATGCTTTAATAATAACAGGTTTGTTCAGGTTTATTGCTTCATCAATAGTCATAGTCAATACCTTTTAATCCGCTATCGATAAAATAACACTGTAATGGCAGTATGTCAAGCAATTTATGCTATTTAGTTGTGCTACAGCAGGGGCAGGGTGAAGTGTCAAAAGAGCCATCAGGATTTCTTTGCTGGATGCCGTATTCACCCTGAATGAATTTCTGATTCATTATAACATACCAGTTTTCTACGCCAATTTCTTTAATTTTCAAAAGATTATCTATCACCATGTGGCGATAGTGTGCAAAATTTTCACCGGGATGATAGTTGCTGAATGTTTTGAGGCGCTGGCAGGGGAAAAGGTTGCATTCAAAACAAAATTCCATGCCGCCAATACGAACACAGCAGTCGTAGATTTCACAGGTGTCATGAAACGTGTCGGCACGGCATCCTTTACAAATACCATATTTATTAAACCGGGGGCATGCAGCACAAAAAATGCCGCAGGGAGATGCTAAAGCTTTTTTATCCATATCAGTGATTGCCAGTTTTTTATTAATAAAAGCGTATCATTTTTTTTAGTCTTTACAAAAAAATTTGCTACAATAATTTAAGGAGAATCTGTAATACTTCTATAGTTACATATGGCGATAGTTCACAGTAAAAATGTCTTCTGCGACAGTATTAGCAAATAATAGATTGTGGAACAAGCCCACAATGAGGGTAAGATGTGAAAATGATTGCAGATTGAAATACGCAATATCTTAATGGTATAATAAAATTGGAAAAATTCAGATGGATGAATTAGAATAATATGAAATCAGGAAAAAATATTTTTTTTGCAGCAATTATTATACTGATTTCCATTTTGACAGTTACTATCTACAGTCAGATAAAGTGGTATGATTTCAACTCAGGTTTTATGGCAGTAAAGAAATCCAGAAAACCAGCTGTCATTGATTTTTATGCCGACTGGTGTGTTTGGTGCAAAGTAATGGATAAGGAAACTTTTGCCAATCCTGCGGTTGAAAAAAAATTAAGCAGGGATTATATAGTAATACGCATAAATACGGAAAAAAATGAAACAATACAATTTGACGGGAAAACATTTACAGCACAGGAGTTTGCCGCGTATTGCGGAGTTGAAGGTCTGCCTACGCTGGTATTCATGGATAAAGATGGAAAGCTGGTAACACGCATACCCGGTTATATAAAGGCTGATGTATTTTTGTCATTGCTTGACTATATGAAAGATGAATGTTACAAAAAGAAAGTATCTTTTCATGAATATATGCAGCAAAAAAACTGTGTGAAATAGGGATGTATATATGGAATTTATAGAATGGGGTGAACATTTAAGTGTAGGAGTTACGGTCTTTGACAATGAACATAAACAGCTGGTTTCGTTGGTTAATAAATTAAACCAGGCCCTGCTGGCAGGTAGCGCAAAGAAAACAATGCAAGAAATATTGCAAAGTTTGGTAAATTACACAAAAATTCATTTTAAACATGAAGAAGATTATATGGTGCTCTATGATTATCCGGAATATGAAAAACATAAAAAGGAGCATGATACATTGACAGAGCAGGTCATGGACTTTTATACACGATACCAGGCAGGGGAAACCGTTTTTTCTTTTGAGTTAATGAATTTTTTGAAAGATTGGCTGACCAATCATATTTTAATCAGCGACAAAAAATATAAAAAATTTTTTCAGTCAAAAAATGTTGAATAATTATGCCCCTGTCATAGCCTGAACCAATGTATAAAGGTTCTGAGCTATGTCTTTGATAGCTGATGCTACATTGGATACTGTATTGACAATATCTGTTAGATTTTGTGCAGCATCTGACACATACACTATAGTTTTTGATGCCTCTTCGTTGGCTATACGCTGCTCACTGGTTGATGTTTCAATTGTTTCAATTGCATTGTATATCTGAGTATTCAGATTGGCGATAGCTCTGATAGATACATTGACATCCTGAATTAGCGTATTGGTATGAGATATCTCCTTCATTATTGTACGTATTTCCTCATTAAGTTTTGATAAAAATTGTGATGTATCAGTTATACTGGTATTGCTTAAACGCATCAGATTTTGTATTTGTTCAATAATTTTTCCTATCTGCGATGCATTCTGTGCGGTGGCGTCCGCCAGTTTCGATATTTCATCAGCTACCACTGCAAAGCCCCTGCCTGCATCACCGGCACGTGCAGCTTCAATGGAAGCATTAAGCGATAGTAAATTGACCTGGTCGGCTATCTGGTTAATAACTTCAACAAATGAGGACATATTATTACTAAAAGTAATAAGATCCTGAAATTGCTTAAGTGTGTCATCCATTTTTTGTATAGAGTCATTAGATAAAGACGTTATGGTTTCAATGGCATGAGCTATAGTACCGGCACTTTTTGTAATTTCTTCAAATACTTTTTTCAGGTCGATTACTGATTCGTTTGCAATCTGCATCTCCTGGTATAGTGAACGTGCGGTGTTACTGATATTTTCAGCATTGCTGGTTAACTCTTCCACTGATGCTGAAATTTCTTCAAGCGAGGCAGCCTGTTTATTTGCAAGATCATTAATGGTATCTACTACGGTAGCCTGTTCAACAGATTTTTCATTCAAAAACCCAACTGAATGTTCAACATTCTGAGCAATTAAAGCAATACGTTCATGCTTATTGTTTGATTCATCAGCCTTATCAAGAGCCAGGTTTAAAAGTACCCGGCTTGCTTTGGTACCAAAATAAGCAGAAATACCAACCCAGAGATATATCAAAAAACGCACACCAATAATGCTGCCTACCGGGCCTTCAGGTATTAATTGGGGACGTATAACAAAAAGCAAAACCTGCGATATGACAACTATCACAAATGCGAATATGGCAACACTGGTATCAAAATAAAAAACAGAAAGTGCAAGCACAATATAGTGAGCGGCAAACAATTCTCTTGAACCATAGATAATGATCTGGAAAATAAAAAGTGAAAACATAACAAAAAATATTGAAACGTAGGGCGAAAGTTTTGAATAACGGTATTTCTTAACAATTAAAAATCCGGTGCCCAGGATTAAAACTATTGAAAAACCTGTAATAATAATATCAGTAATAGATAAATATTCTGATCCTGTTTTAGTAACAAGAATAATAAACGTTGCCAGAAGTGCAAGCATCGTAATACTGGTAAACGCTTTAAAAAGTCGTTTGTGGTTGTTATATATAATATTGTTAAACAACTCTTTACGGGTATTATTATTTGCCATAATAATCGCCACCTTTATGACGAATAGTAATAAATACTCAAGACATTATTGTATGTATGGATAAAAGTGTCAATAAATAATTGACTTTATAAAACAATATGTCAAATATAATTTATATATATCAAATAATATGTACAATAATATGTTCCGGTATTCCAATGTATCAATCGACAATGGCCAATACAATGACATCAAAAACATCTAAAAAAATTAAATTCAGGTAAAAATGTCATATTGTAAATCTCTATGTGGCTGAATGACAAAGAATTTATTAGCTTGTACAATATAAATTTTTTCTGGGATGACAATGACATGAAGCCTGCTTCCATGAAAGAAGGGGTAGGGATAGTTTTTTTGTTTGCTCATCATCCCCTGAAAAGAGAGATAATGTATCTCATTAGATTGAAACTATCCATGGGTAAAGGATCAATAGATTCAAATAAACCAGAACATATAACAATAACCTGCGCTATACGGGCATGAAATTCCGCATCTAAATCAGTTTTTCTACGTTGTGGCAGGTCTTCCCGAGCTTCATTTATTATAGTTTTATACAATTCCAGATGCCGGCGTATAAACTCTTTTAGCCGTATCATTATCTTTTCATCTTCATACGCATAAAGAACGAGATTGATAAATATCTTTGCAGTACCCGGATCAAGGAAAAAACGCTCAACACCGTACATGGCTGAAATGCTTGCTTTAGCTTTAGAATGAAGATTCCCTTTTAAAACATTTCTGTGGTCATTATTAATGTCATTGAAGAGGTATTCCATAAATTCAATGTACATCTCTTCCTTAGTAGGGAAGTAATGAAGGAGGCCTCCTTTTGAAAAACCTGCTTCATCTGCAACACTTTGAACTGTTATGCGTGAGTAAACATCATTCTGTAATAAACGTTTCAGTGCTTCAAGTATTATTACTTTCTTTCTTTGTATCTTTTCCTGTTTGTCCATACAAATTAATTATATCATAAAATTATGATTAAAAAAATTGCCATAATGATGGCACAATTACAACAAATAAAACAATTATTATTGAAACAAAGACCAATTCAAAGGTCAAGTATTTTTCATAGGCTATCGATTTTTTTTATATGATTTATTCTTAAATTTGTAATAATACTTTAAGTGTAGTATTAATAATTCCGAAATTAAATAGTAGGATAATTTCCGGTGAAATTATCATCTTTTGCAAGGTACAAAATCTATTGTAATAAAAATTTTTTAAATGATAAGGATAAATTTCTTAATGGATAAGAGGGCAATAATTACAAAAATTATTATCTCACTATGTGTGATATTTTCTTGTTTTTATTATGTCTATGCCCAATTTCTAACGGAAGATTATAAAAAAACCGAAATCAAACCAAAACCGGGATTGCCAGTCCATATTGCACGAAATATACGAGCAGAATTAATTAATGAGGTTGAAGGAGCTGTAAAAATTACTTTCAGTGTTGATCCAGACGCAAAGAATGATTTTCTTATAGGAAGAACAACTAAAGTGCCTTCATCCGCTGAGGTTGCATTACAGGCAGCAACAGTAAAAATTGTACTGGCAGGTGCTGATCCGGTTGCTATCGATACAAATCTTCCCCCCGGGCAGTATTATTATGTGATTCTTGCACGGGATAAAATAATTGAAAAGGATATATCTTTATATCCTGATGTCAATTATACAAGTGCTCCAATAGTAATTAAAAAAAAGATTCCTGAAGTTGTACAGAAACGCTTGCCTGAACAAATTACATTATTGTATGCACGGGTGGTAAATAAGACTCAGGTCCTGTTAACGTGGAAAGGTGTACAGCAACACAACATTGTGTATAATATTTACAGAGCTGCAGAGCCCTTAAATAGCCCTGAACGCATTAAAAATGCAAAGCTGATTGGGCAGGTGCAGGCAGATAATGAAAGCTTTATTGACCGCACAATTACACAGTCAGGAAAATATTTCTATGCTGTCACAGTACGGGATATTGAGGGCAATGAAGATGTTCAATTAATCCCTGATCAAAGCTATACTGCCAGCCCGGTTTTGGTGATTATACGCCGTGATGTCTTTGTCACCAATATCATGGCAGATGTGGATGAAGGTACCCTGAAGATAACCTGGAGCAAACCTGATATTGACGTAAAGTCTTTTGTTGTTTACAGACATACGCAACCCATTGTTGATGCCCAGACACTGGCTATGGCAACAAAAGTGGCTGCAGTAGAATCAAACAAATTGGAGTTTGTAGACAAAAAGCCCATACCGGGAACACACTATTTTGCAGTACTGGCCATACTTGAAGATGGTTCCATTGATACAACGTTAAAACCAGATAGCAATTATACTACAAGCCCTGTTGTTATTGGAGCTCCTATACGGTTAAAATTAATTGAAGCTTCTCTACATAATGGCCTGGTAAAAATATCATGGTCATATACCGGTTCATCCGGCAGCCGATATTTTAAATTATTCAGGTCACCAACTGCACCAACAACGCCACAGGACATTAATGACGCATTTCTTGTAGATGTGGTGAATGTAACAGCTAATGAGTATACTGACAGTGATATTCCTGCAGGGTCATATTATTATACTCTTGTTCCTGAATCATATGATATAGACCCTGAATTCAAGATTATTAAGGGTATTAATTGTACTGCAGAACCAGTCAGGGTAACACGGCAGGCAGCAGAAAAGATTACACCAGTGCTTCCTGAACCTAAAAAAGAACAATTTAAAAAACAGGAAGTTGAGCCTGAAAAAGAAGAGCCCGGGGAAGAAGTTAAGAAAGAAAAGCCTCAGCAAAAATTGCTGTCAACCCCAAATGTAAATAAGATAATAGCAGCTACATTCTACAAAGGTAAGTATGAATTGTGTATGGATGCCCTCACGGCGTTTGTGCAGAATGCCAGTAACCCTGAAGAGGTTGCAAAAGCCAATCTTTTTATTGGCAGAAGTTATATTGAATTGAAGCAGTATAAAGTGGCTCTTAAATATCTTATGAAAAGTGATGTAGCAAAGTATTATCCCAAAGAAGCAAGATTCTGGAGGGACTTTGCATTATCAAGAGTACGATAATTAATTTATGAAAAGATTCAAGAGGTATGTATGAAAACAAAAACATTAACAGGGGCATTGCTTATACTTATTGGTATATGTTTACTTATATACTATGTTCAGGTCATACAGCCCAGAAATGAAGCAAAAAAATTGTTGACTGAAGCCACCCTCATTTATGAAAGAGGTGATAAGGAATCTATAAGCCAGGCAGTTTCAATACTTACTAAGATTATTGCCCGCTATCCGGATACCAAAACTGCTGTTGAAGCGTACTACTACATAGGGCAATGTTATGAAAAGCTAAAACTCAACAGGCTTGCATATTTAAAATATGTGTATCTGGTTAAGAATAACAGGCAGAATTTGTCTGAGGATTTATATAAAAATGTTTTAGCACGAATTGCTCATATTAACTGGCTGCAAAATTATAATGAAGAAAGTGCTCATCAGCTGTTGACGTTACTTAATTCCTCAATGGATAAAGGATACCGTAGCAAGATTTATTCTGAATTGGGTCACCTGTATCTTAAAACCGGTGAAGTGGTTAAAGCAAAAAGAATGTTTGATATTGCTGTTAATGAGGACAGCAGTAATGAAGAAGCAATTTTAGGCCGTGCCCGTGCACTGAAGCATCTGGGAATGGATAATGAAGCATACAATCATTATGACTACTTTTTACGGTATTTTGGTGCGGTGAGCCAGTATACCGGTGATGTTAAAAATGCATATAAAAGTCAGGCATACAAAAGTGGTCTCACAGCTTTCAGGAATGGTCGGTACAATGAAGCTATAGGATTCTTTAATCGTATATTAAATAATTTTGGCGGTGACAGATTGTCTGAGAATGCATTATACTGGATTGGTGAATCATATTTTGCAATGAGACAATTTGAAAGAGCTATCGCTTATTTTAATAAAGCCCTGATAAATGATTTTTACCACAAAAACCAGGACGCTCAGATAAAGAAAGGCTATGCATATTTTATGCAGAAAAAGTTTGACCTTGCTGCACGGGAGTTCCAGCGATATCTGCGTGAATATCCAAATGGTAAATATGTGGCTGTTTCAAAAGAGTGGAAAAATATGAGCACAACCGAATTACAGAATATAATAGAAGGAAAAAAATCATTGGAAGAGGGAAGTGTTGAAGAAGAAGTCAAGCCACAGCCACAGCAACAAAAGGAGAAAACAAAAGAGGATGATTTAGGACTTGAAGAAGACGAAGAGGTCAGTGGTTCAGTCTCAGGTGAATTTAATGATGTTAATGTAGCTGAATTTTAATATACATGTGATATTATTATTGCTATAAAAGACTATAAAAGCGAACTCATGTTCGCTTTTATAGTATGAACAATTGCTACGCCATTAATATGATTTGACAAAAAATGCATAATAACCATATTAAAAACAAGATATTTTTGGGAGAAACAAATAATGTTAAAAGAATATTTTTCAACGATGCAGCAGCGATTGAGTGTTCAGCAAACAAAGGGGAGTAAAAAAACTACAAAGAAGGCACAAACTAAAGAAGAATTTGATGCTAAAAAGATTATAAAACTTTTACAGGATATTGTTCCCAATGATTTTATAATATCGGACAAAAAACCTGTTGATGCAAGTGGCTATGTTCCCAAAACAGTGGATTGCATTGCATATTTTAAAAAATGGAATATTGTTGAACAGATGATGAATGGCCATATCCCTTCGGAATTAGTATATGGCACCTTTCATGTGGTTGACTGCATAAATCCGCAGCAGCTTCCTGAAATATTGAATAATGTTGCATTGACTAAAAAACTTAATAAATTTGCTGAGACGGAAGAATCAATTCTTATACCCGCATTTGTCATTGCAGGTTCCAGTGATATTGATATGCCCCAATTAAAAAATGCAATACTGGATTATTATATTGAGCGTAGCATTGATAATACTCTTGAATTTGATATCATGATGATTGCGGGTAAGGGCATAATTATTAAAGACTGGAGAGAAAAACGAAAATTTGTGGCACTGGAGACCGAAGAAGATACCCTTTTGTGGTTTTTTATTCTCATGAATGAGTATCTTGATGTTGACAAAAAACATTCTCTTGATTTACGGAATTATGTAAAAGAAACACGGCGGTACAGGGAGTATTAAAATATTTATAAAATAAAAATTAATTTTACTTGACTAATGATTTTTTATCATTTAACCTTTAATCCAAGATTTATTGTAATTCCCTGATAGATAAAATTTATATAGTATAAGGAGTTCGCCTTGAAAGCAAAATATACAATATTCAATGTAATAATTGTTTTTGCTCTTTGTATTGGTTTATGCAATGCAGGTGCTTATGCTAAATCAAAGGATTTGCTCCTTGTTATTGACACATCATTATCCATGGCCGGCTATGGTGGCAAAAATATTATGCCGCTGGTAAAGAAGAGCTTGCCTAAATTTATTGATCAGCTTGATGATAATGACAGCCTGACACTGGTTACATTTGATACTGAAGTTAAAATCTATCCAACTGTCTATATTAAGCATAAAAGCAATAAGGACATACTTAATAAATACATATCCATGGTTGAAGCCGGTGGCAAGTGGACATATACCCTGGCCATGATGACGGCCGTGTTTGATAAGGCAAAGAAACTGCAGGCTGAAGACCCTGACAGGGAGCAGGTTATTATTGTTATAACTGATGCCATAGATGATCCTCCGCCATATGCACGGGTACATCGTTATGATGTAAAAAAAATTGCAAAACAATATTCGGGTAATGAGTGGTTTATATTCTTTGTTAATTTAGGACAGATGAAGAAGGACAGCCATATAGCCAGTGTCCAAAAAGAGGTTAAAGAAAGCATATCGCAATATACCAAGGTAATTGATGCACGTGAAGGGCTTGATAAAGTGATTACTCAGGACCTTAAAAAGGATATCGATACCATGGCAAAGGTAAAGGAAATTAATGCTCGTCCGCTCTATATGCATCCTGTTTTTATAATAGTAGTGGCGATAGTTCTTTTAATTGTTCTGTTGCTGTTATTGCGGCGTGCAGCTCAGATTAAGGTACGGGGCGCACTTGAATACTGGAATAATGATCTTCTGGAGCCCACAATTGAAAAAGTAAACCTTACTGCAAAAAACAGCAGAATCATATCTATAGGGAAAGATAGTCATAATCTATTAAGAATTCACGATTTTGCACTGCGCATGCCTATATTGCTAAAAGCGGTACGGTTTGGTAAAGCTGTTAAATGCCAGCTGATAGCACCGGAAAATGCAGTGGAGTTTGTAAACAGGGATGCTGGTGATATATTAAACGATGGTGATATTTTTAAAATAGCTAACTATACCTTTAAATATTATGAGGGATAAAAGGCTGTAATAATTAAAAATTTTGATAAATTTTTTAAATAAAGCGTTGACAAGCATATTGATATTAATTTAAATATTACATGCAGAATCTTTTTGCTTATTATAGTGTATTTCAATATAGCATACGGTGCATCAGTAAAGTATAATTATATATTATGCATCTTTGACAAAAATGTATTTAATCAAGGAGGTCAATAAATGTCATTAGCTCAGTTTCCAAAAAGTCCTAATAAAGTTCATCCAACCGAACCAAGTGCGGTTGGTTCAAGGAATTCATTAGCTCAGGAAGGTCGCGACAAGGTTGCAGAAGCAAGGCTTATACTGGATGAATCTGTTGATAAATTGGTAAACCATGTCCAGAATAAACTTCCTGAAGAAGTGCTGAAAAAATTGGACGTAATGGGTGGTTTAAAGGAAAAGCTGTATAACTATGTCAATCAGACATATGTAAACATGTTCAACCGCTACACGGTAACCATGGAAGATGAGTTTATCAAGAAAGTGCGTGATTTTGTGGACAGGGAAGAAGCAAAAGGCCTTGCACGGTATACTCCACGGGAAATTATGGAACTTCTTGATAAGATAGGTGGTTCGGACAAGTTTAATACCGGTGAAATTGAAAAGTCCATCGTTAATATGTATGGGCATCTACAGGGACATATCCAGAGAGGTATGAATGACCTGGAAAATGAAACAAATGCAATATTACGCCAGAAAACTGATGTTGGCGCATTCATCCGTGGTGAAAATGCATATGCAATCATCAAGTGCGTATTTAAGGACAATGAACTCAGGCCCAAGTATGTTTATGATGTTAAGCTTTCGGTTAATATCCTTGACAGTGAGCTTATAAGCCCCATTTACCACTATCAGGTAACCGTGGAATCATTGTTGAAGGATGCCATCCAGAAGCATATCCATGAGTTGATTGACAAGCAGATCCAGATACTTAAAGAAGAACTGCTTGATCAGGGCAAGAGTGAGCTGACGGGAACAGAAGTGATGTTTGAAAAGATCAAGAGAATTGAAAACTTCACTGATGATGAAAAAGAAGATGAAAAATCAAAACGGTACACAATACTTGCCAAGAAGTTCCTTGACAAGATTGAAGGATTGCGGGCAGAAATCGATGTTGAAGAATATGATCCGCTAAATATCCGTGAAAATATTAAATACATCATTGATGAAGAAAATATCCGTAACCGAGGATATAACACTGCAGTCAATGCTATCACTTCAATACTTGATACATCAAAGCTTGGATATCAGGTATGTGATAACTTGAAAAATGCTCGTGTATGCCAGATCCGTGAATATGAAGAACTTGATAAGACAGTTCTTCCGGATGAGCGATATGCTATCAGGCTTGCATACTATGATCAGAACCAGCTGCGCGAAGCAAAGAAGGAATTTGACCGCCAGATGGATGCTTTTACCCGTGAAATACTGAGGGTATGGGATGTGGCGCATGCCCACTATGAATCAAAGAAACGCTTCCGTTCGCTCCGTGACTTCGATGATCTGTCAAATCGATTAATGTCAAGAGATTGGAGAAGGAACAAACGCGAAGAGGATGCCGATCCAAATTCAGTATTGTGGAATGAAATAGGTGAAATGTATAATGAAAATTCTTTTGTTGAAAAGAATAACAGAACCTATGAAGACCGAATCCATAACTTGAAGAACAAGCTTAAATATCTGCGCGAAATGCTGCAGAAGATGCACGGCTTCCAGAACCCAATTGAGCGAGTTATTCTGGATGAGCGCATCAACTTCCTTGAAAGAAGATTCAATGAGTTTACTTATAAGATTAACCCACATCATATACAGCCGGGTCTTGTACTGGATGTTGATGTAACAACCATTAAGCGTAAACAGTATATGCTTAAAGGTATGGCAAACGTATTGAATGAATTCCTCTATAGTGTATCACGAGGATTCCAGGATGCAGCATTTGCAACATTCAAACGCAGAAGATCAACAGTCCGCGAAGATATTGACCAGTCATTTGCTCAGGCAGAAATGAAAGAAGATATTTTTGAAGCAGCATACAAATCACAGGCAGAAAGTGAGATTAAAGGATCTGTTGACCTTTCATCATCAAAGAGCAAGCCCAAAAGAGGTTTGAAAGAGCTGTAAAAGAAAATAAGCACAAAATCACATAAAAGGGGAGTTTATCTCCCCTTTTTTTATTTTAAAATAATTATAGTTAAAAAATATAATAAACTCGTAGATCATTCTTAAGGGTTATCCCAAAAGATACAATTGAAAATCAATTGGTTTTTTCCACTGATTATCTCATAATTTTTTTTGTATATAGTGTAATGTACACCTTCGCAATTATAAGAAAAGGTGGTGTGTTCCAGTTTGAAAAATAGTATGCAATAATCATTGAAGTGACATAATAATTTGGTAATATTTTTTTCATAACCTATCGATAATTGATATGAACTATCGCAAAAATTTTACATTTTTAAATGGAAGAATATGAATGTAAAAAATACAAATATTAACCTGTATAGAAATGCACGGATCATTACTTATAATTTATTTCATAGTCTGATATTCAGAATTTTTGCTGTTTGTTTTTTGGTACTGCTTATTTTTTCAACAGCCATTTTTTATATTGAAAAGGGTTATACGCGGACAATTGCCAGGCAGGGACAATATGAAGTTGTAGAGAGTAACATTAACTCAATTGAGGATTCAATATGGTGGGCAATAGTAACATCGACAACGGTTGGATATGGTGATAAGTATCCAATTTCAAGATTGGGAAGAATTATTGGGATACTTACGATGTTTTTTGGAATGGCTCTGGTTGGGGTAATTACCGGTAATATTGCTTCCACGCTTGTAGAAAAGCAATTGAAAGAAGACAGAGGGCTAAAACCTGTGAAAATAAAAAATCATTATGTCATATGCGGATGGAAAAAAGATATGTCAATGGTTCTTTCCAATATTGCCATGAGGAAAGAAGATTTTGCAGGATATGATGTGGTGCTGGTGTGTATGGCTGAATCTGAGCAGATAGAAAACCTGAAAAGCAATATTCTTTTTTCCAATATACATTACATATACGGTGATCACATTGATGAACATGTATTAAACAGGGCAAATATCAGGTATGCCAAAAAAGTGCTGGTGCTTGCCGATGAGCTGGGGAAATCAGGGCAGGATGCGGATTCACGTACGGTTATGTCGGTAATGTCAATCAAGGCAATTTCAAAAAGTGTATATGTATGCGCTGAAATTATTGATCAAAAATATGAGCGGTATCTGCGTTTGTCGGGATGTGATGAGGTGATACTGACAAACAATTACAGCAAAAATATTATAGCTGATGTATTTGCTAAAAGCGGCCTTGCCCATGTTATTGGTGAACTGATAGATGTTGGTACTGCAGTGTCATTGACAACTGACGAAATTCCAGTCCATTTTATCAATAAACCTTTTGGTGAGCTGGTTGAATATTTTGCCAAAAAAAATAAAATACTTATTGGACTTCTTGAAAACACGGGCAATTTTTATGATCGTAAAAGACTGGCATTGCAGGAAGCACAGAAAACACCTGATATATCAAAGCTTGTAGATAATTTGCGAGTTGTAAAGACAATGATACCCAATTACCCTGTTTTAAATCCAGATAAGAATTACATAATAAAAAATTTTTCAAAGGCTGTGTTAATAGAAGGTTCAAGTGAAATTGTCTGAGGCAAAATCATGACGATACAAATTGATGAAACATTAATTAAAAAATTACAAAAACTATCGTTATTTAAAGGTCTGGATCTAAATGTTATAAAGAATTTAGCAGAGTTGTGCAGTTATGCAAAGATAAAAAAAGGCAGGACAGTAATTAAAGAAGGTGATCTGGGTGATGAGCTGTATATCATAGTTAGCGGTGAAATAGAAATACAGAAAAGGACATTGCAGAATGAGCCATATACGGTGGTGGCAATGAACGCTGATAAAACGCCATTGCATGTGGGGGAGCTGGCCATGATTGATAGGGATAAACGTTCAGCTACTGTAGTTGCAAAACGCGATTGTGATTGCCTGGTGCTGAAACGCAAAGATTTTATTGCGTATGGAAATGCCAATCCTCGAGTGGGATTGATTTTAACAAGAGCTGTTGCCCTGCAACTTGCACAAAGATTAAGAAGAACCAATGATGATGTCATTACGTTATTCAGCGCACTTGTTGAAGAGATATCCGGTGAGGCTGAAGGAATATAATTGATTCTAACCGGGAGTTTACAATGAAAAATATATTAATGATTGTATTTCTGCTTTTTACTTTACCATTGGCAGCTCAGGAAAAACGAACAATACAGCAGGAAGCCGATGACAAAAAGTTTCAGCAGGGTCTGTTTTTTGTTTTAATTAATGAACATCAGAAGGCCCTGAACGAATTTTATGAATATTTAGATATCTATGTTGACGGATTGCACAGGGCAAAAGCATATCGCTTTATAGCAGCTATTTATTTTGATAATTCACAGTATACAAAAGCAGTTAGTATTTATAAACGCCTTTTTGAAGAGTTCCCTTTGACGGATGATGGCATGTATGGCCTTTTCCAGATTGGGATATGTTATAACACAATGGGTTTTGAGGATGAAGCAGTCAAAGTCTTTACTCAACTTATAAAAGAATACCCTGATTCAAATTATGCTAAAGATGCCTCAACAATGCTTGAACTTTTAAAGATTGCCAATAATTAATAATAATGCCAAAAAACAATTATTTGAAATTAGCACGACTGGCATTTATGATGAACGGTCAGTCGTCTTCGTCAATACCTGTTACATTAACACTGCTTAAGGTGTTTGATTCAGTGTTATCCCCGCAGGAGGTTGATTTTCTGCTTTCCATGGGGAAAGATGCAGCCACGAGTGATGCAATATTTAGAAAAGTTAATATGCCCTCTGACAAAGCACGTGAGATTTTTTCATCACTTATTGCCAAAGGTATGATATGGTCAAACGTACAAAAAGAGCAGGAATTGTTTACTGTTTCGCCTATTATGTTGGGGTGGTTTGAGGTGTATCTGTGCAATGGCAGCACTAATTCAGAAAAAAAACAATTTGCACGCTGGCTTACCAGGCTTTTTAATTCATGGAAAAAATACAATGTTACGCCAATCAGGCAACTGAGGAACCTGAGTAATAAAAACAAAGTTCCTCACAACGTTATTAAACCTGCAGGTTCAGGTAAAAAGATAATTATAAATGAGGCGATAGTTCCTGAAAAAAGCCAGGTTTTGCCGTCAAAATCTATACATGAACTTATTACCCGTTACAGCAATGAAGGATTGATTGCCGTTGTGCATTGTTTTTGCAGACAATGGAAAACGATGGAGGGTATAGAATGCAGATTGAACATGCCGTTGGAAGCCTGCTTAGTGTTGGGGAAGTTCAGCCGGCATGCGGTGAAATATGGCTTTGGGCGATTTATTTCCAGAGAAGAAGCAATAACGATTATAGATGAAACAACGAAAAAAGGTGGTGTTCATATAGTATGGCATGATAAAGATAGGATTGATAAAGAAGAGATTGCAATCTGTAATTGTTGCTGGGATTGTTGCGGTGTGTTAGGTTCATATAACAGAGGGATAAATTCATTACATTTTAAAACATTCTATTATGCATACATTGCGCAACAGGAAAAATGCAACGGTTGTGGTTTATGTGTAACATATTGCCCTGTCAGAGCAATCACATTACAGGATAATAAAGCGGTAATTGATAAAAAGGCATGTATTGGTTGTTTGCAGTGCTATCATAAATGCAAAAAAGATGTTATTGCAATACAATATGAAGAAAGAGAAGTGTTTTTACCTCTTTTGAAGCCTTCCATGAAACGTTTGCCATAGTAAATGATAAATAAATTTACGTTTCATCTTTATTTTATGATACATTTTTCTTGACATAAAATAAGTACAAAATACAATGTTTAAAAATTTGTGGTATAATAGTTATATCCCAACAATTATATAAGCCCAGGTGGTGGAACTGGTAGACACGCATGCTTGAGGGGCATGTGGGAATCTCCCGTATGGGTTCAAGTCCCGTCCTGGGCAAAGTAGTATAAAAACGCTTCACTTGTGCACATTACAAAGAAATATTATAAGCGTGTTTTTTTGCTATTGACGATGAGCACGCGTTAGAATAAGGTTTATCCGCATAAAGAATGCCGGCACATTCTCCGCTGTATGATTGTCTCAATCAATTAAACTGGGAAACAGTCATTGTTGCAGATTAGGTTTTTGCGATATTTTGGTTTCTATGCTGTTTTGATGTATCCCTGATGTAACGTGCTGTATGGATCCTTTTGTTTGGTTGAAATGTATATTCAACCGGCAGGTAGCAATAATGTGCTATCGGATCCAATAATATTATCAATGTGTATATTCTTCAAAGGTAAGGTATGCTATAATGGAACAAATGAATATTGTGAATCTCGTTTTATTTATTGTTATTGGGATAGCAGGATGGTTTTTAATTTACTCGTTTGTGGTAGGGCTATTGTCAATTGTCGGCGGATGGTTCCACCTTGCTCAAGTGCATCCGCTGAGGGATGATGAAAACCATGATGGTGTACGGTATTCATTCCAGACGATATACCTTAGATTTTTTGTCAGTTACCGTAGATCAGTACATATTACGCTATCGGAAACAGGTATTATGTTACGCACTGTTATTTTATTTCGTTTTTTGCACAAGCCTGTATTCATCAAATGGGATGACATTGTGAGCGTACAGAAAAAAGAATTTTTTCTGTACAGGGGAGTGGTAATACAAACCCGTCATGCAAAAGTATTCATTGCAGGAAAAAGCGCAGAGGAAATAACCAAACGATACGCGCAATAAAGAAACGCTATACTCAGTTTTTTCTGCTGTGAGATACGCATGGTAGTGTGTGCAAAAAAACATAAACGGTTTTGATGGCGATAATTCTAAATACATGCTTTATAGAGGCATATAGAGAGCAACTGCATTACTGGTACTGATAATTTTTTCAATGGATTGTTTATTAATATTATAAATAAAAAGGCCATTATATCCATCAGTGTTACCCTTTGAGGCTACTACAAGATGTTCATTATCAAGAAATTTTATTTTAAATACGGAACCAGTATTTCCAAAACTATGCATAATAGCATATTCATATTGTTGAATAACATGCTTTAAATAATTTGCCCCTCCGTCATGAACCACTGAGGGCATAGGCTGTTCGGGATTTTCCGCTTGACAGGTCATATATATTTAAGCAATTGCACCCTGCAAATATGTATAAAGGCAAAAGTACTATGGTTAGATACAATTTTATTTTCATAGAATAGTTACCACTTACTATGTATTTTGAGCAAAATCAATGATACTATATTTGCAGTAGAAAAAAGCAACATATAAATGAAATAAATAGTATAAAATTATAGGTGAAAATTATCATATTGTTCTTTAAAAGGCTCTGACCCTCAATAGCTATTGTCCTCGCACGCGCTCTATTTCTGAATATAGGCTCTGACCCCTTTTTTGGGGGTTAATGGAAGAGGTTATCCATTCCCTTACAGGCTCTGACCCCTTTTTCTTTGTATAAGTTTTCAATGTAGTGAGTGATCTTTTTTTTATGCTCTGACCCCAAAAATGACCCCAAAAATCTTAAAAAATTTTTAAAATTTTTCACAAATTCCGTTAAATTTTTTTATCCACAAGCGT
>DYLU01000005.1 GCA_020721905.1 Leptospira biflexa | reverse complement strand
TTTAAGTATAAAATCAGCATTGCCGGTAATGGCAAAAGCTGCAATAATACCGCTATAGTTAAAAATAGGCCCGCCAATTCCGGCCAAACCCATCACTGATTCCTGATTGTCAAAACTAATGCCAGCCTGACGCACCTTTTTTATTTCTTTTAAAAAGTCTTCCTTTGAGGTAATTGAATTTTGTGTCAGCATCGGGAAGGTATAATCTTTTAGAATTTCTTCTAGTCGTTGTTTTTCCATGTATGCACAGAGCAACTTGCCTATACTGGTGGTATGTGTGGGAATAACAGAGCCAGCCTGAGGATATGACATAAATCTGTTTTCAGGCTCAACGCGGAGTACTATAACAACTTTATCGCCTACAAGCATGCCAATATTAACAGGTTGCCTGAATTGAAAGCATAGACGTTCAGCCCACACCCTTCCAATGCTCACCAGATCAAGGTTAGTAGCATATTTCATGCCTAACTGGAATACATATGGACCAAGCTGGTATTTGCCGGTTTCATGATCCTTTTCCAGATAACCTAAATGACAGAGCGTTTGAACTATTCCCTGTACGGTGGTTTTGGGTAGTGCTAATTGTCGTGCAAAATCGCTTATGCCCAGTGGTTTTTTATCATTAATGAACTGCGATAAAACAGCATGTGCCCGTTCAATTGATTGAATGCGTTTAATCTTTTTTGTTTTCATAATTGTCATACTATATAACAAAAAGTTATTGACAGTTTACAAATTTAAATTTAGATTGAATATAATGTCGTACATTGTACGATAATGTCGTACAATGTCAACTACTTTTTCCAGGAGTGGGGAATGGATATACTGAAAAAATTTGAGATTAATGATCCGTATGAGTATGTTGCTAATTTAAAAAAAGCAACAGGGAAAAGGGTGCTTGCATATATGTGTTCATACACACCGGAAGAGATCATCTACGCCGCAGGTGCTCATCCATTCAGGATATTTGGGCAGGTGGAGGCAATCTCAAAGGCAGATGCACATCTGCAGGCATACAGCTGTTCACTGGTGCGCGGGGCGCTGGAGGATGCACTGCAGGGCAGGCTGTCATTTGTGGATGGTGCCGTGTTTCCGCACACCTGTGATTCCATTCAGCGGCTTTCCGATATCTGGCGCCTGAATGCCGGTATGAAGCATCATTTTGATGTAGTGTGGTCTGTTAAGCTCAATACTCAAAGTGCACGCAAATATATGTACGATGTGCTGGTGCGGTTTGCCAGAGAGCTTGAGCAAAATTTTGGAGTAACTATCTCACATGAAAAGCTGCAACAAACAATAGCTACGTATAACGAAATCCGATCGTTACTTAAAAAGGTGTGGCAGCTTAAAAGTGACAATAAAAGCGCGCTAACCGGAAGCCAGATGAATGCTCTCATAAAAGCTGCAATGATAATGGACCGTGATGAGGTTGTAGCAGGGTTGCAGTCATTGATTCCTGCTATTGAACTGTCGCCGCAAAATGAAAAACGAAAACGCATAATGCTTATTGGCGGTATTTGCAATCATCCGGATATTTATGATTATATTGAAGCTTCGGGCGGTGTGGTGGTATGGGATGATCTGTGCACCGGATCCCGGTATTTTGAGGGGGCGATAGTAACTGATAAGGAGCCTTTGCAGGCAATAGCCGACAGGTACTATGAAAGAAATATCTGCCCGGCAAAACACCGTGATTATTATACCCGTGCTCAAACGCTCAAAGCAATGATTAAAGAGCATAATGTGCAGGGTGCAATATTCCTGTACCTTAAATTTTGCGATCCGCATTCATTTGACTATCCTTACCTGAAAGAGGCTCTAAATGAGGTTGGTGTTCCTTCAATTTTACTGGAACTGGAACAGCAACTTCCATCGGAAGGGCAGATGAGAACACGGCTTGAAGCATTTATTGATATGATTTAATGTTTACGAGGTGAACCTATGGCAGAATCACAGGAAAAAAAGGACAACAGAATAAAATCCGTTAAACGGATGAAAGAGATAATGACCAATTATTATATAGAGGCAAAAACTGCTGCACAGAACAATAAAAAGGTGGCGTGGATTACCAGTGGCGGGCCGGTGGAGCCACTGATTGTTATGGATGTTATCCCGGTATATCCGGAAAATCACGGAGCAATGATTGGTGCCTCAAAGATGGGTGGTCAGCTTTGTGAAAAATCAGAGGAAATGGGCTATTGCCGTGACATCTGTTCGTATGCGCGTTCGGACATTGCTGCTGCGCCAATCAATGGCGGGCCTATTGGTGGATTGCCAAAGCCTGATTTTCTGGTGTGCTGCAATAATATCTGCGGAACTGTGCTCAAATGGTATGAAGTGCAGGCACGGTATTTTAATGTTCCATTGTTTATCTTTGATACACCGTTCTGCCACAGTGCAATGACTCAGGAAGCAAAGGAGTATGTGGAAGCACAGATACTTGAATATATTGCATTTTTAGAGGAGCATTGTGGCAAAAAATTTGATTATGATAAGGCAATTGAGGTTGGCAAACTTTCGATTGAAGGTCAAAGATTATGGCAGGCGGTACTTGATACATCCATGCATAAGCCCGCACCAATGAGCGCTTTTGATGCATTTTTCCATTTAGCACTTATTGTTACATTGCGTGGTACTCAGATTGTAGTGGATTATTATACTGAACTGCTAAACGAAATGAAAGAAAGGATTGCCAGTGGTATAAGTGCTATCCCCAATGAAAAATACCGGCTTCTTTGGGATAATTTACCGATTTGGTATAAAACAAAATGGCTCTCGGATACATTTGCGTCTCATGATGCATGCCTTGTTGCAGATACCTATACCACTGCATGGTGCCGGCAACTGGAGTATCTTGATGAAAACGACTTTTTAAAGAGCATGGTTGAAGGATATACTGCTATTTACCTGAATATATCGGTAGATCAGATGGCACAGGCAGTTATCGGGATGATAGATAAATACGATGTTGATGGGCTTGTGATGCATTCAAATCGCAGCTGTAAACCATATTCCCTGGGGCAGTATGATATACAGAGGATTGTCCAGCAGGAACGGGGTATACCTTCGCTTATTATTGAAGCAGACATGGTGGATGAGCGCAATTTCAGTGAAGCGCAGGTGTTAACCCGCATTGAAGCCTTTATGGAAATTATTAAAAGTAAAAAATAATATATTTTTGGAGGCCTTATATGTATGAAAAAAAGCCATGGCTTAAATATTATGGACAGGTGCCACATTCACTGGATTATCCCCGGGTAACGATGTACGAAGCACTGTTGCGCACAGTTGAGCGTAAACCCAATGCTATTGCATGGGACTTTATGGGGTATACAGCCACGTATAAAGAGTTTGCACAACTCATTGACAGTTGTGCTGAAGGGTTGTATGCATTAGGGCTTAGGGAGGGTGATACCATAACTATCTCAATGCCAACGACGCCACAGGGAATAATATGTTTTTATGCTGTGAACAAAATTGGGGCTGTTGCCAGTATGATACATCCGCTATCGCCCCCCAGGGAAATTGAATTTTATCTTACTATAAGCAACAGTACCTTTGCACTTACCATAGATGCTTTTTATGGTTCGTTTAAGGAAGTGATGGATAAAACTCCCTGTAAAACCTTAATACTTACTAAGATATCAGATTTTCTGCCGGGACTTACGGCATTGGGGTTTTATCTTACCAAAGGGAGGAAAATCCCCAAAGTGCCCAGAGATCCGCGTGTGGTATGGTGGTCGGACATGATGAAAAAGAAAAGCACTGTTCCCAAATCCAGCATGAAAACTGATGATATGGCAGTTATTTTATACAGTGGTGGCACTACGGGCATGCCCAAAGGCATTATGCTTTCAAACATGAATTTTATCAGTGAAGGCATGCAGGTTGCTTCGTGGGGGAAAATGTCTGAAGATGATTCAATACTGGCAATATTACCTATATTCCACGGATTTGGACTGGGTGTTTGTACCAATGCATTTTTTATGGGTGGCGGAAAAAGTATTCTGGTGCCACAATTTGATCCGGTTATCGTTGCAAAACTAATTAAACAAAAGAAGCCCAATTTTCTTATTGGTGTTCCAACGTTATTTGAAGCATTGAGTAAAAATAAGGTATTTTGTTCTGCAGATTTATCATGTATTAAGGCTGCATTCAGCGGTGCAGATACACTGCCTCGTGCAGTAAAGGAGGAATTTGAAAGAGTAGTGGCACGTCAGGGTGGTAATGTAAAATTGCGTGAAGGATATGGTTTAACCGAGGCTGTAACAGCAATTATGGCAATGCCAATGGATGAATATCGCGAAGGTAGTATTGGAATTCCTTTCTCTGATATGATGGCAAAGATTGTTAAGCAGGGCACAACTGAGGAAGCTTTGTGTGGTGAGGAGGGCGAAATATGCGTTTCCGGTCCGGCTGTAATGCTGGGTTATCTTAATCAGCCAGAAGAAACCGCAAAAACGCTTCGCAGGCATGATGATGGACTTGTGTGGCTGCATACCGGTGATATAGGGACAATGGATGAGGATGGATTTTTCTATTTCAAATTGCGATTAAAAAGGATGATTAAATCATCTGGATTTAATGTATACCCATCACAGGTTGAGGATGTATTGCGTAAACATCCGGCAGTTGATCAGGCATGTGTGATTGGAGTGCCGGATAAGGCACAGGTAGAAAGGGTAAAAGCATTTGTTGTAGTAAAGCCGGAATATAAGGATAAAGCAGATAGTTCCCTGGCAGAAGAATTAATTGGACATTGCAGGGAACATCTGATCAAATGGAGTTGCCCACGGGAAATAGAGTTCAGAGATGAATTGCCAAAAACAAAAGTTGGCAAAGTTGCTTTTAATGTACTGGAAGAAGAAGAAAAGGAAAAATTACGAAGCCGTGGAGAATATGCTGGATAAAGTTCCGATAATAGGAGTATGAAAAGACTTTCTCTATATATTTTTGAATTGGCATTTCGATTCCCACGGCTGCGATATATTGTCTGGGCTGTTATTATCAGTGTAAGTATCTATGCTGCTTACCACCTTTTTTATGATGAGGTGGTAACCTATCCGATTGGATGGGAGCGAAGTGCTGTTATAACACCATATACACTGAAAGTGAAATCTCCCTTTGCTGTGTCCAGAGGCAATGTTGTTGCAGTAGCTTTTGAGGGTACGGAAAAAAATGAGAATGGTATTTATATTATACTTTCCTTCAATGGAGGTAAGGATTTTCTGCCGCCATATAAATTATCAGGCATTGACCCTGCTGTAGCTGTTCGCCCCCATATTGCCATATCAAACAACGGTCACATTGCCTGTACCTGGCATAACCTTGTTGACAGCAAAAGTAAAATTTTTCTGACCACTTCAAATGATCTTGGCGCCACGTGGACAAAGCCTGTAGCATTATTGCTTCAGACAGATGAGTCTATGTTATCTCAGGTATTTTATGATTCTACAGGCGGGCTGCACCTGTTTTATCATGGTTCAGTTGGTGGCCGTCTTCTTCTGTATCATGCATTTTCTCCTGATGAACTGCAATTTACAAGGATAGACACAATAGCAGATATTATAGCGGAATACCGAGGGATATTCTTCCCAGCTATAGTTTTTGAAGGTGATTCAATATACCTGGTATTTCAGGCAAAGATATTATCCGCAGGGATATTATCTGATGACCTGTTCTTTGTTTATTCAAATAATGCCGGAAAAAGTTTTTCAAATCCACGGAGGATTACCACCAGCCCGGCTAATGATTCTTCTCCTTATATACTGTTACACAATGATGTTATTTACTGTGTCTATCAGAATAATGAAAAGCGGCAATGGGATGTACGGCTTTTAAAAGGGTATAACAGGGGGAAAGAGTGGGAGCAGCAACCAGTTATCTTAACTGATATTAACGTTGATTGCTATAATCCCCGGATAGTTGCTTCATCAGATGATGAATTGCTTATTGTATGGCATGATATGCGTGAGCGCTATCCTGCAGTATTTGGGAGAAAAGTGTCGCTTGTTGATAATTCAATGACTAAAGAGGTGCGGATATCTGATGCAAATGTAACATCATATGATCAGTTTCCGGTTGTTATAAAAAACCAGGTTCTATTATTATGGAATAGTAACCAGCGCCTTCTGGCAAAGTTTTCTGATATTTCTGTACTTTCGCCAAAGGTGTATTCACGGACACATCAGGAAAATGTATGGACACGTCAGACAAAAGCCATTATTGAATGGGATCCGCCAGTTGATGAATCCGGAATAGCCGGGTATGCTGTTATTTATAATGACCTTCCCACATTTGATCCAACAGTACAGAATGTGGAAGGACCTATAAGAAAATATGTTATTCCTGATTTAAAGGATGGTATAACCTATTTTCACATTCGCGCTATTGATAAAGCTGGCAATTACAGCCGTACTATCCATTATCCATTGATGGTTTCCAGTACGCCGCTACCCATGCCCGCAGTTAGTTCCCCAACGCATCCTGAAGCCACACAGGTGGATAATCCGGTTGCAGTATTACAGTGGACAGTTGAACAGCGGGACAGGCTTAAGGGATTTTACTATGCAATTGCCAAAGATGCAATTGTTGAACCATCAACATTTACAACTGCTGACTCAGTGACTCTTGAAAGCCTGACAAAAGGAAGATATTTTTTTAGCATTCGTCCCGTTGATATGACCAACATGAAAGGAAGGATGGCAACATATGAGATAGTTGTTGGGGATGTTGGAAAAGCTGATTCAGCATACTATGAACGATTAGCCAAAGGAGTAGTACCTGCAGAAGTGTTACCGGAAAAAGTTCCCGGAAAGGTGATGGCACAGTATCCGGTTGTGCTTTTTAATATACCGTTTAAGGAAATTTATGCTTCTTCGTTTTACAGGTTTTCATTATTGCCAAAAAATATTTTGCACAAGCAGGTACTGGGGTATTCAGTTGTTGTTTCTTCACAGAAGGTAGTACCACCGTTTATTGTTACCCACCCAACCAGCGAAATAATGCTTACAAATGTAAAATCAGGAAATTACATCATAACAGCCCGTATGCGGTATGTATATTACCAGAATGGCAAAGCGGTATATAAGTGGAGCGCGCCCAGCCATACTACGCTGGTTGTTAAATCAGGATATACATCGCCATTAATGAATTATGCCGAAAATCTTAATGCAATGATTAAAGACAGGCAGTTTGTAACTATCATCTACAGTATAGGAATGCTGTGTATAGTACTGGCAATAGGCATGAGTACTCGTATAGCCTTTTCTTTACATGCATTGTGGTACAGGGTTTTCCGGATTTTTTAAAAAAATCAAAGTTTATTTGTCGGTCAATATTTTTAAATCGGTTTCAGGCGGCAATGAATCCTCTGGGGCTATATTAACGGGAATATTTTGTTTTCTGTGTACAATTTTTCCATGAGTTTTAGTCTTGTTTACTGTATTACTGGTTTGTTCAGGATGTTGTATTGCCGTGGTTTGATGGGTGTAATTATGGTTACAGCTTCTATATATACCAAGAGTTATTGCAATAACTATCGCCAGAATTATGAGTGGTATGCGATAGTTACCGGTATATCGTTTTGCAGGTGGGATGTATTTCCCCGATGTATATGAAAGCCGGTTGGGGGTACTGTTATATCGTTTCATAGCACTGTGTTCTATGGCTCATTAAACAGGATTGTTATTATGTAAAATGGGTATTGCCATGGTTATGCTGTTGCCTTGTTTATTCCACCGGGCTTTAGAAAATTGCTTTATAATATAAATTCCTCTTCCGCGTGGTTGCAGGTGAGGTGCAGATGGCGAATCAGGATGCTTAAACCCATGGCCTTCATCGGTAATTGTGATATACAATTGATTGGTATTCTTTTCAACAGTAACATGCACATATTTATTGGGATCCCATTTGTTGCCATGTTCCATGGCATTGGTTATTGCTTCATCAATTATAAGATACAGTTCAAGGTTATCAAGCTTTACCTGTACTTTATTATGAGCAAGCTGTATTATAATGTTATCTAAAATGGATTTACGTATTTCTTTAATTGTAGGGTATTTAGCTATTAATAAAGTCATCTTAGAATGAGTCATCAATTCCTCGATATATATATTTACGCTTTCGGGATGGGGAGATTTGAACTCCCGGCCTCTTCGTCCCGAACGAAGCGCGCTAACCGGACTGCGCTACATCCCGATGTTTTTCTAAAAGGCTTTATTGAAAATATTCTACCACACAATTTATAGTGGTAAACATAATTTCTGTTTGTTAATCCTGGTTATACCGTGTAACAATTTTCATGATATTCTTTCTAAAGAATATACTGTCAATAGGACAAAAATATTGCAAACATTTTTTTAATCAAAGATGACAATTTTAGACAAAAACTATACTATTAAAATTTATTACAACGATATAATCTTATCCTCGGGTATACTGCATACCATAGGATAAGATTACGGTTATTTTTAATTAAACTGTTCATAAAATTAAAAATATATATATAAATATGTATATTGTTTCAGTCCAATTATCTTAAAAAAGTACTTGCAATGAAAAACGTATATTTTACAATACTAAAAGAAGTCTATTACATGGTTAAAAAATGATTAAAAGTAAGATATTTAAGATATTTTTGTTTACTATTGTTAGATAACTAAAACAGGATTAGTACTTTATAAAGTATTAAAAATATTAAAATAAAAAATGGCTATGAACATTCATAGCCTTCATTTGTAAGGGGTGATTGTTATGAAAAAAAATGATGGGGTTATAACATCAGGCATATATGATGGAATAATATATGAACGTCTCAATCCATTACTTGAAAAACTGGCTCTTGTACTTTTTAACACCGTTGATTTTGATGAAGAAAGCTGTTCAAGGATAGAAGAATGTTCCGGGAAAGGTCATGTTGTCTATGCGTCATTCCAGAGTTCAAACCTTTCGCTTCTGATATTATATAATTTACTGCGCAGGCATAACTATCCAATTCCGGTATTTGCACTGGAGTACAATCCTTTCTGGTTTCAGGATATTGGATTTATCACCCGACGTTTATGGCAATTTTTCTCATCTACAGTGTTGGGGAAGCAATATGAATACGTACTTGATACCGATTATGTTGAAAGTTTAATAAAAGATAATAAGAGCATCCTCTTTTCATTATTATCTAAACGATACTTCCTTAAACGATATACTGAAGTTAAATATGACTCCCTGCGTTATTTAATAGAAGTCCAGAAACGAATTGATGAGCCAATCTATTTATTGCCACAAATGATATTCTGGAATCGAAATCCAGAACGATCGGGTTCGCCATTGGGGCCATTGTATTCAATAATCAGTTCACAGGCAACAGGTGATAAGTCGCTGCTCTTTGCATGGCTGACAATTATGAAAAGTGCAACAGCTCCCTTTGTTCGAATATCACAGCCAATTAATTTAAAAGAGGAGATAGACAAAGCTAAAGTTGATGATACCCGTCAGTTGGCTGTTATGTTGCGCAACAAATTGCTGGAAGATTATTATCATGAAAAACGTACCATATTGGGTCCGGTGCTGAAATCACAGCAGGAGATGATGGAACGGGTATTATATCATCCCAATGTTGAAAATGAGATTAGAAATGTAGCTCTGGAAGATGGAATACCGGAATCAAAATTGCGTAAAAAAGCCTATAAATATTTTAAAGAGATAGCCGCCAATTTTTCCATATTGTACATACGGTTATTTGAAATGGCCCTGGAATGGATGTTCAGAAAGATATTTGATGGTATACGGTATGATCCCAAAGCCATTGAAGAAATACGTCAGGCGGCAACCAGGGGTCCCTTAGTATTAACCCCCTGTCATAAGAGCCATCTGGATTATTTGTTATTATCGTATGTATTTTATAAAAATAAAATGGCACCTCCGCACATTGCTGCCGGGGTAAACCTGTCATTTTTCCCTATGGGTATAATCTTCAGACATTCTGGTGCATTTTTCATGCGACGTACCTTCAGGGGATTGAAATTATATCCTACGGTATTTAAGCAATATATCAAAACAATAGTTTCTGAAGGATATACCATTGAGTTTTTTATTGAAGGCGGTCGTTCAAGAACAGGTAAGGTGGCATTCCCAAAATTAGGTTTTTTGAGCTATATCACTGAAGCAATTGAGGAAGGGTATAATACCGATGTGGTATTTGTGCCAATTTCAATAAATTATGACCGTATTCTTGAAGAATCAAGTTATGTCCAGGAACTTAAAGGCAAGGAAAAGGAAAAAGAGTCGGTAGTCAGTATGATGCAGAGTAGAAAATTGCTTAACCGTAAATATGGTATGGTGTATATTAACTTTAATAAAACTTTTACTCTGAAAGAGATTAAAACTACACTCAATCCCGTCAATGTCCCTGAATCGGTTGCCATGAATATTGTCAGGAGAATCAATGACGTTGTAACCATCACCCCATTTTCCCTGACAACTACCGCTATACTGATGTCTTCAGTCAAAGGCTTTTCACGTGAAATGGTGAAGAATAACTTTGAATCGTTATATGATTTCTGTGAATATAAAGGGTATCAGCTTTCAGATACTCTTAAGGATAGAAATAATTTTGATGAAATAATTGATTATGTTATTCAGTCCTTCAGCGAAGATAAAATACTGGAGTCATTAAAAGTGGTGGGTGAAGGGAAAAAACTGGAAACTATGCCTGACATGTATGTTCTGCCGGAAGAAAACAGGCCAAGAATGATTTTTTATAAAAATTCAATAGTCCATTACTTCCTGCCATTAACGTTTTCATCACTTGCACTCAGAATAATGAATAAAAAAGAAGAAACCTCATTAGATTCTTTCAGAAGTGAATATGTATATATACGGGATCTTTTCATGAAAGAATTTATTTATCCGGAGAATATGCTGGAAGATGTAATGATTTCCATAAAAGACGCTATTAGGTATATACAGCAAAAAGGTTATGCTACAATAACCGAAAACAGTATTGCAATTAATGATGACAGGGAAAATGATGCCCAGTTGCGTTTTTTTGGAAGAATTTTACAGGAATACCTGGAATCATACTATGTTGTTTGTTCAACATTATTGCCAAAGAAAAGAGTTCAGATACAGAAAAAAGACCTGCTCACTGAAATACGCAAGAATGGTGTAAAAATGTATCATACAGGCGAAATAACGCTTTCAGAATCACTGTCTCTTCCCAATTATACTAATGCACTGAGTTTATTGCGCTCAGAGAAAGCATTATCTGAAAAGCAGGCTGGCAGGAAAAATGTAATAATAGAATTAATTAATCAGGAAACAGTGGAAACACTCTTTGAAAAGATAAAGATATATCTGGATGGGATACGAGCATAAAAAAATGGGGCGGAATGTAAATCCCGCCCCACTATATAATTATACATTATATATTTAACCGTGCCCCAATGTTTATTGAATTGCTCTGTAGTTTCCCACTATCTTCAAGCTTGGAATAATTGTATAAATATTCACCAAAAATCTGGACAAATGGAAATACAGTAAACGCAGCACCTAATCCAACGTAATATGAATTAAACTTCTTTTCGTCAGACCAAGTTCCCAGTGGTGTTTTAAATTCAACTTTTTCATTGATTGCTATACCACCCCTTGCATAAGGATGAATAAGGATTGGCAATTCTAACATTACTATGGCGTCAATTCCGTACATGGTTTTGGTAAGATCAAAGTCCTGTCCGGCTACTGTGTACTCCATTGGTGATTTTTGATAAAATCCGCCAATTCCCATGCTCAATATCATCGGGATAACCGAACCATTGAGATGTCCAATAAAGCCATATTGCCAGCCATTTGTGTCAGCATTGCTTATTTGAGGGTTATCTATTGTTCCTGCAAAAGTATAGCCGCCATACACACCAAAATCAACTATGGCGAATGAGGCTGTAGGCAACATTACCAGAGCTATCGCCATGCAAAATAATTTGTGTGTTAACTTCATAACCGTATTTCCTCCTTAATTTTTTTCATAATGTATTGTGAGATAGTACCAGTTACTAACATTAAAGTGCAACGATTTTTTGAAAAAATATAGTGATTGCATTGCTACTCAATAATAATACAAAATTAACCGATATTGTACAGTAAGGCTTTTATATAACTATTGACAAAATAGTATTAATTTATTACATATTAAATACTATAATGATTGTTATTGATTGGCATAATTAGATTTTTTATGAATATTACTGTATATTATTAATGTGAGATAGTTTATAGTTTATAAAAACATAATGGATATGAGTCAGGAACTGGAACATAAAGTTCGTGAGCTGGAAGAAATTACCGACATATCTGAACCTGTTATTGATATAACAGAGGAAGATATTATTATCGATATGCCTGCAGAGGAAAAGGTTTCAGGTGAGCTGGAAGAGATTACAGGCTTACAGGATATTACTACTTCTACGCTCATTATAGAAGATGAAAATCCACCTTTGCAAATACAAAAGGGCGGTGATGATGATATTATCAATATAACTGCTCATGTTGATGCTAAGAATACAATTACGGTAGTAAGGCATACTGCAGCTCATGAGAGGCTTCAGAAGGAAGATAGGTTGTTTGAAGATATCCCTGAACCTTTACATTCATCTGCAACCCCAAAAGAAGAATCACATGTTAAAGATAGTTATATTGATACTGCCATTGATGTGGAAAACAGGGAAATAAAAGGCAAGATATATTATGATAAAAATATAGATGCTCTGGTAATAGAAGATTTTTCTAAAGATGAGGAAGTAGCACAGGAAGAACAGGAAGAATCCAAAGAAGTAGCTTCCGGACATGAATCTGAAGAAAAAAAAGCAATAGGTAAAGTATCACGTGTAGATGAAGATAATTTGATTAAAGATGAAAGTAAAATTGACGGACAGGAAGCAGATATTATAACTATAGAGATACCTCCGGAAGTTAGGAATAAAATAGAGGAAAAGGATATTGAAGATTTCCAATTTATTAATCTTGATGAAGCTGAGCAGATAGCACGTGAAGATATTTTGATTCTTTCAGAAGAAGATTTAATTGAAGAACTTGATGAATATGACCTTATTCCAATTGAAACTAATGTAGAAGAAAAAAAATCAAAAGAAAAGAAGAAAGAAAAAGTAATTTCAGAAGTGAAAGTTTCACCAAAAAAACATGAGCCGGAAAAAAAAGAAATAGTAACTGATGTTCAGCCGCAGGATGTAGAGCTTTCAGAAGAGGCTATCACTAAACCTGATAAAGAAAAGAAAATCGTTGAACCTGTGAAGCCCATAAAAGAGGAACTTATACAAAAAGAACAGAGTATAGATCTAATGCAGGAAGAAATACCTGTAACCCAGGATATAATAACAGAAGCTCCTGAAATAGATAAAGAAATAAAAGAAAAGCCTCAAGATAAGCCACAGCCACCATCCCATGAAAAGAATATAGACATAATAACATTAGAAGAAGAATTTATGCCTGCACCACAAACCACGAATGGAACCGGTGACTCATTTGATACAAAAAATTTAAAAAAAGATTATGCACAATTTAACATTGAAACCATTCCTGATGACCTGGTTGTAGCAGCTAATCAAAAGATTATGATCATAGATGATGCAGGTGTGGAGGTTAAAGAACACTTGCCGGTGGAAGAAAATCCTATAGATGATATTGATAAATTAGTCAGTGGCATAATAGAAATTACAGAAGGAGATGCTAAGATATTAAAGGAAGCCAGTTCAAAAGAAGAGGATGAATATATAGCTCCTATCCTGACAGGAACATTGCCAACATTCCAGGATCGAATGATAGAGTTTGAAGAAGAGTATAAATTTAAAGATGATGATATAGTTTTTATTGATAATGCTGTTCTTGTAGATGAATATGATAAATATTTAAAGGTTATTGATGATTATTATGCAACAAAAACAGTTAAAAAAAGTTCATCTACTGTAGAACTTTTTGGATTAACCAAAGATGAATTTGAGTTTTTTTATGACATTCTTTTTGAAAAAGAATACGAAACGATCAAAGCTTCAAAAGCATTTAAAGATATTACAGTTGGGAGAGACCACCCTGAAAAGGATGCCACATTAGTAAAGCAATTTAAATATATACAGGCTAAACCGCAAAGCCTGTCTGATAAAGAAAAGAAAAGCATTGAAGAGAATATTGAATCACCGGTAGCTATTGTCATAGAAGAAAATATTGATGATATAGTTGAGCGGTTAAAAAAGGTTAAACCACAGGTGGATATTAAGAAATTATTGGCTCAAATGACACATGAACCTTCAATGCTATATGATGTGGATGATAGTAAACCAAATGCCGTTATTGAAGAGAAACCTGCACAACAGGAAGAAATCACTAATATTACCGATCAGGTCATTATTCTTGATAGCAAAGAGGATGTAAACAGGTTTGTTGATACACTACCCGTTGAGAAGCAGGCGAATATTCGGAAATTGCTTAAATATCTGGATTCCTTATTTGATAAATTACCAGAAGATGTTATAAAGAATTTTGCCAATTCTGAATATTTTGACCTGTATGTTAAGGTATTACATGAATTAGGGGTTTAACCTGTATGGGGTTACTTGAGAAAGCATTACAGTATAAACAGGAAATAAATAAAAAGGGCAAAGAAACACTCATAGATACAATTATTGGACCTGCAGAGACTGAATTTATTAATGACAGGGAAGATACCGCATCTACAGCTTTACAGGATGATGAGAATACTGTTGAGTTGAGTAATGGGGACCTGAAAAGTATTGAGTCCGTTGAAGATGAGTTATTTATTTTACCTGATGATACTTCAGCAAAAGATAAGGTTGAGACAACTACAACAAATTATGATACCATAATAATGCAGGATGACCAACTTATTTCAAATAGTGATTCCGATTATCTGGGTCCTGAAGATGAACCAGATTTAAAATTATTACAAAAAACAACCTTTCAGGAAACAAATGATTTTAAAAGTAAACATTTTGATAATAGGCCAGATGGTAACCAGAAATTCAGAATTATTGAATCCCCGGAAGAAAACAAGGATAGTGTTTATGCTATGCAGGAAGACGAAGCAAAAAAACAACCTTCCCCCACCGATAATTTCATAAAACCTGATAAGAAGTCTCAGGACTTTGTTGTTTTATATGAAATTGGTAAAGAAATAGTTAAAGCTCATTCGCTGGAACAATTGTATAATACCATACTCTTCTCAGTTATGGGACAGATTGGTTCAGCATCTGCCACATTACTGGTGCTGAGCGCTGATGATGAGAATTCGTTAATGGTGGCTGATTCACGAGGCATAACAATAAAAAATAAAAATATACGATTTGATATAAGAAAAGGCCTTTTTGATGTGCTTATGCAATCAAAAGGGGTTGTGGATATAGAACAGTTTAAAGAGGAAGCTCAATACAGGGATGAATATTATCAGTTAATTGCAATTGACGCCCGTTTATTTATTCCCTTGCGGTATGATTCCAAAGTTTTTGGTGCTCTGGTTCTGGGTGATAAAATAACAATTGGGGATTACACTGAAGAAGAAATTGATTTTATTGAACGGATAAGTGAATTTGCTGCAATAACCTATGAAAAAGTGCATACGATGGAACAACTTGAAGATGATATACGCAAATCGGTAGACGACAAAAAATTCTGGAATGAACTGGATGAATATAAACAAAGTTTGCGAAAGTACCCACACAAAGATTATTTCAATACCAGTACCCAGAACAGTATGACGGCTAATGGTTTTTTGACTTATGCAGTGTATAGTAAAAATAATAAGGATGGAAGTTATTCTTTATTATTGACAGATCAGGAAGATATACTGCTTCTTAAAGATTCAGCCAATTCTATTAAGAGTGATGCAGCGTTTATTGACTATATAGCATCGTTCAATGCAGCTGCAGACATTGAAGATTTTGACAGAAACAGAGCCATACGAGAGGTTTTTTCAGAAAGCAGTATACGAAAGATGACATTATTCTGGATAAACCCATTTAAGGTTGGCGATGAGCTGCTTGGTTTTTTCTGTGTCTTCAGGCTGCGTGATTACCAGCGCAGGGAAATTCAGTTTGAACGGTTCAAAGTAATGACAGATGTTTTGCTAAGCCATTATCTGATATTACAATTGGTTAAATCTCAATATACTAATTATAGTGATATCATATTGCCTGTTTTTAACAGAATTGATAAAGAATTGGCTCATGTTACCCGGTTAACAATTCCTCTTACCATAATACTTTTTACAATTAAAAATTTAAAACGGTACTACACAATTCAGGGGCTAAAAAAAACTCAGGAACTTATGAATAAAATTGAAGCAATAATAATCAGCCGACTCTCGGATGGTGATTTTACTGCAAGGATTGATAGAAATAAATTTTTAATTGTGTTACCTGGCAAGAACAAGAAATTTGCAATACCCTTTGCAAATGCACTAAAAAATGAGATGGTACAGCAATTCAGTGATAAAGAATTGCAATTGCTGGTAACTTTTCTTATGGCGGAATATCCTGAAGACGGTACGGATGTATATTCGCTGCTTGATGCAATTGATTAGTTTATCGCAGCAGCAATAATGGATTTATTGGCTTGCTGTTTTTTCTTATTTCAAAGTGAAGGTGAGGACCTGTTGTCCTTCCTGTGTTTCCTGATTTTGCAATAAGCTGCCCTGTAGCAACTATCGCCCCCTTTTGAACATATATTTTGTTTAAATGACCATATAATGTAAAATAGTCTCTGCTATGTTTTATGATTACAAGATTACCATAGCCTCCCATAGGTCCGGAAAATAAAACCACACCATCACGGGATGCATAGACAGGTGAATTTATGGGGCATGCAATATCCACACCTGCGTGAAATTTGTGTGTATGATCTATTGGGTCTTTTCGCACACCAAAAGAAGAACTGAGTTTGCCAACGGTAAGTGGTGAAACAAAAGCTGTTCCAAGAAAAAGGGATCGGTCTAAATCAGAAAGGGTCCCGCACGGAATAAATATATATTGTTTATGTTCGTTGGCAACTATCCTGTTAACCTTTAGAATGTATTGCACCGGTATTCGATAGTTCATAGCAATGGCATCATAACTTTCATTGTGAGATTTTTCGTGAATTATGCCTCGCATATTTGGTATATAAAGAATAAGCCCTTTCTTTATATCTGATGGAGCTGAAAGCGAATTAACAGAAACTATTGTATCAAGATCAAGATTTGTAACTGATACTATATCCCAGAATGTTTCATTATTCTTAACTTTATATTTATACATAATAAGCCGGGGTAATTCTTCAACCGATCTGTTGCTTTTTATGATATAAAGTGTTTTGCGTATATCCTTACGTAACAGGGCAATAGTATCATTGTTTCGGGAAAGATCTTTGATAACAGGTATTGTGGCAGCAAAAGCATTTCCTTTTGGGTGAAAGATAAGACATAATAAAATAAAAAGATGTAATAAATAATATTTTTTTACAATATTCATATTTGGCGTTATCATAATGTTTGATTTTATTTATAGTATCGGTGGTTACAGGGTATTCTTGATGATTAAATTTTCATTATTACTGTACAGCTTTATTATGTATCCGGAATTTATGTTGCAAAAAAATATCAAGTTTGTTACTATAGGTTAAAATTCAGCAGAAAATAACGTATTGAATGATTATGGATGAAAAAGAAGAAAAAGCTAAACAGATAGTTCGATCTTTACGTGCCTTAGAAGGTGTATTAAAGACTACGCCTGATGCAAAACAGCGTGAGCGGGTAAAAAAAGATTTGAAATCCCTGAGGGATAAACTTCAAGAGTTGTATCCTGATGTGGATATTGATGAACTTATTGAAGCAATAATAACTGATGATTTAATAGTAACTCCAAACGGGGAGGCGGAACTGGAATCCCTGGAATATTTAAAAAATGTTGAAATTGAAAAAATATCAAATTTCAAGGACGATAAGGAAATCAATATTGCTGCCTCAATTTTAAAGCATTTTTCAGAAAAAATATGGGGCGTGATAGCTGATCAATATACCAAGCTGGATTATTCTAATTCACTGGAGCGGGATGCTTTGTACAGAAAATTAGATGAATGCCAGAGGGCATTGAAGATTTTTCAGCAGACAGTGGATGATATTGAAAAGGCAAATACAAGCGCTCATATTTCACAATTGAATCTTATGCGGATGCGCCAGGGCAGATTATTTTTAATGGATTTATTTTCTTTTTTTAAAGATGTTAATGATTTTATAACAAAAATACTTGCTGATACGGAATTTGGCGGCACAATGGTTTTAAATGCAGATGACAGAATAACCTACGCAAGGTATGATATGTATAAAACCTTTGAAGGATTGACCGTAAAAGAAGCTTTACGATATCTCAAAGGGTTTGTTCAGGAAGTTTTACAAATAATTAAAGTACCGGATAAAACAAAGTTTTAGTATTGAAAAATTTCATAACTGTATACATTTATATTGCCTGTGCCGGTGGTGTATACAATTCATTAATGTAAATATAATTTTCATGTTGACATTATTATATTCATTATTTAGCTATGGAAAAAAAGTAAAGGGCAGGTGTTTTTATGGCTTTAGCAAAATCTGGTGGTGATGTTGCAAATAATGTTATAGGTGAAAATTCTTATTTCAGCGGTAAATTTCTTATTAATGGTTCATTGCGAATAGATGGTCGTTTTGAAGGAAAATATTTGCAGGCCGATCAGTTATATATTGGTCCAAATGGGAAAGTTAAAACCAATATCAATGCTGTATCTGTTATTATTGAAGGTCTGGTTATAGGTAATATTAATGCTACCAACAGGGTATTGTTAATGCCCACAGCAAAAATTTTAGGTGATATAAAAACACCTGAACTCATTATCCAGAATGGTGTAATATTAGAAGGACGCTGCACTATAGCAAATGATCTTAAGATTTCTGCCAAGGATTTGATTGAAAACGAATATGAAAAAAATAAAATAATACCCGAGGAGTTTCTTGCGGATTAAAAAGCCCAGAGTAGCTATTACTATTGGCGATCCAGCTGGTATTGGACCGGAAGTAACATTAAAAGCGTTAAGTGATTTTGAAACACTGCCGTGCCTTCCTCTGGTAATATGCAGGGTTAATGTATTGCAACACTACTATCGCCATCTCATGACTCCGTGGGATATACTGGATTTCAATCAAATACAATCTGATACTGTTATACAGAAACCTTGTTTTATAAATATTCATAGTGATGCTCCAATCCCCAAACCGTCCTGTGGCACAGAACTTACAGGCAAAGAAAGCCTGGCATATATTGATGCAGCCATTACGTTATGGAAGCTCAAATTAATTGATGCAATTGTAACTGGCCCTGTAAATAAATCCCTTATTGAAAAATGGGTTCCCTTTATAGGACACACTGAATATATTGCCGAAAAGATACATGAAGATAATCCACGGATGCTCATGTATTCAGGGAAATACAATGTTATGCTTGTCACAACACATGTGCCTGTTTTTAAACTAAAAGATGTTATTGATTATAATAGATTGATGCAAACTATTCAGATTTGTGAAAGCAGCTTAACAAGAATAATGAAAAAAAAGCCAAAGATTGCTATATGTGGGCTTGATCCGCATTGTGGGGATGATGGTGCAATAGGCAATTTTGATAAAGATGTAACCGTAAAGGTTGTAAAGGATGCACAGGCACAGGGAATCATAATTGAAGGGCCTTTTTCTGCCGATACTATATTTATACCACAGCGCTGGGCACAATATGATTGCGTTATAGCTTATTACCATGACCAGGGTTTAATACCTTTTAAGATCCTGGCATTTGATGAAGGTGTAAATGTTACTGTGGGATTATCGGTTATACGGACTTCAGTTGATCATGGTACTGCATTTGATATTGCTGGCAAAGATTGTGCTGACTATAGCAGTATGAAGAAAGCAATAGAGTTGGCAAGCTATTTAGCTATAAAAGAGGGATAATACCCAATGAATACAACAATGCTATCCACGTCATTATTGGTATTTACAACAATCTGGGGATTGTCAGTGTTACTACTGTGGATGCGTCCCCGAATTGAACTAATATGGAAAATTGCAGCTTCTGGTATCTTTGGATTTTATGTGTGGTTTTTTTATAAAGATCTGTTACAAGGGTATAAGCAATTTGAAAAAGACTGGTATATGGTAACTATCGCTTTTATAAAAGAATTCAGTGCCCTGATTTTTGCAAATATGTTTTTCTTGTGGCCATTAGCGTTAATAATTATCTTTTACAAGGCAGATGATGTTGGTGCAGAACGGTTACTGAAATTTATGTGTATATTTACCCTTGTTGTATGGCTTGTTTTTACATTATACACTTTTTTCAGTAAACAAATTGACACATTTTTGTTTCATACACTTCGCGAAATGATCCCCAATGCTCGGTAAATCACTACTCATTGCGTTATTATGTATGGTTCCTCTTCAAAGTCAGTTTGCTTCCTCAGTATGCACTGAAGCAACTGCACTTGCAAGAGCTAAAGAATATTCAAAAGCAAAAGAATTATTTATTAAAGCCATTGGTTTAAATCCTTATTACTATTTTGCCCATTATGGTTATGGGAAAGTATGCCTGTATTCCGGAGATATTAATAACGCTATCAGGCATCTGAATAAGGCTGTAACTCTGGATGCAACGTCAGCAGGTGGATGGTTTTATTTAGGTTTTGCATATTTTTTTGGGAAAAACTATGTTAAGGCAAATTATTGTTTCAAAGAAGCATACAGGATAGATATGGGATTTGTTGAGTCGCTTTATAATATTGCCGTTATTTATGAAATTACCGGAGATACATATAAATCAAAGGTTTATTATGATAGATATTTTTTTGAGAAGAACAAAAAAGATACAGGCCTTTTGTTCTGAAATTTGCAATGTATGGTGAAGAATTTGCTTTGTTATAAAAAGCTATTTTTTATTTTTAACATCATCCATTGAGTCAATAAGCGAAAAGTAATCCAGAACACGGGTTATTTTAAACAATGTTTTCAATGATGGTGCAACATTGAGGAAATGTAATTTTTGAGAATTTTCTTCAAGTTTCTGGTGAATTTTAACAAGCGTGCCCAATGAAAAACTGTTAATATACTGAACATGTTTGCAGTCCAGTATTACATCAGTAGTTGATTTATTGACGTTAGAAAAGATGGCCCTTTCCACATCCTCTGAATTTTCCCTGATGATATCTTCGTGCGGGGTTACAACCAGAATTGAATCTAACTTCGTTGTTTCAATAAACATAATGGATATTCTTTAATTAAATTATGATAGTACCAGCACTGTAAGCATTTATTACAGTGCTGGTAAAGCGTACTAATTTATTCAATAGCTTTAATTGTTGTGTCAGGTGCAATGATGTCAACAAATACTGATAATACAGCAACAGGTGACATGTTCCCAACTTTATCCACTGCTTTTGCCTCAATCATGTGCTCGCCGTTGCTATCAAACTTTATGGCTCCGGTATATGCGTTAAACTCGCCTTTGCCATCCAATCGGAAAAGAATAGAGGATAATCCTGATTCAGCATCGCTTGCTGAAATGGTATAGCTGTAATCAGCTGTTGCAACTTTTCTGCCATTTTTATCAAGCAGTTCTTTATCGGGCTTAATTTCAACAACAGGTGCTTTGTTGTCAACAAATATCGATACGTTGCCATCCGTTAAGTTGATGGGGTTGCCATTTTCATCTTTTGCAATCATTGTATATTTCTCAGTATAATTGGTTACATTATCCATAGCTTTAATGCTTAAGTTTATATCCCCCTCAACTGGTATGGTAAAAGGTGTCAAATAGGGCTGATAATTGTTTTTGTCTATGCTGTATTCCACTGACTGCACTCCTGACAATGCATCTTTTGCTTCAATAACAAAAGTAAAATTTTTTGAAGCATATAATTTTGTGCCTGATTTTATAACAGGTGCCGATACAGAAACATTAATAACAGGAGGAGTGTTATCAACAACTACCTTGAAAGCTTTTGAGTCTTCTTTATTCCCAACTTTATCAACAGCATAATAGCTGATAACATGTTTGCCTTCTTCATAAATAGCAAAAGGCTCTTTATATTCCAGCTCATTACCCGCATCAAGTTTATACAGTATTTTATCCGTTGCAACATTGTCTTTAGAAACCAGTTCAAATTTAACCTTTGAATTTACAAAGGTGCTCACGCTGTTAGTGAATGATGCAGCCTTGAGTGCAGCTGTTGCTATCTCTTCTTTTTTTACTTCAGGTGATGCAGGACTTTGTACATCAGGCTGGACCACATTTTCCTGTGTGGTTTGCTGTGAAAACGTTAAAGAAGAAAATACTAATACTAAGGGTAATAACCATATAACATATTTTATTCTCATATAACCTCCTTTTAGATTATTATTCTTGTTTTTTGTGAGCAAATGCTATTCCATAGCATGAAATAAGTTTATTATTGTATGCTTTTCTTTGTCAAATGAAATTTTTATTTTTTTCACCATTAGATGCTATACCAATCCTGTCTTTTACTGTAAATAATTATTGGCGGTATTAATTATTAATCGTATAATCTGAGCGGCATTAGTGCAAAAGGTTTTTTCTGGTGTATACTCAATCTTGCATTGGTGGCGATAGTTACCCTTAGCAATCTTCAGCATATAATAATTCCCATGTAAGTAGCAGTCTTTGCAATTCCATATCCCTGATGAAACAATTTTTTCCACAAGCGATGAATATTCATCAATCGGGATTGAACGTCTTTTCCTTATATACTGAGGACTCGTGGTCTCAATGTATGCTTGTTGTCCAATCCTGGCTATGGTAATGTGCCACTCCTGATAGTAAAATGGTGCCGGGTGATATGAAAGAGTAATAGAAAAATCCGGTGCAGTGCTTTGCAGTAATAGAAATAATGATACTAAAATTGATTTACAGGTTATCATTAGAATGTATCAATACAGTAATATTTTGTCTTTTGGAACTGTTGCATAGGGTGACAAAAAGTAAAGCAGCAGTGCTGTGATTATAACAGAATGATTAATAGCCCCATTCTGGATATACTGTAATACTTGCTGTGGTGTTAATATCAAAATTTCAATATCCTCTGCCAGATCTAACGATTGTTCCTGAACCTTTTGTGCATTCAATGCACAGTAAAAATAGATATAATTATTCATAATAGCAGGATTGGCTGCCAGCTTTTTGAGCAGTATCATTTCCTGTGCTCTGTAGCCTGTTTCTTCCAGTAATTCGCGATGTGCGGATGAAGCTGGCTCTTCGCCAGGGTCAATAAGGCCGGCTACTGTTTCTATGGTATATTCATCAGTACCCAATCGGTGCTGTTTAACAAGGACCATATTGCCGTCTGTGTCAATAGTAACAATATTAACCCAGTCAGGATTATTGAGAACGTAAAAGTCGTGATTAACTTTTTTTGCAGGGTGATAGCACAAAAGTTTTTCAATTGAAAAAATCCTTTGTTTGTTAACAGTGTCGCGTTTTTCTATGTGCCACTTATGCATATGCTATTATCCTCATCAAAACATATCATAATAACAATCAGATTGTCAATATATTTATGTGTATACATTTCATTTCCTATATACCTCCACACCATTATCATGGTATAAAATACACAGGTAAAGAACTTTTGCTATATTATGGCAACAAACATTTAAAAAAGTCTTGATTTGTCCAGATAGTATAGTATTGTATCAAGCCGTTACAAATCTTGATCAGCGGTATAGCATAGTAGCTTCAAGGTGGCACTATATGTCAAAACGTTTAGTATGGATGTATATTTTCCTGATTACCTTTTTATATGCATATAGAGTACATGCTGCAAGTATGTTTCACCCGCGATATAACTGGTATTCTATTAAAACAGAGCATTTCTGGATACATTATCATGATGGATTAGAGCAGGATGCATTGCGCCTGGCCACTATTGCCGAAGAAGTTCATGAAAAACTTACAAAAAATATCAGCTGGCAGCCTTTTTTCCGGACTGATGTAGTATTGTGCGATACCACTGACATGGCAAATGGATTTTCCACGCCGTTTCCGTATAACAGGGTACAGCTTTTTGTGGTAATGCCGCATGTTGAGGATGCAGGCTTATCCAATACTGATGATTGGCTGCGTATGGTCTTTACTCATGAATATACGCATACCCTTACCCTGGATATGATTGGTGGCATTCCGGAAGCTACACGGTATACCCTGGGAAGGGTGTGTTTTCCAAATATACTTATGCCGGTATGGGCAGTTGAAGGATATCCGGTATTGCAGGAATCTAAGGACAAGCCGTGGGGCAGGCTTAATTCAAATTATACATTGATGGTTTTACGTCAGGAAGTATATTCAAAAAACCTTAAAGACATGTCCCTGGCAAGTAATTACCCGCGGGAATGGCCTGCAGGGATGGTTCCATACTTATATGGTGGTCTTTTTGTAGAATTTTGTACACAAAATTATCCAGAAAAAGATTTTCAGGAAATATTTAAAGCAAATGCGGATAATATACTGCCATTTCTTATAGAAAAGAATTTTAATGATGTGTATGGAGCACAGACGATAGCTTTGTGGCATATATGGCAGAAGGAATTGATAAATGACCTGAATGACCAGATTGCAGAAATCAAAAAGCGTGGTGTTTCTTACTATACCATGTTAACCAGTACAGGCTTTTACACCAGTTTCCCACGATTTTATAATGATGACATTGTTTTTGTTGCCATGACAAATAAAGAAAAACCATCATTGATAAAATATGATACACATAAAAAAACGTTTTCACGTCTGGCATACGTTAACAATCCTAATAGTATAAGCGTAAATAATAATACTATCATTGTGAGTGATATACAGTATTATCGGTCATTTGATTTGTTCAGCGATGTATTTATTTACGATAACAGGTATTCACAAAAAACAAAAGGTTTGCGCGTTCACTATATAGAACCGTTCAAATCTGGCTATATCGCAATACTGTATAATAAAGGAAAATATTCGCTGGTACAGCTTGATGCTGCTTTTACCATACAGAAGTATTTTATACACAATACGCCTTTTCAGATTTCATATTTGCGGGTTTCAGGCTATAGCTCTAAGGCAGTTTTCAGTATTGTGCATAATGGCTTCAGTGATATAGCACTGTATGATTTTATAACAGAAAATATGCTTCTTCTGACCAATGATTCCTTTGCAGATATTCATCCAGCATTTCATCCTGACGGGCAGAAAGTCATATTCTCTTCTGACAGGGATGGTGTATTTAATCTGTATGAAATAAACCTTGCCAGTAAAAAGATTTCACGTATAAGCAATGTCATTGGTGGAGCGTTTTTCCCGGATATAAGCAGTGATGGTACAACTATAGTTTTTTCTTCATACGAAGCCAATGGATATAACATTGCACTGATGCCCTATGCAACAGGCCATTCACAGGAACTATCGCCCATACCCTTTACCATACAGCAGGATGAAGAACAAAAAGAAATTTTACACCAGCCGTATAATCCGCTCTATTCAGTGATTGGACCATGGTGGGCGCCATTTTTATATAGTGAAGAATTATACCCAAACAAATATGATAATCATATTGGTTTTAATACGTCGGGTAATGATACCCTGTACCGGCACAGTTATGCGTTAGGGCTGGATTGCGCATTGATGCAGAAGAGGATGACACTTGCCCTTGATTATATTTATTCGGGTTTGTATCCTGATGTGTTTGCTTCATATAACGATGAAGGGATAATTTTTGATGATTGGTTCCCGTGGGAGCCGCCTGATACTGTTGCCTATATGAAAAGAACACTGAAGCGTACGATTTCGTCAGGTATTTCAGTTCCCTTTCAGAAATTTTATAATTATAATCAGCTGCTTTTGTATTATACCTATGAAAAAACAATGGTTAGTGAATATTATAATAATGCTGTTTTTACCCATGATATGATTCTTGCGGGCTTGCATGTAGCGTTTTTACATGATGGAACGTACATGGGAAGCTTTTCAGTAAGCCCTGAGGATGGCATGGTTTTTGAAACCTATGCGGATATCTACAATTCATCACTTTCTTCAGATATATCATATTCCAAGGTGCGTGGCGGCTTGTATTATTTTTTCCGTGGCTTTGGTAACGATGTGTTAACGTTTATGCTAAAAGGCGGTTTTGCACACAATGCGCCGAACTATCTGTATTCGTATAATATAGGGCGTTACGCAAAAGGAAAAAGTCAGGGCATACCGGAAGATGAGGATGCTTACAGCATGCGAGGTTTTGCCAAAGACATGTTTTATGGTAACAGGCTGGCTGTAGGTATTGTTGAGTATCGCATTCCATTATTTCAGAAAGATATTGGCTATAGAATGCTGCCGCTAATGTTCAGAGATATATGGTTGACACCGTTTGTTGAGTATGGCAATATATGGATAGATTCAACATCTTTTGACGATTTTAAATATAGTATTGGCACCCAACTTAATATTCGTATCACTGCTGGTTATTGGGCTGATATTGAAGGTTTTGCTGGTGTTGTTAAAGGCTATGGCAATTTTGGCGAGCTACAGGTATATTGTGGCATAGCGACAGTCATGGAAGGGGCACTTAAACAGCATAGTATCATACGTCAGGTGATACAGTAGCATGCAATTTTAACCGGTCAGGTTTCCATTATTATGAATACTGAAAGCCTTTATCAGGCATTAAATCAGGGTTTATTGCAGGAACGGTATGCAATAATAAAGCGTAATATAACCAGGAATAAAGTATTGATAGAAAAATGGGGTGGGTTGCAGAAGGTGGTTGGGCTTTTAAGTGGCAGGCATGTTATTGTATGTGGTGCAGGCAGGAGTTTAAACGATGCTCTTAAAGTATTGAAAAAATATCAATACAGAAAAGACCTTGCCATTATAGCTACCGATATGGCGTACAGGCCGTTAGTGCTGGCCGGGATTCAGCCACATTTTTCTATATCATGCGAAGCCATGCCGGTTTCATACTATGCATTTTTACCCACTTCATCGTGCCATCTGCTAGCGTTCAGTGGCGTAAGCTCACATACATTGGCCGCCTGGAAGGGGAAAATCAGCTTTTACAACTGGATGATATACAAAAGCCCTTTTGATGCATTATGGAAGCTTGCAGGGGAGCATTTGGGCTATGTGGCCACGGCAAGTATTGTGACAACACAGGCAATATCACTGGCGTTAGGGTGTTCCATTGCTTCACTAACAATGGCAGGTAATGACCTGGCATTTAAGGACACTTATTATGCACAGCATACGGTGGTATGTCAGCGCTTTATCATGAATTACAATAGATTTGCAACAGCCAATTCAAATGATTATGCCATGATCCATAGAAAGAAAATGTATATGGTCAAACGAAGAGAGTCGATATATTATACAGATCATCAGTTTCTGGCTGCCAGACAGTGGCTGGAAAACCTTTTTACAAACGTTACGGTACCAATATTTGATTGCAGTATTCCCGGTTGCAGTGAGCGTAAAGTCACTAAAATATCCATGAGTAAAGTCATGAGTATACTGTATCCTGAAAAACGAATAAAGAAAAGAGGCAAAACATGATAATATTGCATAAAATGAATGGCGAGGAATTTATTCTTAACGCAAATCATATTGAAACCATAGAGTCCAGGCCTGATACAACCATAACTCTGACAAATGAAAAAAAATATCTGGTTAAAGAGTCAAAAGATGAGGTGTTATCCCGTATTTATGAATATTATCATAAGGTGCTGACTGGATTACAATAATTACAAAAAAATTGATAGCTTTAGCGATAGTACCTGGTAAAATATCAGGTATAAATAATATAATAATTGATGAATAATTTTAAAATTTTAACCGAAAATTGTTAATAAGAATACATGTGTAATTTGAATGGCTACTGAGGAGGGGTAATATCATATGGATCTTGCTACCGTCATAGGTTTAATTGCTGGTTTTACTAATCTTATAATGGGAATAATTTTTGCCAAAGGCAATCCGTTACTTTTTTGGGATATACCATCAGTATTTATTACGGTAGGGGGTTCTTTTTGTGCGTTGTTAATATCCAATCCGTTAAACAAGGTACTGGGAATATGGAAGGTTGCCAAACATGCATTTTTCCCGCCAAAATATAATCCCAATGAACTCATAATAACACTTGTTTCATTTTCTGAGAAAGCTCGCCGTGAAGGCTTGCTTGCACTGGAGGATGATCTGGATGAACTGGATGACCAGTTTTTGCGTAAAGGGATACAGCTTGTTGTTGACGGTACTGACCCTGAACTGGTGCGCCGCATTATGGAAACGGAGCTTGAAAACATTCAGGCACGTCATGATGAAGGGAAAAAACTTTTTGACGACTGGGCAACATACGCACCTGCTTTTGGTATGATTGGAACCCTTCTGGGATTGGTCCTTATGCTTGTCAATATAGAAGATAAATCGGCTATTGGGCCTGGTATGTCTGCTGCTCTTATTACCACATTCTATGGTGCTATCATGGCATATCTGGTACTCTATCCAATATCATCTAAATTAGGTTTTCTTAACAACCAGGAAGTATTAATGAAACTTATTATGATAGAAGGGACGTTGTCAATACAGTCAGGGGATAACCCGCGAATTGTTAAGGATAAATTGGTATCATTCCTTGATCCAAGATTGCGTGAAGCCATTACCAGTGAGGTAGGCGACTGATGGCAAAAAGAAAAAAAATGGAACTCCCGCCACCGCCACCATGGCTTACAAGCTGGGGCGATTTAAACACATTGCTTTTGACGTTTTTTGTCATGATGTTTGATATTTCCCCTATTATAGGGCAGGATTTTAATCTTGTTTTGTCTTCATTTAAAGGTTCATTGGGGATGATGCAGGGCGGATATTCACTGGCACGAGGCAGGATGGAAGAGATAGGTCTTAATATGTTAAATTTACCTTCCAGTGAGCAAGGGAGGGCTCTTGCTAAGATGCTGAAACGGGCAGTTGAGGCTTTTAAGCCGGAAATTCAGGCTAAAAAAGTAAGAGTGCGCGAAGACGAAAGAGGCCTGGTTATTACATTATCCAGTGATGCCTATTTTGAACCGGGGAGTGCAAAGCTTAAGGATGATATTATACCAGTCTTGAAGAAGGTTGCCCTGATTATAAAGTCAATGCCAAACTATGTAAGGATAGAAGGACATACTGACAACAGGCCGGTTCCGCCACGAGGTCTTGAAGAAGGGTATGCTACCAACTGGGAGCTTTCTTCTGCACGAGCGGTTAATGTGTTGAGATATCTCATAGAGGAAACAGGTGTAAATCCCAAGCAGATGTCAGCAGTTGCTTTTGGTGAATACAGGCCCATAGATGATAATAATACGCCCGAAGGCAGAGCCTATAACCGAAGGGTTGAAATAGTAATACTCAGGGATAAAGGTGTTGTTGAATCTACAACACCCGGGATTGTAAGGCCTTTGCCTGATGAGGAATGGCGTTGATAAAGATATGTACATGGAGAGGTGCAAAATATTGAAAAAAATTGATACATTTTAGTGACATAATCATAAATTAATTGACTTTTTTAATTAATATAGTATTATGTCGATAAATTTAGTATAACAATTAACCAACAATGTGTGTACAGTTTTTATTGATATAATACTAAATGAAATTGTAAATTGTTGGTGAGGTATAATGCATGGGTGATGAAGAACGGGTCAATGTTGAGGAAATAGAGGAACAGGAAAAGCCGGAAGAGGCCAAGGCTGCGGGTGCTTTTGAAACTTCACGTATTATAAAGATCCTGCTATATATAGCTGGTGCTATACTGGCACTTTTTATTATTATTGGAATTTCATATCTTGTTGCTAAATATGTTCAGGAGCAGCGTTATCAGCGAGAACAGGATATAGTTCTTGCTCCTCCTCCACCGCCATTGGCTCATTTTGATATACCGTCCTTTTCTATAACAACCAATGATCCGGAACCGCATTTTGCAAAGATTACAATTTCTTTAGGATATGAAGAAAATGTAGAACTGAATGCTGAACTGGTTCAGCGTACTCCTCAGATGCAGCACGTGGTTAACATTCTTTTACGTGATAAGTCATATGAAGATCTGAATTCTGTTGACGATACGGTTAATTTAGCCGAAGAGATCAAAGCACATATTAATGTCCTGCTTTTGAAAGGCAAGGTCAAAGAGGTCTATTTCAGAGAATTTGTTGTAAATTAGTGTAATGTTTTGTATTATTAATATGGTAAGTACTTTTAAAAGAATTGTGTATGTAGGAATTAAACACACTGGAGGAAACAATGGGTGACGGTTCATTGTCCCAGGATGAAATAGATGCACTGTTGCAGGGTGCTGATGATATGCTCTCAGGTACTGCAAGAGTTCCGGCAGGGGAACTTGCTCCTGCTCAGGCTGCTTTATCACCGGTAGAAAGAGAATCGGTAGCTGATTTTTTGAATAGCAGCATGGGCAGTGTAATGCCCGCATTATCCGGTTATTTGGGAAAAAATATAATTATTGGCAATGCCCTGGTAGAGGTAAAAAGTGCTGATCAGGTACGCGCTGAATTTCCCAAACAGTATGTACAGATTACAGTTAATTTTTCCGGGGGCGTAAATGGCAGGAATGTAATTCTGCTGTCAATGAATGATGCCGGGGTCATTTCCTCATTAATGATGGGAGATGATTCTGGTGCACCGCCTGCAACCCTGACCGAGGCTCATCAGAGTACATTGCAGGAATTTGTAAGCCAGATGATGTCCACTATTGCAACACAATTGAGTAATAAAATTGGTAAGGGTGTTAATACTACAGCTCCCGATTTGAAAGTTGTTCAGGGCAACATAGAAGTTCCGGGAACGCCGGATGTAGTGAAGGTAACCTATAACCTTACTATACAAAATTTAATTAACTCCAAAATGTATCAACTGATGAATATAGAACTTGCAGGTGAAATTGCCCGTGGTGCTTATGTTCCGCAAATGCAGCAGCCGGAATACAGGCCTGAGCCAGCACAGCCCAGAACAACGTCACAGGTGGGTATAAGTCCTGTACGGTTCCCGCCACTGGGTGAAGGCATGCAGTCAGTTCCAACAGGGAACATTAATCTGCTGCTTGATGTGCCCATGACGCTTACGGTTGAACTGGGCAGAACACGGCAGCTGGTTAAAGATATATTAGGATTGGGTGAGGGTTCCATCATTGAGCTTGATAAATTGGCTGGTGAGCCTGTTGACCTGTTAGTCAATGGTAAATTGATTGCCCGTGGCGAGGTTGTTGTTATTGATGAAAATTTTGGAGTTCGTGTAACTGATATTGTAAGCCCGGCAGAACGTATTGCCAAGATACAGTCGTAAACAGTATTACAGTAATGCTATGGTTTAAGAATACGCAATGGAACGTGATATAACAATGTTTGATAAGTATGGGATTATTATGAGGAAATTTTTTTATCATAGCTTTTTATTATGTCTCATTTTTATATTATGTCCCATTACCATGAACTATCGCCTGAATGATTCTTTGCTGTATGCAAAAGAAGCTAAAACTGTTAAAGCAGTTAAGAATGATAAAGAAAAGAGCAGGGCAGAAAAAAAGAGTGAGATAGTTGATATTAAGGAAAATGCCGCTCCAATAGCAGAAACTGCAGGCGCTGAGAAAAAAGACAATGAAGCGCAAAAAGGTGATTACTTGTATGACTATGAAAAGCCCCAGATTGAAGAAGAGTCGTATATATGGTTAATTTTCAAAACTATCTTTGTGATGGGTGTGCTTATTGCAGGATTTTATTATTTTTTCAAGTTCATTACTCAAAAAGTAGCAATAACAGCTATTGGACAGGAAGTAATCACTATCCTGTCGGTGATACCACTGGGGCAAAATAAGTTTTTGCAGGTAGTAGATATTGCCGGGAAAGTGTATGTGCTGGGAGTATCGGATAACAATATTAATCTGATTACTGAGATAAAAGATAAGGATGATATCGATAGAATACGTTTACTGAGTTCCAGATCAACCCCACCCAAACAAGGGGGGTTTCAGGAATATCTTTCCACACAGCTGGGTAAGGTGCTGGATAAAATGAAAAGTCCGGGAAGGCCATCGCAGCGATTTACCAGTGAAGAAAAAACCATTCATGATGATGTGCTACTTTCATACAGGCAGCGTTTAAATAAATTAAATGATGATGATGTGTAAAGCGTTATGAAAAAAATTAAAGGTAAACACATAATTATACTTCTGGCAACAATTGCTGTGTTGTTTGGCATTGGTGCCGTGTGCATGGATACAGCGTTTGCCCAGAAAGCCGGCAATGTGAGGATGCCAATTCCAAAAATAGGATTTGATATTGAAGAGGCAAAAACACCTAAGGATGTGTCATTGAGTTTGCAGATTTTGTTTTTACTGACCATCTTGACGCTGGCACCATCAATAATAATGATGATGACCTCCTTTACGCGGGTGGTCATTGTGCTGGATTTTGTCAGGCGTGCTCTGTCATTGCAGCAGATGCCTCCTACACAGGTTATTGTGGGGCTTGCAATTTTCCTGACTATTTTTATTATGTCGCCTACTCTTACCGAGATCAATGATAAGGCATTACAGCCGTATATGAAAGGGCAGATCAGCAGCGAAGAGTTTTACAATAGAGGTATGCAGCCGCTGCGCACATTCATGTTGAAGCAAACCCGTAAGAAGGATATAGCACTGTTTATTGAACTGGCAAAATTGGAACGGCCTAAAACAGAGGATGATGTGCCAACGTATTGCCTTATTCCGGCATTTATGATCAGCGAATTAAAACGTGCCTTCGAAATGGGTGTATATATATTCATACCCTTTATTGTTATAGATATGATTGTGGCAAGTGCCCTTATGGCAATGGGGATGATTATGCTTCCGCCTATCATGATTTCATTGCCGTTTAAGATTGTGCTTTTTGTACTGGTGGATGGATGGAATCTGCTCACCTATGAGCTGGTGAAGTCATTTATGTAGGAGAAAACCATGACAGATGTTGAAGTAATAAAAATTTTGCGGGAAGCATTGATGGTTACCATGGTGGTTTCAGCTCCAATACTGGGAATTGGTATGTTTGTGGGGCTTATCATCTCTATATTCCAGACCACAACGTCAATTCAGGAACAGACGCTGACATTTGTACCAAAGATTATTGCCATCTTTGCTGCTTTGATACTGTTTGCAGCGTGGATTCTTCATACGCTGGTTGCATATACAAAAGGATTATTTATGATGATTTCTAAATTAGGTGCCGGATAATGGAATATTTTGTATATCAGTTTCAGGCATTCTTTCTGGTGCTGGTGCGTATGACAGCAATGATGGTGATTGCTCCATTTTTTTCAAGTGGGGCTATTCCTTTACTTATGAGGGGTGCACTTTCATTTTTTGTGTCACTGGTTATATTCCCGGTATTGTCAATCAGCAATGCTGCTCTGACGGGCAATATGGGTGTATACTATCTTATGGTTATACAGGAGATAACAATTGGCCTGTACATTGGATTTCTGGTAAGTGTTGTTTTTTCTGCATTCCAGCTTTCCGGGCAATATTTTGCTGTGCAGATAGGCTTTGGCATAAATGAAGTCATTGACCCTCTTGCTCAGATTTCCATACCGCTTGTGGGACAGTTAAAAAATATTATTGGACTTTTGGTATTTTTAGCCATTAACGGCCACCATTTCATGATTAAGGCAATTTTTCACTCTTATGAGTTAGCACCGGCATTTGCACTTAAAGGTGAAAGCATCCAGGCTTTTTTAAAATTTTTGGCTCATTCATTCAGCGGCATGTTTGTTATAGCCCTTAAAATTTCACTTCCGGTAATAGCAGCAGTGTTTCTTGTTTCAGTGAGCCTGGGAATTCTGGCAAAGGCTGCACCACAGATGAATATTATGATGCTGGGTTTTCCGTTCAAGATTGCAGTGGCTTTTGGTATGATGATACTTATTTCCCCATTAATTGTCAGGGTTATGAATGTTTCACTGGAAAGGACGTTTCAGTTTATTGTGAAGGTGATCAGGTACTGGCCAGTATGAAATGGTATGAAGACATAAATTTGCATACACTATCGCTACACACCAGCAGTACGATAGTTTTTGACCTTCAGCTTTTTGCAGCCGAAGATGAGGGCAGGACCGAGGAGCCTACCGAGAAGAAGCTTCGTGAAGCACGCGAAAAAGGCCAGGTAGCAAAAACCGAAGAATTGCCTCAGGCTCTGGTGGTTATTTTTGCCATGATTACCATTGTTGTGTTTTGCGGTTTCATCTTTGAAACTATTATCAGAATGATGCATTATTACCTTACAAGCTTTTCACGTTTTCAGCTTACTGAACGCAGTTTATTTCATGAGGCGATAGCAACCGGGATTGAATCCTTCAAGATACTGTTGCCAATATTTGCTGCTACGGTGATTGCAGCGCTACTGGGTAATATTGCACAGGTTGGATTTCAGATATCAACGCACCCGCTTAAGTTTGATCTTTCAAAGATTAAATTTGATCCTGCAACAATGGCACGTAAGATATTCTTTTCCCGCCAGGTTGCTATGAATCTTTTTAAGTCGATTTTCAAAGTGGTTGTTATTGGATTTGTATGTTATTTAGTAATAAGCAATGATTTTGATGAACTTATTAAAACCCCTGACATAAGCGTTGGCCTTGCATTTCAAAATATCTCTATTATTGCACTAAAAATAATAATCTGGTCCACAGTGTGCTTACTTATCCTTTCCATCCCTGATTATATTTTCCAGAAACGCGAATATATTGAATCATTAAAAATGACCAAGCAGGAATTGAAAGAAGAATGGAAGGAAACAGTTGGCGATCCGCATGTACGGGCACGGTTGCAGGAAATGCAGCGAGAGCTTATTATGCGCAATATGATACGTGAAGTGCCCAAAGCGGATGTGGTGGTAACAAACCCAACCCATTTTGCCATAGCTATGCGATATGAACCGGAAGCAATGTATGCACCCATGGTTATTGCAAAGGGTGTTGATGCAATGGCTTTAAGGATAAGACAGATAGCTCTTGATAACAATATTCTGGTTATTGAAAACAGGCCACTGGCGCAGGAATTATATAAACGTGTGGAAATAGGTGATATTATTCCGGAAGATTTATTTTATGCTGTTTCATTAATTTATGCAGAAGTGTATAAGAAAAGAAACTATAAAGCAGCAATATAAATGTTGAGGTAGCGTATGGCAGAACAAACATACGATTTTTCATGGATGCAGAAGAGCGATATTTTACTAGGCATTGGCGTTATTGCAGTTGTAACAATGCTGGTTATACCTTTGCCAACATTCCTTCTGGATTTCCTTATGGCAATCAGCATTATGCTGGGAATTCTGATTTTACTGGTAGTCATGTATGTACCGCGCTCTTTTGATTTTTCGGTATTTCCTGCCTTGCTGCTTATAACTACTGTTTACCGTCTGGCACTCAATGTTTCATCAACCCGTTTAATCCTTTTGCAGGGTGCTGCATTTGATGGTAAAATAATACGCACATTTGGCGAGTTTGTTGTTGGTGGTAATTATGTTATTGGATTTATAGTATTTGTCATCCTTGTTGCAGTACAGTTTATTGTTATCACCAAAGGTGCAACGCGAACAGCTGAAGTAGCAGCCCGTTTTACGTTGGATGCCATGCCAGCTAAACTCATGAGCATAGATTCAGACCTTTCCAATGGTATTATCAACGAAGAAGAAGCATTGCGTCGCAGGCGGGAAGTTCGTAAAGAAGCTGATTTTTACGGAGCCATGGATGGTGCCTCAAAGTTTGTACAGGGTGATGTTAAGGTTGGCATCATTATTACAATTGTCAATATTATTGGTGGTTTTATCATAGGCATGGTCATGCGGGGCGAAAGTTTTGATGTAGCAGTCCACACCTATACATTATTGTCGATAGGTGATGGTCTGGTTGCCCAGATTCCATCATTGATGGTGACAACGGCAACCGGTATCATTGTAACCCGTGCTGTATCAGAAGACAGCCTGGGTAAAGACCTTTCAGCGCAATTAGGTTCCCAGCCACGTGCGTTGATGCTTACTGCTGCAGCATTGGGATTATCTGCTATCATACCGGGCTTCCCTAAAATTACGCTTATACTGCTATCTTTAGGTATTGGAGCATTAGGATATTTATTAAAACAGACTGAAGAAGAACAAATTGAAAAAACCAAAATAGAGCAAAAAGAAGCCGCTTTGAAAACACATAAACCTGAATCGGTAATACCGCTCATTCAGGTTGATCCGCTTGAAGTAGAAATTGGTTACAGCCTTATACCACTGGCTGATCCTGACCAGGGTGGCACATTACTTGACAGGATTACCAATATACGCAGGCGCAGTGCCCTTGAAATGGGGCTTATAGTGCCACCAATCCGTATAAGGGATAATATGGAACTTGCACCTCAGGATTATTCAATTTTAATTAAAGGCGTTGAAGTTGGGCATGGCAGCCTGCAGGTGGGGAAACTCATGGCAATGGATCCTGGTACTGTTCAGGAAAAAATTGGAGGTGTAGAATTCACCGAGCCGGTATTTAACCTTAAGGCAATATGGATAGATCCTGATAACAGAGATGTTGCTGAACGCCGGGGATATACTGTTGTTGACTGTCCTACCATTATTGCAACACATCTAACTGAAATTATACGCAGACATGCGGATGAAATACTTGGCAGGCAAGAGGTCCAGCAGCTTATTGATACCATTAAGAATGACTATCCTGCGGTGGTTAATGAACTTGTTGGGGATAAAAAGCTCAGCATAGGTGAAATACAGAAGGTATTGCAAAACCTGCTGCGCGAACGTGTTTCAATTAGAAATATGGTTACCATTCTTGAAACGCTGGCAAGCTATTCGGATTATACCAAAGATATAGGTGTGCTGACAGAGTATGTTCGTGTTGCACTGGCTCGTCAGATATGCAGGGAATATGCTGATAAAAACAATACGCTATCGGTGATTACAGTAGATCCGGAGATAGAAACCATGATACGATCTTCTATACACGAGGATCCGGTTGAGGGAAGAATTGTAAGCCTTGATCCCGATACGCATAGAGAGGTACTGGATAGTTTGCTGGATTCATATTCCAGGGCACGAAGTGCAGGATTTGCACCAGTGTATCTGGTGTCGCCACATATTCGCAGTGTTCTGTTTACATTACTGGAAAGGGAAGTTCCTGATCCCGTTGTTCTTTCGTATAATGAAATAGTGCCCGAAATCAGAGTTAATGTTATAGGTACAGCGTTATTGCGGGCAGCATAATATAATAAAAAATTAAAAAAAAGCGAGGTGTTTGACAATGAGGTACGTAAAAATTAAAGCACGCACCTATAATGAAGCAATGATGAAACTCAAGATGGATCATGGTGATGATGCTATACCTATCAGCCATAAAAATGTTAAAGAAGGCGGTTTGTTTAACACAGGATTATTTGCACGAGATTTTGTTGAGTTAACTGCTGCAATACCTGATGTCAAGCCTGCAAAATTAAAGCCAAAGAAGAATATTGATTTAACTGTTGGAACCAATGATAATGTAAATGAACTTTTAAAACAGGTTATAGAAAAACCTGAAAATGAGCCACATAAAAAACAACATACAGGTCTTGAGCAACTTCTAACTCAGAGCATACTGCAATCAAGAACACAACAGGAAGAGGCTAAGCCTGTAGACAGGACAATTGATGAACCGAAAGTTGAAACAACCAATCCTTCATACATAAAACTGGAGAAGGAATTCAATGAATTAAAAGCTTTGCTCAAAAATCTTGTTGAAACAAAGCAGGAAAGACTATCTATGGATATAGGCCTTGATAATGGTGATATGTATTTTAAACCGTTTAAGGAAATTTTGCGAAAAAATGATATGGACGATGAAGAATGCACCATGCTTTTGGATGAAGTAAAACGCAATGTGAGCAGTGAAGATATGAAAGATAAATATAAAATTGAAAAAACATTGCGTGAACTCATTAAAAGCAGGATAGTGGTAAGTGGACCTATCGACAGGGGTAAACGAAAGAAAGTGCTGATGTTTGTAGGTCCAACAGGGGTTGGTAAAACAACAACAATGGCAAAATTGGGTGCCATACTGTCTTTGCGGCAGGGTTTGAAAGTGTCATTTATTACCATTGATAATTACCGTATTGCAGCAACCGAGCAGCTGAAAAAATATGCTGAAATAATGCAAATACCAATTCATGTTGTTACCGATCCGGCAGAATTTAAAGAAATAGTTGAAAATGAAAAAGCTGACATTATAATGGTAGATACATCAGGAAGAAGCCACAGAAATGATCTTAAAATTGCCGAGATAAAAAACTTTGCTGACAATTGTACCTGTGAAATTGAAAAAATACTGTGTGTCAGTGCAAACACAAAACGCAGTGATCTTGCTGAGGTATTTAAAGCATATGATATTCTGCATATTGACAATGTGATAATAACAAAGGTTGATGAGACTTCATATATTGGAAATGTCATTTCAGTAGCCGATAATTATAATAAGCCCATATCATATATCACTAATGGACAGGAAGTCCCCAATGATATAGCAATTGCTGAACCTGATATGATGGTGAATATGATACTGGAATCAACAATGCGTTAAGGAGGGGTACCTTGGATCAGGCTGCAAATTTAAGGCGGTTGGTAATACAAAACAATGCTGCCCGAAGAACCAAAACTATAGCAATTACCAGTGGGAAAGGTGGAGTTGGCAAAACAAGTGTAGCTGTCAGCCTTGCTATAGCGCTTGCTAAACGTAATTATTCTGTAACATTGTTAGATGCTGACTTAGGCCTTGCCAATGTTAATGTTGTGCTGGGGATAATACCAAAGTACAATCTTTACCATGTCATAAAAGGTAAGAAAAAATTAGAGGAGATAGTTATTGATGTTCCTGAAGGGATAAAGATAATTGCTGGTGCTTCCGGGTTTCATCAGCTTGCGAATCTGGATGTTAAGCAACGGGAATATTTCATCAAGGCACTATCGGAACTGAATGACGATGATTATATGATTATTGATACAGGGGCTGGTATTTCACAGAACGTGCTGAGTTTTCTGGTTGCTTCTGATGAAGTGATAGTTGTTACTACACCAGAACCAACGGCTATTACAGATGCATATGGCACTATCAAAGCCATTGCCGCTAATGATCCTGATAAAACAGTAAAGCTTCTGGTAAACAGGGCACAAACAGTAACCGAGGCAAAGAAAGTGGCACAGCGGGTTATCAATATTGCCGGACAGTTTTTAAATATTAAAGTTGATAATCTGGGATTTATTTTTGATGACATGTATGTAGCAAAGTCAATACGAAATCAGAAGCCGTTTATAGTGAGCTATCCCAAATCAAAAGCTTCAACCTGTATAGAAATTATTGCTGACAGGGTTGCCAATATTGAATCAGATACTGATAAAGGTACAGGAATGTTAAGTTTCTTTAGAAGATTTTTTGGGCATTATGAGTCTGAAAATGATGATTTGCTACAATAGATGCTATTACTGATGGTGGCAATTATTACTTGATTTAATTTAAACTTAGCACTATTTTTTACATAGCAGGGATTTCATTTAAAAGAAAATTTAAGGATTATAAGTATATAATGTTATTTAATGAAAAAATGTTCAGAATTTCATTAGAAGGTAAAGTAGCAATAATCTTTGGTATTCTTGCTTTTTTGATTTCGTTGTTGTTTGGTATTATGGTAGGTAACAAAATTGGCATTTTATTTGGCAGGGTACTTTTCTTTACGGTAATATATTCAGCACTTGGATATGGTTCACTATTAATAATAAAGCGTCTTGTGCCCGAGGTGTATGAGATACTCAATCAATCTTTTAAATTTTTACAAAGCAAAGAAAGCCAGGAAGAATATATAACTGTGAAACCAGATGAAACCAGTACAGTTCAGGAAGAAAGTGCTACACGTGATGAAGAGTATACTGCTGAGAAATCAGCATCGGGAACATCGGATACATCATATAAAGAGGTTTTTACACCACTGGAAACAAAAGATTTTACTACTGTAAGTACTAAGGATAGTAAACACAAGAAAATGGGGAAACATATTGTGCTGGACGATAAGAAGATTCAATATGAACCAAAAATAATGGCAGAAGCTATACGAACTATGCTCAAACGTGATAAGGATTAATTTAAATAACGAGGTTGTATGGCAAATAAAAAATTTCAGGAATTTGATGCAATTGATGAAGATGAACTCTGGAAGCGCTTTGCCAAAACACATGATCAGGCAATACGAGACTATTTTGTTGTGAAATATGCTCCGTTGGTTAAGTATGTTGCTGGCAAAATTGCTATGGGAATGCCCGGTTCAATAGAATTTGATGATCTTGTTTCATATGGTGTGTTTGGGTTGATTGATGCAATAACAAAATTTGATCCTGAGAGGGGTATCAAATTCAAAACGTATGCCATGACCAGGATACGAGGTGCAATTTTTGATGAATTACGTTCTATAGACTGGATACCGCGTTCAATACGGCAGAAAGCCAAACAGATAGAACAGGCAATTGCAGATCTGGAAAACAAGTTAGGAAGAACAGTTGAAGATGAAGAGATAGCAAAGGAGTTGGGTGTCACTGTTGAGGAATTTCAATCACTGCTTAATAAGCTCAGTGGCACTGCTATGTTATCATTAAATGATATATGGTATGTTGGGGATGAAAATGATGAGCTGTCAATACTTGAAACTCTGGAAGCTCCTGATACACTGAATCCAGATGTTATGATCGAAAAAGAAGAAATACGCGATTATATTGTAGATGCAATAAAGAAATTGCCGGATAAAGAAAAGAAGGTTATTGTTCTCTACTATTATGAAGACCTGACATTAAAGGAAATAGGTGAAGTGTTAGAAGTTACTGAAAGCAGAGTATCACAGTTGCATACAAAGGCAATCATGAGGCTGAGAGGTAGGCTGGGCAGGATTAAATCTAATATAGTTGGATAAAATATAAGAGGCGTTTATTACAGGTTTTAAAATGTATTGCTGGTTATTGATATAATGAAAAATTTAAAAGATTTAATGAAAACCATACAGGATGATGAATTATCCGAAAATGAAATAGAAGTGTTTGCTGATTCAGTGAAACAGGCATTAGAATTAGCTGCTGGTGAGCTGGGTGTTGATATTTCTGAACTTGATTATCAGATTCTGGAAAAAGGCACATCAGGTTTTCTGGGTATTGGAAGACAACCTTACCGGGTACTGGTGCGGCCAATCATTACTGAGAAAGAAGAAGATTTTGCCGAGATAGAACAAAAACTTCATTCCATGCCTGACGTTGACCTCAGAGTAAAAGATGTTCCCAAAAATGTTGATGGTTCAGCAAAAATACGGGTAACAAAAACAGGAATCTGGCTGACAATAACACCTCCAAAGGGAAATGGAAGGCATGTTGACTTATCTGATATTTCCAATAAAATCTATGCTTTACGTATTCAGAATGCTGATATGGTTAAGGTTGAAAAGGAGGTTCGTAAACCATCTGGCAAACCTGTTAAAATAGGTGATTGGATACCCAATCCTGAATATGATGGCACAATGACTGTTGAGGTTACTGACGATGAAATGAAGGCTTTTGCACATTTTGTTCCTCCACGGTTTTGCGGAAGACATATGGATGTTGATGATGTTATTGAAGCATTGAAGCGTGCAGGTGTTGTTACTGGTATTAAAGAAGAAAGGATTGCAGAGTATTTAGATAGAATGGATTATAGCCAGCCGCTCCTTGCTGCGGAAGGTACTCCACCCCGGCATGGGCGGGATGCCTATATTGACTACAAAGTTAGAATTGATAAGAGTGGAATTCAGTTAGAAGAGGATGAAAAGGGTAGGGTTGACTTTAAGGATCTGGATTTGATTGAAAATGTTGTTGTTGGGCAGGTGCTAGCAGTAAAAGTTCCTGCCGAGGAAGGAGTTCCAGGAAGAACGGTAACCAACAGGATTATCCCTGCTCGTTCGGGTAAAGATATTCAGATCAAGTATGGGAAAGGTACTATCCTGTCGCAGGATGGTACTGAATTAACTGCTGAAATAAATGGGCAGGTTGTCTATCAAAATGGGAAGCTCAGTATTGAGCCGGTATATGTTGTTAAAGGAGATGTTTCCACAGAAACAGGTGATGTAGTCTTTCTGGGTTCAGTTATTGTAAGTGGTAGTGTACAGGACAATTTTACTGTAAAAGCTGCAGGCAATATTGAGATTAAAGGTACAGTGCAAAAAGCTAACCTTGAGGCAGAAGGTGATATCATTATCCGCCAGGGGATTATGGGAAGAGAAGGGGCAAGAATTGAATCTACAGGTGGATCTATCATTGCTAAATTCATACAGACAGCAACAGCTGTTGCTGAAAAAGATGTTATAGTTGCGGAAGGTATTGTGCATTCCAATGTTGATGCAGGCAACAGGATCATCTGCAACGGAAGAAGAGCACGTATCGTTGGCGGTTTGATCAGAGCAGGTGAAGAGGTAAATTCCAAATATGTTGGCTCTGACTCATTTACAAAAACAACAGTCCGCGTTGGCATGAATCCAAAAGTACTTCAACAGCTAACCGAACTGGAAGAAAACAAAAGGTCTATAACAGAAGAATTTGATAAGGTCAGGAAGGATGTGACAACACTTACCGTACAGAAAAATAATGCAGGAGGACATTTGCCAAAAGATAAGGAAGAGCTTTTAGGAAAGCTTATCAGTCAGAAACAAAAATATGAACAGCGGCTAAATGAAATTAACCTGTCATTAGAAGAATTGAAAGCATATCTTAATATGCTGGAGCAAAAAGGCAAAGTGTGTGTTGAAAAAACCATATTTCCTGGTGTGGAGATATATATAAAAGATAAACGTTTTAACGTAAAAGATCCTTACAATTACGTTAAATTTGCTTTAGAGGGAGCTGATATCAGATTATCTGAGTATGAACTGCCGGATTTGGGCGAAGCACAAAAATTGGTGATTAGGAGGAGACGATAATTACAGCAATACCAGGAGAATGTAATGGCTATTAAACCAATAGATTTGCAAACTAACATAGCACAGATTATAGAGGTTGCACGGGGGGAGCATACGCGTAATGCTGCAGTTGTTGAACAGCAACATATATTGAGCAAAGAGTCACAGGAAAAGACCAATGTTCAGAAGGAGAAGGTTGAAGAAAACAAAAAAGCTGAAAGAACTATCATCTTAAACGAAGAAAAGCAGTTTAAAAAGGGAAAACAATTCAAAGAGGGTGAAAAAAAGGAAAAACATGAGCAATCTGAAGTATTGGAAGATACAAAAATGGGAAGAATTATTGATGTAAAAAAATAAAAATAGGAAATATGCGCAATGCAACTTGTTATTCTCATAATGGTGAATATTTTAATAGCATCTATATTTTATCTGATTATTTCATTAAAATTAGAACGTTCTGCAACTGAATTTAGATCAAAACGGTTGCGCAAAGAAATGGAAGACCTTATAAATGAGTTTAACCATACTGCTGAACGTAATTTAGCTTTGCTTGAATATAAAATTAATATTTTACGGGAATTATTAAAAAGAGCGGATGCAGTGCCTGGTCTTGACATTACCATTAATGATGAAAGTCAAATAAAAAGGGGCTCAAAGAAGAGCGGGAAGAAAATAAACAGGAAAGAAGAAAGAATTTTTGCAGAACAAATACAAAACAAAGAAGATATACAAACAATTGTACCTGATTCTTTTATTGATATTTCAAAAAAAACTGGCAAAGAATTCCATGACAATGCAATGGTATATCCCAAAAGAACAACCAATCAATCATTTTCTGAAAACAAATCACGGGTTCCAACAATTTCAGAACAATTATCGGAGATAGCAAGGGTAGTTTTACATAAATTCAGCCACTATATTAAATCCAGATATAATAAAAAAGCAAACAGTATTCCTGTACATACAGAAGATGTTTCCCATAGTGCTATAGAGGAATATGATACTTTGCAAGCAAAATGTGATGAAAAGATAGCGGATGCAGTTTTCCCTGCTGATGAAGACGAACTGATAACTTTGTATAATAATGCTGATGATAAATATTTGATGATAGCTACATTGTACAGTCAGGGATACCCTTTACAGGTACTATCGAAAATATCCGGTATACCAATTGGGGAAATATCACTCATATTAAATCTTTCAATGAAAAAGTAACATAATAAAAGGTTGTTTGCATGGTGGTGGATTATGATTGACTTTTCAAATATCAAAAGGTTAAATGAGGATGAGTTTAAAAAATTTGCACAGTTAATATATAGTGAAAGTGGTATCTTTTTAAAAGAATCAAAAATTACACTTTTATCAAACCGGTTACGAAAACGGTTGAAGGCGTTAAACCTTTCGGAATTTTCCGATTATTATAATTATATAACCAGCCTGAAGGATAAAAGCAAAGAAATTGAAGAATTGCTTGATGTTGTATCTACCAATGAAACGTACTTTTTCAGAAATGAACGGCAGTTTGATGCCTTAAAGGATATGTGTATACCCCAAATTGTAAAAAAGAAAAAGGATAAAAACCTTAAAATATGGAGTGCGGGGTGTTCCACTGGCGAAGAGCCTTACACTATAGCTATCTGTGTTATGGAAGCACGGCAAATTCTTTCAGGATGGAATATTTCCATCATTGCAACGGACATTGCTCCATCTGTGCTTGATTTTGCAAAAATTGGCAGGTACACAGGAAGACGGATTGAAAAGGTGCCACCTGAAATTTTAAAAAAATACTTTACACAAATGCCTGATAATCCTGAAGTGTATGAAGTAAAGGATGAGTTAAAAAAACTGGTTTCTTTTTCATATCTCAATCTATTTAAAAATCCTTATCCTGAAAATGTTGATGTCATATTTTGCCGCAATGTAATGATATATTTTGACCGCGCTCGTCAAAAAGAGCTTATAGCAAATTTTTACAAGGTCCTGAATCCATGGGGGTACCTGTTCATTGGCCATTCTGAAACTCTGCATGCCCTGTCTGATGATTTCCAGTATGTCAAGATTATGGATTCGCCTGTATATGTTCCCAAGGAGAAAGTTAATGGAATTTAAACTTATTACTGTTCCCATAGCAGATTATAAAGTTTCGCAATCTCCTGATATATTACGTACAATATTGGGGTCCTGTGTTGGAATTTGCCTGTATGATCCTGAAAGCAAAATAGGCGGTCTGGCTCACATAATGTTGCCGGAAAACAATGATAAATCTACAAATCCAAAAAAATATGCTGACAGTGCGATAGCTCTTATGATTGAAGAATTGCAAAATAAGGGTGCAAATATTGAACATCTGATTGCCAAAATTGCCGGTGGTGCTTCAATGTTCAAGATGCCTGAGAATTCATTCATAGGTTCAATAGGCATTAATAATGTCCAGAAAGTTAGAGACATACTGGATAACTATCGTATAACTATTATTAGTCAGGATGTTTTTGGAGATTATGGCAGAACAGTTGATTTCTTCCTTGACACCGGGAAGTTAAAAATTAAGTCTCTTGGACGTGAAGAAAAAGAAATATAGCAGGTGGAATGAATGGAAAGTATGACAGGGTATTCATTTATAGAAAAAAGCACTGAACAGTTTACATTTTCAATTGAAATAAAAACATTAAATTCCAAGTATCTGGAAGTTTATACAAATATTCCCAAAATACTTAAATCAGAAGATGATACCATTACGAATGTTTTAAAAAAAAGTTTTGAGCGTGGAAAAGTAGAATGTACTATAGATATATATGATTGGGTTGAATCACGCCCTGTACATATTGACAGTAATATTTTGCTGAAATATTATAAGGAAGTTCAGAAGTCACTTGCAAGGTTAAAAATTCCTGCCAGTTTTTCAGTTGATGCGTTATTGCAGCTTGATGGAGTGGTACATAAAGAAAGAACTATCCTTTCAAAAAAGTCAAAAACTGATATTTATAATACCTTACAAAGATCAATTGAGTCTGCTATAAAGATGCGTAAAAAAGAAGGCAAATCAATAAAAAAGGATCTGGAATTATCACTCAGAGTCATAGAAAATGCATGTCATGACATTCAAAAGCAGGCGCATACAATTGTTGAATATCAGTTTAAACGATTAAAAAAATCCATAGAGTCCTTGTTGCACAGCAAGGTGGACGAAAACAGGATTTATACCGAGATTGCAATTTTAGCAGATAAACAGGATATAAATGAAGAACTGTCGCGACTCAATGACCATATCAGTAAATTTAAAGAAATAATGGCGCAGGAAGGACAAATGGGACGACAGCTGGATTTTCTAGCTCAGGAAATGTTCAGGGAAATAAATACAATAGGCTCAAAATCTAACAATACGCTCATAGCGCACAAAGTTGTTGAAGTAAAAAATCATATTGATAAAATACGAGAACAATGCCGGAATATTGTTTGATATGAGGATAAGGATTAGTATATGAAATCAACAACTCTTATTAACATAGGATTTGGCAATGCTGTTGTAGCTGAGCGCGTTATAGCTGTTATTACCCCTATGTCTGCTTCAGGTAAGCGTTTACGCGAAGAAGCAAAAGAAAACAGTATGCTGATAGATGCCACCCATGGGCGAAAAACACGTGCTATAATTATTATGGACAGCAATCATGTCATATTATCAGCAATGCAGCCGGAAACTATAGCAAACCGATTAAATCAAAGTGAAGAATAAATATGTTTTCAGTAATTATCTCAGCGCCATCAGGTGCAGGAAAAACAACGTTGATTGAAAAGCTTTTGATTCAGAATCCTGTTTTTGAATTTGCAATTTCTACCACTACCCGCATTAAGCGGGCAGGTGAGGCTGAAGGGAAAAATTATTATTATGTAAGTTATAGTGAGTTCATGCAGATGGTGGACAGGGGTGAATTTCTGGAATGGGCTAAGGTTCATGATAATTATTATGGGACATCTAAAAAAGAGGTTGACAGAATTAAAGCAAATTCAAGAATACCTATTTTTGATGTGGATGTTCAGGGTGCCAGGAGCTTACGTAACAAATTGCAAAATGTTATATCAGTATTTATTATTCCACCATCTATAAAAGAACTGGAAAGAAGGTTGAGGCACCGTTCAACAGAGACAGATCATCAAATTACGGTGAGATTAAATAATGCATTTGGTGAACTGAGGGAATATGTAAATTATGACTATATAGTTGTTAATGATGATTTGCAAAAAGCCCTGGATGAACTCAGCGCTATTTTAAAGACAATTTTACTTAAACGTGAATATATGGATGCTACAGTTAAAAGATTAATGGAGGATGTACATGATTATACCATTAGATAAATTGATTGCATTTAATAGCAACCGGTATATCTTTTCGTGTGCAGCAATGAAAGTGGTTGATAAGTTGGGCAATATTGAAGGCTATCCGGAAAGTGATAAGAACTGGAAGGTTATTCCAAACATATTAAATTTAATGCTTAATAATACAATCAACTATGAATTTAAAGAAGAAGCTAATGAACGGCAATAGTGTTTGCCAATTGTGATACTGCATCTTGCTGAATTTGTAGATATGATACTGCATGCAGGTTTTAATGTTTTGGGATAAACGATTTGAATAATAAAGCTGTTGTTCTTGTTGGTCCAACAGCTTCAGGAAAAACAAATCTATCGCTTGAAATAGCACAGGACATATTTGAGATAATATCTGTTGATTCAGCGCAGGTTTATACATATATGGATATTGGTACGGGAAAAGTTTCCCCCTACCATCGATCTTTGATAACACATTATTGCATAGATGCAGTTAACCCGGATTACTGGTTTACTGCAGGAGATTTTTGCAAAGAAGCTGAACATGCAGTACAGACAATACAATCTCATGGCAAAATACCGCTTTTTGTTGGCGGTACTGGATTATATATCCATGCTTTTTTTTATGGGTTAGCTGAGCTGCCCAAAATTGATTCAATAGTAAAAAAACAGTTACAGATTGAATTACAGCAAAAAGGCCTGAAAGCCCTTTATGAGGAACTATTGCACTGTGATGTGCAGTGGGCTCAGCGCATTCATCCCAATGATACCCAGCGTATATTGCGTGGTCTGGAAGTTTTCAGGGCAACCGGTATACCTTTAACACAATTTTTACAATCAAGGCATAAAAAGAGTGATCTTAATATTTTGATGATTGCGCTGGATGTTGACCGTGATGTTTTATACAAGCGTATTGATGACAGGGTTGATGAAATGATCAAACGGGGCTTTGTGGAAGAAGTAAAAAATTTACGAGCTATGGGATATACACAAAAGTTTAATTCACAAAAGGCAATAGGATATTTGCAGTTACACAGGGTGTTTGAAAATGAACTATCGCTTAATGAAGCAATTGAGCAAATAAAACAGGAAACAAAACATTATGCCAAAAGGCAGGTTACCTGGTTTAAAAGATACAAACCATTACGGGTGGTACCGGATAATATTGAAAAAATAAAGGAAATAATTTTTGAATGGTTATATGACAAATAGATTTTAAAATAATTGGAAAAAAATATTGATAATATTACTATGCAATGATAAGAAAGTATAAAGTAATAATAAATACTTAAAATAAAATAAATATTAACAATAAAATACATACAGAGGGTACACAATGGGCAAACAAACAAAAAATTTACAGGACACTTTTCTTAATGCAGCACGCAAAGATAAGGTGGAAATTACTATCTACCTTATGAATGGCGTACCAATCAAGGGAAAGGTAATAAGCTTTGATAGCTTCACAATCCTGGTTGAGGTTGACAAAAAGCAAAATCTTATTTATAAACATGCAATATCAACGATTATGCCGTCAAAGCCTGTTCAGTATAAAGATGAAGAATAATTCATGGGTAAAGTACAAAAAATTATTATTGCAGTATTTGTTATAGCTGCCTTTGTCTATATTTTTGTACGAACGGTTATCTTTGTTGGTGATGGAGTATTGGCTTTTGTTACTGATTCAAATGGTCATATACTTGGATATTTGCACAAAAGGGTCAATGTAGTTCCGCAGGGGATTTTTACAGCAATTAAGGCAAACTATATTCCTTTAAATGGTTCATGCAATGTGGATATTGCAATCCCTGTTCCCCCGCTGGAATCAATAAAAAGTGATCATTATTCTATTAAAATTCCAGTTGTTATTAATTATACTCTCAATTCTGAGCAATTAACACTGGATCTAAACAAATTGTATTTGGACACATCATATCTGTCACAGCAATATGGGATACGGTTGTCAGGCAGCATTAAAGATGCTATTTCACGATATCTATATCCGTATTACCAGTATAATGCCTTACAGGCAAATATTAAGAAAGAAGTATTTATGGCGATAGATCATGTAAAAGAATCTTTTGCCCATGACGGGATTATTATTAAAGAGGTTACTTTAGGTATTATTTATATCCCTGATTATACTGTTTATACAGAGGGCAGAAAATTTTTGCTTGAATTGCTTACTCAGGAAAAATTAAGTACTATACAGCTTAACGCACTGCAACAGCAACTTAAGGAAGATGAGCTGAAACATGCACGGTATCTGGAACATCTGGAAAAAATATCCGGAATTATAGCTAAAAATAAAGATATATTGAAGTATATTTATATTGACAAATTAGCCAATAATGTGAGGGTGATAGTAACTTCGGATAAAAATATCCCATTTGATATGGGCAATGACAGTCAGTCAGAATCTTTAAACAAAGATTTTGATAACTTTAAAAAATAGTGGATTATATAATTAGTTCCACAGTATATTGGTAATTAGATATACTTCATAATGTAGTATAATGATATATTTTTTATATAAGGAGAGTTAAATACTATGCCCTGTGGTAGGAAGCGAAAACGCAGCAAGATTGCTAATCACAAGCGGAAAAAACGAAGAAGACTTAATCGTCACAAGAAGAAATTACGATAATGGTAATAGGAGGGAGATTGGCATGGGTAAAGTCAATCTCTTTTCTATTTTACCATATAATCAGGTTATATAATGCGGAGAAGAATACAAAAAAAACCGGTTACAATCACTGAAACAAAAAAGACCTACTGGAAACGAAGGCCGTCAGAAATCCGTGGCTACCAGAGGGTTTTTTACTGCAATGCTGAGAATGGCGATTATATACGGGTAGATTATAATTTTAAAGATAAAAGGGTACGTATATACCTTGAAGATAGCGAAGAAGGTGGGAACCCTTATTATGCGGTAATCGATAAAGGTCGTATCTCTGCAGAACGAAATGCTACATCAGGCAGGCCGGTAAGTTTGCAGGAAAAACTTGAAAAACGTGCTGAACTCATATCCACAATTCCCAATAAAGATGTTATAAAACTTATAAACAAACATTATGGAATAGGAGAAAGCCCTGAGGAGATAGCGGCTAAAAAGAAAAAGCGGCAGGAAGAACTGGAAAAAACCCGAAAACGGTATTTCAAGCCAGAAGAAGTTCCATCGTTTGTTAAAAAAGAAACCACAGTTGTTTCAAAACGAAAAGTTAGAATACGTGATATGATGGATATTGGTATTGGCGGTGCAACTGTTGGTGGTATATATTTTTACAGTTTAGATTTTATTAAAGCAGGTATTGTTTCGGCAGCTTTTGGTATACTGCTGGCATTTATTGATATATTTATTCGTGAAAAAGAAACACTATTACTCAAGACATTGTTGTTTTTAGTTTTAGGAATAGCTTTGTATATATATGGTTATTTTATTTTATAATACTGTTACCGTTTTCTGAATTCAGAAATCCAATCCCACCAGTTACGTAAATAATCAAGCACTGGGGTAGAAGTTTCAGCACTGCCAAAGATATACAGGCGTGCAAGTACAGGGCCATATCGAAATGTAGCCAGGCCAATAAAAAATCCAGCTATGACATCAATGACATAGTGGTAGCGCAGATACACAGTTGATATAATCAGCAACAATGCCCATGAAGTTGCAATAACGCTGAATTTCTTGTGAAATTTTACAGCAAGAAGTACTGTCAGAATTGATACCAATGTATGGCCACTGGGGAAACAATCGCGTGTAACACCTTCTAAATATGCCAGTCCATGATGGATAAAGTTAAACAGCAATAACCCTTCAAGAGGTTTAGTCTGAAGATGAGTGAGAGTAAACCGTGGGCCAATGGCGGGGAATATATAATAGCCAATATATGATAAATAAAATCCAAGCATTAATGTGGAAGCAACGATGTGAAATTCAACTTTTCTTTCTTTGAGATATAATAATAAGCATAGTGTAAAAGGTAAAAAATAAAAACTTGCATACACTATCTGTAAAAGTTCAGTAAAAAACGGATACAGAACACTTTCCAGCAGAACCGTTGGATGATTTCCTAAAAAAAGTGCATAATCTATTTTTATTAAATAACTATCGATATCATGAGGGTTAATAAGGGGTACCAGTTTATTATGTTCCATAAATATTGTTACAAGAAGGGGTAATATATACCAGTCCCTATAAATGGTAAATAGTGTGGAAGTGGCATAACGCTGTGCATAAACTGTTGCAATAATAAGCAACATAATGATAGTATTTATGGTAAAAATTACAGGTGCCAGCGTAATGTGCGAAAAAATAATAATTAATATATTAAGAAATAATGCCATGCCAAACGTCAAAAACTCTTCCAGATGAATCTTTGAGTTGTATTTCTGCAACACATTCTGCAGCATATCCGGCCTCTTATCCTAATATATGTATTTATGGTATAGCATTCTATAATCTTATAAAATAATATATACAGATTGTTTTAAAATAGCAATATTTTACATGAAATATTATACAAAAACTAAAGATTTTTGATTACATAATCTTGGACTTTTTTCATCCATCACGAATACAGTCTACCTTTCCTGATAAAGCCCATAGTATGGGGGCATGCAAGGTAAAAGACAAGATTGGTCAAAGGTGTAATCATTTGTCAATAAATATTATAAGTCAAAATGAAATGACTTAAACTCTTCAGCAATTATTTCAGGATTCAGCAATGTGAATGAATCATTATGCAACATCTGAAGATAGTTGATTTCACTTGTTGCATGTGGCGGAAAGGTAACACGCGGACATAGTCGTATATGTGGTGAAAATGATTTGTTATTTGCAACACTGTAAAAAGCCATATTGAAGTTATCAATTTTTTTATGATGGAAAAACTGCAATGTTTTGCGTATATAGGTAATTACAGAATCAAGTTTTCCTGTTACTGTATGTAATGGAGTACATTCATGAAGTATGCCAAGTATGTCAAACTGGCCCCTTGGAGCAAAGGCTATTAACCAGGTACTATCGCCCATAATTTCTATAAGCCGTTCATTTAAGTTCTTTTCAGTGTTAATGTAATCCATAAAAAGATTGGGATTTTTTTGCAGGTTTGACAGTATATTGGCATAATAATTTGATGGTGTAGATGAAGCAATGATCTGGAAGTGCGGATGAACAAGTGAACTGCCGGCAACCGGCATATAATTCCAGTTTATTGATTGGTAGGGATATTGTTCAGGGTCAATATCGGACAAAAAGAGCAAAGCGCATTCAAAGGCTTCCTGCAACATCTGATGGCTAAAGCCATTAATGGGTACGTAGTGCTGACTGGTTATGGTTACTACAGCGTTATTTTCATCATAGGGGAAGGCATTGGGAAAACATCGGGCATTGCCATATTCATAATATTCACGGAATGGTGGCGTAAATTTTGGGGTCAGAGCTTGGACAAGCCCGGGGCAAAAGGGACATGCTTTTTGTGATTCTTCAATCATTGCAGAGCGGTCAGCGGTGGCAAATTCTTTTAAGGATAATCCTAACAACCGTGTACTCTGGCCTGTTAATGGACAATATCGTATTTCATTAACCCGCTGTGCTTCTTTAAACTGCTGAAATGGGTCTTTCAGTGTTATTGTTTTGATTTCTTTTTTTAGTTGCATTATGTGCCTCTATTACGTAAAATTCATGGTTGCAAAATGTAAAAAAGCATTGCTTTTGTTATTACGTCAATTAGATTTTACTGTTTCACCATGAAACAATCATGATTGTGCTTTAATACATCCGGGGTTATGAAACTGTCATAGTGTATGGTGATTTACTATCATGTATTTTATTTAATTGCTTGTTTGTAATACAAAAGTATACAATTGCATTTTTTAATGATAAAGGCCTTAAAATATTTTATTAATAAGCAATACTACCAAAAGTATGTAAATATCAGTACAACATGAATACGTAATATTAAAAAAGGTTTTCTGGCAAGGGGGTACAATGGAGAAAATAAAGAAGCGCTATGATGAACTCGTTGCATTGATAAAAAAATATAATTACTATTATTACACACTTGATAAGCCTCTGGTTGATGATGCTACCTATGATGGCTTAATGAAAGAACTTATATCCATCGAGGAACAATATCCTGATATTGTGCGTGAGGATTCACCCACAAAAACTGTTGGTGCTGTTATTCAGACATCATTTAACCAGGTGCGCCATGATCCGCCAATGCTGAGTTTAAACAATGCCATGGATGAAGCCGATATGAATGATTTTCACCAGCGTTGTGGCAAACTGCTGGGAAATTTTGCTATTGAGTACTGTGCTGAATTGAAATATGACGGGCTTGCTGTTGAGCTTGTATATGAAAATGGATTATATATACAGGGTTCAACACGCGGTGATGGTGAAGTTGGTGAAGATGTATCAGAAAATATTGCAACTATAAAAAAAGTACCTGCACGCTTAAAAGGCAATTTTCCTGAATATATCAGTGTTCGTGGTGAGGTTATCATGCGCCATGGCGAGTTTGAGCGTCTGAATGAGCACCGAAGACAAAATGATGAGCCTGAATTTGCCAATCCCCGTAATGCGGCGGCCGGTTCGCTGAGGCAACTTGATCCTGCAATTACCGCAGAGCGAGAGCTTGATATTGTACTGTACGGCATTGGAAAAATGGAGCCTGCAGGAAGAGTACAGACACAAAGCCAGTTATATGAATTGTTTAATGAATTAGGCTTACCTGCACCGCATTACTATATGGTTGGTTCTTTGCACGATATAAAAAAGTTTTATACATACTGGATGGAAAACAGGTATACGCTTGATTTTGATATTGATGGCGTTGTGGTAAAGGTAAACCGTATTGATGTGCGCGATACAATGGGTAGCACTTCAAAAGCGCCACGCTGGGCTATTGCATGGAAGTTTCCTGCACGGGAAGCAATTACGGTACTAAAATCAGTTGACTATCAGGTTGGGCGTACTGGCCTTATTACCCCTGTTGCAAATCTGGAGCCCATTAATATTGGTGGAGTGATAGTCAAGCGCGCTACGCTTCATAACTTTCAGGAGGTTAAGCGGCTTAATATAAAGATTGGCGATACGGTGAAGGTTATTAGGGCTGGTGATGTTATTCCTAAAGTTGTTGAAGTATTGACTGATAAAAGTCCCAACGATGCTAAGGAAATTGTAGCACCTACAACGTGTCCTTCCTGTCATACAGAGCTTATGAAGGAAGACATATATATTAGATGTATTAATCCATCGTGCCCTGCTAAAGAGTATGAAACACTGTGTTTCTTTGTTTCAAAGGATGGGATGGACATTGAATATGTTGGTCCTGAGTTGCTCAAACGTTTGTATGAACAGAAGAAGATAAAAACGATTGCCGATATTTATGCACTTACGCGTGATGACCTTTTGCAGGTTGAACGGATGGGTGATAAAATCGTAGATAAAATAATAGATTCCATTAATCAGCGAAGAGAAGTCAGCCTGTCACAATTTTTACGGGCACTGGGTATTCGTAATGTTGGTGACCATATAGCAAAGGTCATTGCCCGCCATATACGCTCGCTTAATAAATTACGGGAGCTATCGCCACAGGAACTTATGCAAATACCTGAAATAGGACCGGGTGTTGCACAATCAGTGTATGATTTTTTCCGTGATGAGGAGTCGTTGAAAATTATTAAAAAGATGCTGAGCAATGGAGTTGTTGTAAAAGAAGAAGTTGTGGAAGAGGCTTTTGAAAATCCGTTTAAAGGTCAAACGGTTGTATTTACGGGAACGCTGAAAAGCATGTCACGGCAGGAGGCAGAAAGTCTGATTGAATCTTTGGGTGGGAAGGCTTCAAGCTCAGTAAGCAAAAAAACTCATTTTGTTGTTGCAGGCACAGAGGCTGGTTCCAAACTTGAAAAGGCACAAACGCTTGCTGTGCGAATACTATCAGAAGAAGAATTTTTAAAGATGGTGGGCAGGGAATAATGAAAACTAAACAGTTGCTGCGTCAGGTTTCAGAGCATTATTATGGGCTTACAGTACTATTGTTCTATGTTTCGTTTTTAACACCTTTAAATTTATCTTTACCGCTTTTGTCAGTGTTTGCGTGGGTGTGTCTTGTTCCTCTATTTGTGTACATACATAATAAACCGCTGAAGGAAGTTTACATAACATCATTCATTACCGGACTTTTTGGATTTGGTGTTGTATACTACTGGATGGGCGATTTTGGACAGGCTTTATGGTATGGCAAGGTTGTGATTGTAGCTTTAATTATTCCGTGCATCTCAGTTTTTTTTGCAACAAAAATACTGGTTGCCGAATATTTTTCGCGTAAGTTTGAAGCGTTGCGTTTGGTAATTTATCCTGCAGTGTGGATTTGCTTTGACTGGATACAAACCATTGGTACCATGGCGTTCCCCTGGAATTTTTTAGGCTATACGCAATATCCGTTTGTTAATTTCATTCAGATAGCATCAATAACCGGAATTTATGGTATTACATTCATCATAGTGTTTGCCAATATCAGCATTGCTGAATTAATACAGGCAAAGCTTTTTAACAGTAACTATCGCCCTGCTTTATTGGCGTGTATTGTGGCAGTTTGTGTTGTCATTGCTTCAAGTATGTATGGTGTACTGCGATTGCACAATCATCCTGTTTCAAAGAATTCTCACATTAGAGTAGCAATGGTGCAGTCGTGTTTTTCGCCATGGGAAAACTGGACACAAAACAAATATTTTTATCTGGATATTCTTAAAACGTTAACACAGCAGGCTATGCAGCATGAACCTGATATTATAGTATGGTCAGAATCCGCAACGCTTGAAGATATTTCATATAGCTACTTCAATGGTAATCTGAATCATTTTGAAGAAGAAGTGCTGGCACTTGCCGCAGAGAACCGTGTGCCCCTGTTAACCGGTGAGATTGGCATTGTTGAAGATGTAGTAAACAGGCGGTTTTATCCGCAAAACAGTATGGTGCTTATAAATCCGGCAAGGCAGGTTGTTGACACGTATGCCAAGATACATTTAGTACCATTTGGCGAGTGGTTTCCGTACGGCCAGCTTTTCCCGTTTGTGAATGACATCATTGATGCATTTGGCGGTTCAAACTTTATGCCCGGTGACAGCCCGCGTATCTTTGCCATTGGTTCGTTCAGATGTGCCCCCCTAATATGCTATGAAAATATATTTCACACGTTATGCAGGCATTATGCAAATGCAGGTATTGATTTTTATGTAAACATCACCAACCTTTTGTGGACGGAAAATCCGGTTGGTCCCATGCAGCACTTTTACTTTTCCGTTTTCAGGGCAATTGAAAATGGTATATGGTTTGTCAGTGCGGGCAATTCAGGTTTTACAGCACTCATAGATCCGTATGGGCGTATTACAACATCAGTTCCGCTGATGGAAAAAACATACTGTGTGGGGGAAATGGATATAACGCAAAATACAAAAACAGTGTATAGATATATTGGCGACAGTTTGCTGTATATATCCTTTGCTTTTGTTTGTATACTTTTGGCGATAGTAACTGGAAAAAGATTTCTTACCATGAAAAGGAAACGATAGTGCGAATCATTTACTGCACCGATGTCCATGGCGCGTTTGAACGCGTGAGAGAGATATTGTATGAAACAATAGCCGATGTATATATCATCTCGGGTGATTTGATTGACATCCCGTTTTACAATATGGACAGCGCAATTCGCTACCATGAACTTCAGATGCATTTTGACACCATGCGCAAGCAGATGGGGCGTGATGATGTTTCAGTGGAAGATTTTGTTGATGAATTGCTGGACATGCCGCATATCACCGAAGAGACAGCAGAATTGGGTGCAAAATACCAGCAGTACACCATCCGTGCACGCAGAGTGATGCAGCAAAAGTATAAGGTTTTAGCAAATATTTTTAGCTTCAAACCCCAAACATATATTTTTGCACTGCCTGGCAATTATGATATGGATTTAAAATACACATCGCTTCATGACAGGGACCTGCACCTGCACTGGCATCAGGTAGATGATCAGATCATTGCCGGTTACGGTGGAGCTGATGTATTTACGGCAGGGATACCGCAAAAGTATGTTGTGCCATATAGAGCCGGTATTGGAATTGATGACCGAAAAAATGAGATGTACAATTTTTTTAAAGCAGTGCGCCCAACAATCATTGTGACCCATCAGCCTGCCCATGGAGTGCTTGACTGGCTGCCACCTGTTGGTCCAACAGGTTCACCGGCGCTTAGAACCTATTGCGACAATAATCCTGTTATCCTGTGTTTAACCGGTCATATTCACGGTTCATGGGGCATGAAGGAGGTTGAACATACACTGTATCTAAATCCCTCGCCATTTGGGGATATTACAACAGTGCACCATGATGTGCTTGAGGGAGGGTTTTTTTATCAGATTGAGCTGGATGGCACTACAATAGAAAAGGTTTCGTACCGTAAGATATACAATGAACGGGTGTACGATCTGGCTGAGTATGTAAAAAAAGATGGTGATTGGATAGAGACCGTCATTGATGAAGGAAGGTATAATGCAAAAAAGAAATTAATGAATGTTGATATGAATATTCAGCAGTATTCACATATACCCGAAATTGAGTTATTTAAAGAAATAAAAAATTTTTTCCGTATGTTCCAAACCGAGGAATCGGAATTACGTGTAGAAAAAATGGAGGAGATAGTTAAGCGTATTGAACCTGTTATTGAAGACATTGCAATGGATGTGCTTGGTTCGGTCAATGTTGGATTATCACAGCCAAGTTCAGATATTGATATGGTACTGTATTTGCGGTGTGGGCTGCAATGCCCTGATAACATTTTGTCGTGTAGCTGCTGTAAGGATGCAGCAGCCATGATACGCAATGCATTGCATGATGAATATAAATTTGAGGTGCTTGATTGTATTGACTTGAACGAAGTTGAAAAAAATATAAAAGAAAAGAACTACGAATCCGAAACTTTACAGCGGTTTGTTGCATATAGATCTATCTGTCGTCCCATAAATTATCGTGTTATTGCACCACTGGAGGATATGCTTAATCAGGACATTGAATTTCGCAAGGAGGTTGAAGGTAGCATACGTTCATATTTTAGGATTTTTGTTACCACATCCCAGCATGTACGTTCGTTCAAAAAATATGAAAACAGATTAAAAACAATTGGTATCAGGCTTCCCGACTCAATCCGAAGAAAGATTTTACAGTATTTGCAAAGTGAAGAAGACGACATCTTATAAATAGATTTTTTATACCTTATGTTTTTGGCAGCACTATTTGTATGTAACTAAATTGCACTACTATCAGGAGGAAGTAATATAGAGCCATTTTTTACAGCAAAATTTTTAGTTGTATTTTCCAACGTTATCGATTATTGTTATAAGTGGAAGGGCTGTTAATTGATAACTAAGGATATGTATCATGAATAATAAAAAAAAAGAAAAAACAGCTAAGAAAAAAATAATATCATCCCGGACCAATAATGGTATTCAAACCGATTCAGTAAATCCCCTATATAATAGGGACATTTTTAGTATAATTGCCAATGTCAGTGCGGATGCTATCACCATATTTGATATGAATTTTAATATCGTCTATGTAAATCCGGCTATTGTTACATTACGGGGATACCCTCTTGATGAAGTAAAAAAACAAAAACTTGAACATATCTTAACGCCGGATTCATTGCAAAAGGCACTTGAGGTATTTAAGGAAGAATTAGAAAAAGAAAAAAGTAAAAAAGTAGATCCCAAGAGAAGCAGAATCCTAAAGCTGGAACATTACCAAAAAGATGGGTCAACAATATGGCTGGAAGCACAGGTTTCGTTTATTCGCGATGCAAAAAGTAAGCCAGTAGGGATAATGGTCATATCCAGAGATATTACCAGAAAGAAAAAGATTGAAGACCAGTTGGCTATTTTCAAAGATCTGGTTGAAAATTCTTCCTATGCCATAGGCATGTCAACACCTGAGGGGAAACACTACTACCAGAACAAAGCATTTGATGATTTATTTGGCAGTATTGGCAGTAATCCACTTGAAACACTATATGTTGAAAAAAAAGTTGGCATTGAAGTTTTTTCAACAATAAAAGCTGGTGGTTCATGGAATGGTCAGGTAAAAATGTATGATAAAAATAAAAACGTTGTAGATGTTCTTTTGCGGGCCAATGCCATTAAGGATAAAGATGGTAATATCATAGGGCTTGTTGGTATTCACGAGGATATTACCACAATTACGTTAATGGAGACGATGCTAAAAGAAAATGAAGCAAAATACCGTACACTCTTTGAGTCAGCAAATGATGCCATATTTTTGATGGATAAAGAAATATTCATTGATTGTAATCAAAAAACACTTGAGATGTTTGGCTGTACAAGAGAGCAGATTATAGGCAAGCCGCCATATTTGTTTTCGCCGGATTATCAGCCGGATGGGATATCCTCAAAAGAAAAAGCACTGGAAAAGATTAATGCAGCCTTACAGGGTTATCCTCAGTTTTTTGAATGGGAACATTGCAGGCTTGATAAAACGCCATTTGATGCAGATGTAAGCCTCAACGCATTTGAACTGGAAGGTAAAAAATACATTCAGGCTATAGTGAGGGATGTAACTGAAAGAAAAAAAGCGGAGCGTTTACTGCGCAAAAGCGAGGAACAGTTTCGCCTTTTAGTTGAAACAGCAAAAGAAGGAATATGGAAGATTGAAAATCATATTACGACATACGTCAATAAAGCAATGGCTGATATGCTGGGATATACTCAGGAGGAAATGATTGGGAAGCCAATTTATGATTTTGTTTTTGAAGAAGACATCCCCGTTTTAAAAAAACGTTTAGAAGAAAAACGAGCAAGGGGTATAGATGAGGTATATGAAGACAGAAGAAAGAAAAAAGATGGGAGTGAACTGTGGGTAATAGTTACAGAAAAAGCAATTATTGATGAAGAGGGGAAATATATTGGTTCATTTGCAATGTATACTGATATAACTGAAAGAAAGAAATCCGAATATAGACTGGCTGAGTACAGCAGCAAATTGGAAAACGTCATAGAAGCAACAAATGCTGGTACATGGGAATGGAATGTTCAGACTGGGGAAACAATATTTAATGAAATATGGGCAAACATGCTGGGGTATACTTTACAGGAACTATCTCCAATATCCTTAAAAACGTGGGAATTACTAACTTATCCGGATGATTTAGAAAAAGCACATAAACTGTTACAAAAACATTTTAGCGGGGAACTGCCATTTTATGAATGTGAAATACGAATGAAGCATAAGAGCGGCAAGTGGATATGGGTATTGGATAAAGGACGAGTTGTAGCCTGGACCCCTGATGGTAAGCCACTAATGATGTATGGAACTCATATAGATATAACCAGATTAAAAGAAACGGAAATAGCATTACAACAATCGAAACTGTTTATTGATAATGTTTTGAACACTATTCCTGTAGGGGTCTTCTGGAAGGATAAAGACTTAAAGTACCTGGGATGTAATCTCCCATTTGCAAAGGATGCCGGTTTTGAAAAGCCCGATGAGATAATTGGGAAAACTGATTATGATATGGGGTGGAAAGAACAATCTGAGCTTTATAGATCTGATGACCGTATGGTAATTGAAACGGGCAAGGTTAAGTTAGGATATGAAGAGCCACAAACAACTATAGATGGGAAAATTAAATGGCTTAGAACAAGCAAACAGCCATTAAAAAATTATAATGGAGAGATTATTGGTGTATTAGGAACATATGAGGATATAACATTAAAAAAAATCGATGAACAGACAATTCGTGAAAGCGAGCAGAAGTTCAGAGAGATATTTGATTCCACGACCGATGCGATGATGATAGATGAAATTACTGAAAGCGGGGGGAGAATAATTGATTGTAATCAGCAGACATTGGCAATGTACGGTTATGATTCTAAAGATGAGATATTGTCAGCAAACATTGGTGATTTAAGTGCAAATGTGTACCCTTTTACTGAGGAAGTAGCTCAGGAAAAAATCAAATTAGCTTTGCAGGGTGAAATTTCAACATTTGAATGGCTGGCAAAAAAGAAAAATGGTGAAACATTCTGGGTTGACGTAACATTGAAACAAACTGTTCTGGCAGGTAAAGAACGGATATTAGCTATTGTCAGGGATATAGATAGCCGTAAAAAGGCTGAACAGGAATTAAAAGAAAGCGAAGAGCGCTACCGGTCACTGGCTGAGTCAACACAGGATTTAATTGCCCTTCATGATATGGGTGGTATTATACAATATGTTAATCAGGCGGTTATTAATATTTCTGGATATACACGGGAAGAAATAATAGGCAAGAGCATATTAATGTTTGTTCCTCGTAAATACAGGCGTTTGATATATGAACGTCATGCAAAACGGTTATCCGGGTATTTAGGTATTGAACAATATGAAACAGATTTTATTAATAAATTTGGCACGTTTATTCCCGTACAGGTTACATCAACGCCTATTGTCAAGGATGGCAAGATTGTATCAATTATGATCGTTGCTCATGACTTAACTCAGCAAAAGATTGCCGGGGAACTTCTGATAAAAAATAAGGAGCGATTGGAAGCAGCAATATCAATACTGCAATATGATGCAAAAGATGCCCATGAACTTTTTGAATATGTGCTGGAAAAAGGCTTGCAGCTTACTGCCAGTAAAATTGGATTTATATTAAATTATGATGATACTGAAAAGAAATTTGTACTCAATGCCTGGTCAAAAGAAGTAATGAATGAATGCACAATAATTGAAAAACCTGAGGTGTATTATTTAGACACAGCAGGGATATGGGCTGAAACGGTACGACAGGCACGGCCAATAATAATAAATAATTATAAAGATAAAAATCCGCTTAAAAAAGGATATCCTGAAGGTCATGTGGCCATTGACAGGTTTTTAGGCATTCCTGTCTTCAGGAATAAGGAGATAGTTGCCACGGTAGGTGTGGCAAACAAAGAAACAGATTACACTGAAATGGATGTGTTGCAACTCACACTACTTATGGATGCTGCGTGGAAGTCGTTTGAACGTATGCAGGTAACCAGTGCACTTGCTGAAAGCGAAGCAAAATTCAGAACGCTTGCAGATTCCAGTCCTATGGCTATTATAGTATATCAGGATAATAAGTTTGTGTATATAAATGAGGCAGCAGAGCAGATTTCAGGGTATAATTTTGAAGAAGTAGCTCATTTGAATTTCTGGTTTCTTGTACATCCTGAAGACAAAGAAATGATCATTAATAAAGTGCAATTGCGGCATCAGGGCAATCAGGGTTTAGACAGTTATGAATTCAGGATTATCAGTAAGGATGGGCAGGTTAAATGGGTTTATGTCACAAGTGTAACAGTACAATATAGAGGCAGACCTGCTGGCCTTGCTTCAATACTTGACATAACTGATCGCAAAAAAGCAGAAGAAGAACTGTTTGAAGAAAAAGAAAAATTGCGTATTACTCTGCAAAGTATTGGTGATGGTGTCATTGCCACAGATACTGATGGAAGGGTTGTAATTATCAATGAAACAGCACAACATCTTACAGGATATTCACAGTCAGAAGCTATGAACAAGCACCTTTCAGAAATTTTTGTGATTGTTCATGAATTATCGGACAAACCATTAGATAATCCTGTGGACAAAGTTTTATCGACCGGACATGTATATGAACTGTCAAATCATACAGTTCTTGTGGCAAAGGATGGCACGCGACGTGTAATTGCTGACAGTGCTGCACCAATAAAGGATAAAGCAGGCAATATATTAGGCGTTGTACTGGTTTTCAGGGATATGACTGAAAAATTGCAGTTAATTGAACAAATTCAGAGAGCACAGAAATTAGAATCGATTGGCCTTCTGGCAGGTGGGATTGCACATGATTTTAATAATATACTTGAAGGAGTATTTGGGTACATTGGTCTGGCAAATGCTTATGTATCTGACAGTACTGTTTCTGAGATGCTGGCAAATGCGCTGAAGTCAATTCAACGTGCAAAAGGATTAACGGGACAGTTATTGACATTTTCAAAAGGCGGCCAGCCTGTTAAGAAGGTTCAATCCATTATCCCCCTTCTTCAGGATACAGTACAGTTTGCAATAAGTGGTTCAAATGTTAAAGCTCAGTTTCACATTGATGATAGTCCTGATAATGCTGAAATTGATTACAATCAGATTTCACAGGTAATTCAAAATATTGTCATCAATGCAGTGCAGGCTATGCCAATGGGAGGAACTATTACTATTGGTGCAGGCAATATATCATTTGCCAAAGGAGAGCATCCATTATTGCAGGGTGATTATATCAGGGTAACTATCGCCGATCAGGGTGTTGGTATTCCTAAAGAAGTTCTGCCAAAAATATTTGATCCTTTCTTTACAACGAAAAGTATAGGACAGGGATTAGGGCTTGCTACAAGCTATTCAATTATTGCACGCCATCAGGGTACCATTGAAGTTGAATCAGAGCCGGGTAAAGGTACAACCTTTTATATTTACATTCCTGCAACAAAAAAAGAACCAGCACAACAAAAAAAGGTTGAAGAAAGGAAAGTATTAAAAGGAGGCAGGGTTCTGGTGCTGGATGATGAACCAATGATGCGCGAGATTATGTTGAAATTTCTGGCCCATCTGGGTTTTAGTGCTGTAGCGGTGGATGATGGAAGGGATGCAATAAATATGTATATCAAAGAAAAGGAGTCAGGGACACCTTTTAATGCTTTAATATTTGATATGACCATTAAAGGCGGGATGGGCGGCAAAGATGCTATTGAAGAAATCAGAAAGTTTGATAAAGATATTCCGGCATTTGTCATGAGCGGCTATCATGAAGATCCGGTGCTGGCACACCCCCGGGATTATGGCTTCAACGGTGGGTTGTGTAAGCCGTTTACCTTAGAAGAATTAGAGGCAATGTTAGCCAGGTATTTTTAATAGTTTCATTTGGAGGAACATTAAAAACAATATTAAAACCTTCAACAATAGCCGTATTCAGAAAACATGGGTGGCGCATAGACAGAGCTATCCATAATTATTTATATTTTGTCTTCTATTATCCGTATGTATTTATACTCTATCATATATTTAAATTTTTGACTGAACATTTTTCATGGTTTACACCACTACGACATTTTCTTAAATTTGCGTTTGATAGGTATCATGCCAAGATATTATCATTTGGTGATACCAAAAAAATTTTAGAATTAAACAGGGATATAGCACATATTACTGATTCCAACAGAAGTATTATTCCTTACAAATATGCGTATAAGATCATCTTTACTGAGCCTGATTTTATAGCTGTGATGGATTGTCCCTGAAAAAAAACACTGGGGGATCAACCCTGGACAATTAACTCATGCATTGCGGTTGGCAAACCTGTTGCATCATTCTGGCTTGAGCATGGAAAGAAATACAATGCAAAAAAGATAACCCAGCAGGAAGCCCTCGATTTAATACAAAAATTCAGAAAACATGGCTATCTTACGCAGGCTTTTTTTAAGGTTGCTACTGGTGGCAGTACGGGTGTTATATGCAATTGTCATCCAAAATCGTGTGTAAGCTTAAAAGCCACTCAGTTTGCCAAAAAGTTTGATAAAAGATTATCTATGAATGTGCATGCGGGGTATTCGATAACTCATAACAGTAATCGCTGTAAAACCTGTTTGGAATGTGTAGCTATCTGCCCGTTTAATGCAATCACGGTAAGTGATGGAAAGTGGGAATATAATCAGGATATATGTGCTGGCTGCGGGCTGTGTGTGGAGCATTGCCCCAACAATGCTTTGGAGCTTATTATTGATGAATCAAAACCAAAACCTCTGGATATAGCACAATTATTATAGAATTTGGAAACTCTGAAAAACCGTTTTAAAATAAACTTCATAATTATAGAATGTTTTTTCCGGTGCACTGCATTCAATAATAAAAGCAGCATTATTATGTGTTATGATTCGCAATCTATGAAGTGCTGTATTGTTATTACGGTATGTTGTTATGATTATACCGCCTTCATCGGTTTTTGTGTTGATAATAAAATGGGCATTGGGATCAGTATCCCATATCCTCCATGTTATGGTATGGAGAATATCATTTTCAATGGTTTGTAATTTATAGATTTTAATAAATATGTATTCAGATTTAGCACATATAAATTCGTATATGTCGTCATGCATCATCTCGGAAGTATCCCACAATGGTACTGCAACCTTAAATCCAAGAGCACTTTTATATAACACAACATCACCAGCATTTGAATGTGTTGTTGCGTTAGAAAAAATTACAAAAAACAATATAAAAGCGTTTAAAAAATTCCTCATTATTCATGTCCTCTTATCAAATTATATCACAGTAAATAATGCACAATTGCCATCAAAGAATTGAAAATAAGTTTGATAAACAATTAATTATTATCTGATTGGTGAAAAATAGCAAATAGTTTTTTCATATAAGCACTGGTTTTTTTACAATGATTATTCTGAACATTAATCAGTGTATACTGCATCATATTTTTGCGTAATTTTGGTATATAACAAATATTAGCTATTTGCACCATACACTATGGTATAGATAAATAAAACAGTAAATGGCATTTTAGAATAATTTTATAACATTTTTATAAATATTTAACCATATCAATCTATTTATAAACAGTGTATGGTAAATCAGTTAACTATTATTAATCAAATAGGGTATTATGATGGAACATAAATGAAGTTGTTTATCATAACAGGCAATACAGGCTGATTTTAATACAATATAACGCGAAAAAAATATTTATATTCTATATTCAACAGGAAGGTATACATGTCAGTAAAAACACAAACCAAAGAAATTATAAAACAAGTAGCTCCACCACTCAACACCCGATTTTCCACAGGAATGCTGGTTAGCTCCAGTTATTATGTTCTTGAAAACACTAAAATCGAAGAGTTAGCCGACGAAATGGCTCACCGGGATAATATTTTTGCACTTGCTGTTGTCAATGCGTCAATGAATGTACAGGGAGCAATAATTCGAAAGGATCTTTTTGATATTCTGGGAAGACGGTTTGGAAGAGAATTATATTATAATAAAACAGTTATTGATGTAATGCAAAAAGTACGCACTTTTAATTATACCATGCACATATTTGAATGTTCAAAAATAATTGAAAAGGATCTCATAACAGGGATACAGGATTATTATGCACTAGTTGATGATCAGGGATCGTACAGGGGTTTGTTTTCAACAAAGGATATGTTGATTTTTCTGTCACGATTGACACAGAAGGATATTGAGCAGGCAAAACGTGTGATAAACAGGATTGTAAACAAAGAGTATGTTGTCCAGACAAAGCGTCTGCGCATTGCAATAAGAAATGAAATGGTTCAGGATATTGGCGGTGACTCATATTTTATAATACCAAAAAAAACAAAAAATGAAATTATTGTTGGTGTGTGTGATGTTGCTGGTAAAGGAATTGCAGCATCAATGATAACTGCAATTATAAATGGAATGATCAGTACCAATGATTTTGAAACAAATAGTATTGAGTCCTTTTTGTTGCATTTAAATAATTATATTTATTCTACCTTTGAGGGTGAAAAGTTTGTTACCTCCTGTTTTGTAGTCATTAATGAGGATGAGTCGATAATGGGAGTATATGATTTTGGACATTCGATGGCGTATTTATATAGAGATGGTGTTTTCAAGTTTTCACTAAAAGAAATTAATTTACCGCTTGGGGTTCAAAAAATTACAAATGTAAAATCGGGAAAAATGAAACTGCAGTCAGGGGATTGTATCTATATTTTAACTGATGGATGTATAGAACAACGAGATATTAAATCCAATGAGTATGGCATACAGCGTTTTAATAAGATGTTTATAAGCAATTATTCGGATGACCCTTCCAAAATAGTGAATGCTTTAATGACGGATATACAGCGATTCAGAGGCACATATCCTCAACAGGATGATATAACAATCGCGTGTATCATGTATGAATAGAATAGTCTAATATTCCACACTATATACCTCAACAGGCTGTTCAATCCCTTTAAGTGAAATATTATGAGGATTTGTGGTTTTTATATGTGGTGCTAATTTTTTTACTTCCGAGCTAATAAGTATGCTGTCTTCAGGGCACATTTGTTCAAGACGTGATGCAATATTAACAATTTTTCCAATAGCCGTAAATGTCAATCGTTCCTGAGGCCCAAAACTACCAACTGTAGCTACCCCACAATGGATTCCAATACGTAAATGTAGCGAGTTATGTTTTAAAATACTTTGCCATTTTTTATGCAATTCTTTAAATATCCTCAGCATTTCTATAGACATTTGTATTGCATTATCTGTCTGAAGTGCAGGTGTCATTGATATTGGTGCACCAAATACTATCATTATGCCATCACCTAAAAATTTATCTATTGTAGCATCATATTTGTGTGCAATTTTTGTCATTACAGATAGATACTCATTGAGAATATCTGCCGCAATTTCAATGTCAACAGTGTCGGTGAGTTTTGTGAAACCCTGAATATCAGTAAAACATACAGTTATAAATTTTTTTTGCAGTGGGATTATTTCCTGTTTTTGCCGATGTAATAACATTTGTACCAATTGTGTCGGTAAATATGCTGATAAATTTTTTCCAATGGATACAAGAAATCTCTTTTCAGCTTGAATGATAATGACAATCATTATAACCAGTACGATGGACATGCTGCTAATAAGCCCAATTGAAATCATTGAAAATATATAATACTTATTTTTAGTCCTGATGCTATTATTGTAATTTATTGTGTTAATATGATTGCTTGTTTTTACCAGAAGATCTATGGCATGTTGATCTTTTCCCTTTATAATAGAATATACATCAGATGCATTTATTTTATTTTCTTTATATTGTGTTATTTCATCAATTAATAGCTCAGAAAATTGCTTATGGTAATGTATTATTTCTGCTATATTCTGCTGTATAGTTGGATATTCAACTAATAATATCTTTAAATTGAAAAGATTATTTTGTACATACGTGTATTGATACGAGAATTGATGAAAATATTTACGGAATTCTTCAGGGTCATTTTCCAGTATCATGTAATGTAATAATGATAGTTGTTTTTCAAATTCAATTTGGGTGGTTTGCGTTAATGAAGTAATTTCATTTATTTTTTCAATTTCCTGATGTGATTCATTAAGAAAGTATAGATTTAAAAAACCACTGGATGATATTAGTAATACTAATATAATACAGATGACAATAACCCATACAGGTATTCTGGTGATTGTTACATTTTTAATTGTATAAATAGAAAAATATTCATCCAGTTGATGCATGACTTTTTTGATAAACTTCATAAGGCAATTCCTATCATTGAAATAGCATTTATTATTTGTTATAGAAAAAATGAGAAGTTATGAAGAAAATATAAAGTTGATATTAAAAAAATTGAAATTATTGAAAATTACGATATTGAATTCTTAAAAATACTTGACCGGTAATTATAATCATATATATGATATTTAAAATTACAATAGTACAGAACAGGTTGCACTACATGGAAATACAGTGGTTTGGTACAGCTTCAATCAAAATCTCTTCAGGCAACACTTCTGTACACTTTGATCCATTTATATCAATGAATAAATCCCTCCAGTATGCTTCCGTCTATGATTATACAGATGCAACAGACATATTTATTACACACGGTCATTTTGATCACATATATAACATACCTGAAATATGGAATATGACTAAATGCACTATATACTGTAGTGTGCAGGTAGCCAGTGTTTTAATTAAACAGGGTGTTTTGCCAGATTATATACGAATTATTGACCATGGCCAGGTTATATCAATTCCTCCATTTGTCATAAAAATATATAAAAGCCAACATATACGTTTTGATATTCCTCTTATATTCAAAACTCTTATCAATAAGCGGATGTTTGAATATTATGGTGAATTTATAAAAATTATGACTCTGAATAAAGCAATGCCTGCAGGTACTATATTTGCTTATGAAATAGTATGTTGTGATAAATCTATACTGCACTTTGGCAGTTTAAATTTTTCCCCGGCTATTGATTATCCTTATAAGCCAACCATGCTGACGCTTCCATTCCAGGGTCGTTTGGATATTGATCACTATGCCCTGCGCTTTATAAAGAAATTTATTCCCCAATCAATATTTTTACATCATTTTGATGATACATTCCCACCAATATCATCACAGGTGGATACAACACAATTCGTTGAAGCAGTTACAAAGGCTTTCCCGCATATTACCGTTGTTATACCTGAATACGGCATTCCCTATACCTTGTGAACTATGTTAAATCACCAACTTTTTGCAGGATAGTTGCTTCATAAGGGTAACACTGTATTCTGAGATCAGCAAAGTGTTCAAACCTGCTCCGATGAGTAGAATACAGTACTTTCCACTGTGCTTCATAGCGATAGTTTAACAATGTTGGGCTATTAGTAAAATTTAAAATTATACACAGTGTTTCATAGTCGTTTTTGCGCAGATATACTAATATGCCATGTTTGCCTTTTACAAGTGGTTCCCATAAACCACAGGTTAGTGCTGAATGTTTTTTGCGGAGTCGGATACAATCCTTGAAAAAATTTAACAGTGAATATCGGTCTTTTATCTGATTTTTTACATTTATTGTGCGATAGTTACTGTCAATAGGAAGCCAGCTTGCGAAATTGCTGAAACCAGCATTTGCTTCATCTGACCATTGCATGGGAGTACGCGCACGGTCTCTTCCTTTATAGATTGGCCAGAAACGTTTGCCTGCAGGATCAACAATATTTTTTAATGGGATGGTACTATTTTTCATGCCAATCTCCTCGCCATAGTAGATGAAAGGAGTTCCCCATAGCGTTAATAGCAGCAAAGCCAGTAAACGATTTATAGAATCGCTATCATCATTAGAATGTTTATCTCCGTATCGGGGCTGATCATGATTGGATAATACATTGCAAGGCCATCCTGTTTTGGGGATTGTGTTGTACCAGCGTTTTATGCATTGATAAAATTTTCGCGCATTAAATGGTTGATACAGCAGTGAAAAATCAAATGATAAATTAAGTCCTTTCCCATCAAGTAAATAGCTTGCTGATAATTCAGGATTTCCTGGAGGATAACTGAAAACCTCACCAACAACCATTCTGTTATCGTATGAATCAATAAGTTCTCTTATTTCCTTTACCAGTACATAATTTTCTGGTCTGTTTCGATTGTATTTTTCAGTTTGTTCACTAAATGGATTAATAGAAAAGGGATTGTTGCGCAGGCGCCTGTCTTTATAACAATAGTTGATAACGTCCAATCGAAATCCATCAACTCCTATATCAAGCCAGTAGCGCATAATGTTAAACATTGCTTCTTTAACTTTGGGATTATGCCAGTTAAGATCAGGTTGCTCTTTAAGAAAAGAGTGAAGATAATACTGTTGACGGATCTGGTTCCATTCCCATGCGGATTCTAAATATGCCGATTTCCAGTTATTGGGTTTTTTCCCTTTTTTGCCGTCATGCCATATATACCAGTCGCTTTTATCATTATCTTTTGACGATGAAGATTCAATAAACCACGGATGCACGTGTGATGTATGGTTTAACACCATGTCCATTATAACCTTAATGTTATTGCTATGAGCTATCGCTAATAATGTTTTAAAATCCTCTAATGTACCAAAGCAGGGAGCAATGTTGTAATAATCACTTATATCATAACCACAATCATGCATGGGTGACATGTATATTGGCGATAACCATATAGCATCAATGCCAAGGTCAACAATGTAATCAAATTTTTTAATGATACCAGGTAAATCACCAATGCCATCATCATTTGCATCAAAGAAGCTGCGGGGATATATTTGATATATCACTCCGTGCTTCCACCATATATGTTGTTGATTATGCTGCGGTGTTAAGGTCATTGATGAATTGCTTGATGATTGTATCCGGGTTGAATTCATGTGCACGGAGCAATGATTGATTTTTGAAGAGGTTTAGAAGCAGAGGATTATCTAAAAGTTCCGTTATCTTTTGACCCATTTCAATTTCATTTTTTACCAGATATCCATTTAGACCGTTGTTGATAATATCCCTGGGTCCTTTTGTGTTGTAAGCAAGTACTGGCAGTCCGCATGATAACGCTTCAAGTACAACACACCCAAATGTATCAAATCGTGATGGCAATACCAGAACATCTGCTGCTGAGTAGATTTTTGGTAAGGTATCACGCTGTACCCATCCCAAAAAGATTGCATCGGGTAAAAGCTCTTTTAGTTCTTTTTCTTTTGGCCCAATGCCTGCAAATACCACTTTTGCCTCAGGATATTTTTGCTTGACTATCTGCATAACTTTGGGAATATCCATAACACCTTTTTCTTCTGAAAGTCTTCCTGCAAAAAGTATTATAGGTGTTGTATTATTCACTCCAAAAATTTCTGCTTTGTTTGTTTTTTGGGGTTTAAAGATTTCTTCAACCCAGTGCGCAGTTAAAAATACCTGTGATGGGTTAAAGCCCATATCTTTGCCTGTCAACCATTTGCGGTGGTCGTTATTAAGAACAAACAATCCATCAAAACCTTTGTAAAAGGTCCGCAACAAACGCCTGAAATTATGTAAGTTTTCATCGGTTAGCTTTAATGTTTGTTCGGCAAACATCATCCAGTCGGTATGAACATAAAGGTATGCAGGGACAGAATACGCATATTTTAACCACAGTGCGGCTAACCCCATTGGGCCTTCGGTTGAAGCAATAATTCTGCTGTATTCACCCTGTTTGAAGATATTGTGGATTTCAAGAATATCAGGGATGCGCAATGGTTGCTGTTCATAGAATGGAAGGGTAAATTCCTTCAATGGTCGAATAACAATTAAGTGATCACGGGATTCAAGTGTATTGCTGATAGTAATGATATCAATGGGCAGGTCACGTGCTTGAATTTCTTTAAGCATGGATTGCAATACCATGGCAACACCATTGGAATCGGTAAATGTATCGGTAAGCCATAATGTGCGTTCAGGATGTTTAAGGGTATTATGTACTTTTGCAAATTCGTACAGTAAAGGCCGTGCTTTATACATTACTCGGGCACTGGTAAAAAAGGCTGCTGCAATAACCGCTGAACCCAGGAATGGGAATGATAACTCGTCGAATAGTTTTGGCAGATTAACTTTTACTGAACCGTTGCCGTTAGGTTTTTCATTACCTTCAATATATTTCCGAAAATGGGTGGGGATTTCAATGTTTTTAAAGAATGATTCAAACTCGTTTGATTTTAATGTGTTATTATTAATTAATTCGTTTATATGTTTATCGGATCGTTTCATGAGCAATTGAACAAGCTCTTTATATATTCCATATATCGATTGTGTATAGAATGTCACATCATCTTTTTTTCTGGTTTTTGTATATCGTGACAGTTTGTAGGCAATATCAAAAACCCTTTTATAATCTTTGCTTACATAGAATCGTTTAGTTTTGGAATATGTTTTCCCAATTAATGACTTGTGGAAAAGCTCTAAAAAGTTTAAAGTGGTTTTATGCCGCTTCAATTCATGGAAAGCATTGGATATGACAAGCGCAGCTATCTTGTCCTGAACGTCACCTTTGTGTAACAGAATATGGGGAATGCCAGGGTCTTCCATATTCATGCCTATCTGGCAAAAGTAATCTATGAAAGAAAGTGCCATCTTTTCACTGTCATTATGTGTACCAAAGGGTGCCATTGCTCCTTTTTTAATTGCTTCAAGTGCCATTGATGAGCGTTTTTCTGTCTTCAATCTTAAAGCTAAATCAGGGATATGCAGATGGGTTCCCGTTAAGCCAGTGAATATTCCCATGTGACTATCGGAACCACCTGACATGTATTTGCTGTAGGGTGTTGTGCAATATCTATCAGGTTTAATCTTGAATTTGTGCGATAGTTCATCTAATTTGTCAGGCGTTAATGATTCTATCCACTGTTTTACCAGCATATTTTGCCAACTATCGCGCTGGCCGTTTATAACTTCATACCGTTCAAATAAAAGGGCCATCTTATCAAAGAATTCCATGGGCGGAATTCCTTTAGATTTATAGTGATACAATGGATGAGCCCATATTGTTGGAATATCATTTTCGCGTGTGTAATCAAGGAATTTATATATATCATTTCGGTATTTGTTGAGTTTAACTTCCTGCTCCGGGGTAAATCCGTAGGTAAGAACATGAATGCCTACTTTGTAATCAGGCACTGTGCAACTAAATTCTGCGCCAATAAGCACATCATGACCTTTATCCAGAAGTTCGTAACATGATCGTGCATTATTGTGATTTGTTACCGTAAATGTATCACAGCCATGATTTTTAAGAGTTGTAATCAAATTTTCAGTTGGCAGCCATGTTTCAGGGATTCCTAATATTCTTCCTAATTGTTCATCGGGGATATTGCTGTTGTGGTCATGGCAGTGCAGGTCAATGGTCAATACTTCACTATCAGGGAAGCGCCTCTTTTGTTCGTTCACAAAAATGTTCAGCATTGAAATAATATGTTCATTAAATGTGCTTTTAAAATCCATGTTTCCTCTTAAAGTTTCTAAAATCATTAAATCTCAAAGCTAAAATGACGCAAATGTGTAAAGATTTTATGAAGTTTATATGTAAATGTCATAAAATAGGCTTGATTAAAAAAATTGAAAAGAATAGAATTGTTAAATATAGAAAATCAATATAAAAGATAACGGAGTATGGTATGAATGCCGAAACGACAACATGTATTTCATTTGCAAACGATGCCATTATTAAGGCTGTAGGTAAAAAGTATAACATATCGGTTAGTAAATTGTTGGTATTGATGGTCCGGTATGCAACTGAAAGGCGACAATTAACATTAAAAAGTTGCAGAAATGTACAATATAGAGATAAAAAAGGCAAAGGTTCATGGAAACGTATTCATTTACAGTTAAATCCTAATGAGTATGAGTTCTTGATGGATGTCAAAAAAATATGGAAGGTGTCAGTTGCCAGGATGTTGGAATTTTGTATTGAAAATTATCTTTTTGATTTGCAAGAAAAGGTTTTGGAAAAAAATAAAACCGATAACTATCTATACAACAACTATCATTTTGAAATTGGTGAGGAAGAGGGCATACTGTATTGCCTTGTTTACTGGGGATTACCACAAAAGGTACTCCAAAAAATCATCCAGAATTCTTTACCAGCCACCTGAACTTCATAAAACATCCTTAAAAAAACACAATACTTTGCTTGACATATTTGATTAAAGGTATATGAATAAAATTTACTGTAATATATGATGGTGATTAGCAGTTACATTATTGCGGTTAAAGAAAAATTGTAATGTACAGTAAAAAGTTATGAAGGTAAAAGTTATAATAATTTCAGTTATCCTTATTTTGTTTTTGCTGATAATTTTGCAGAATACCCAACCTGTAACGTTTACATTATTTATATGGGATATCACATTGCCACTGATTTTAATGCTATCAACACTATTTATAGCAGGATTAATATTGGGAATGCTCTGGAATTCCTTTTCACAAAGAAAAAAAAATAGTGCTAAACAGCAAAAGAGCATATCATGAATACTGGCCTTATATTGACAATTATTGCTGTTGTGAGCTTTATAGTACTTTTGTACGTACTGATAAAGCAATTATTAAAGCTGATTACTATTATTGCAATACTGTTTACTATGTTTGCCGGCTATATATATGTTAAAAATGGATCCTTACCTGAAAATCTAAAAGGATATGTGGAAGAAGGGAAGATAGCAATTAACCAGTTACATCAAACATATTTAAAATTAGTAGAGTGAAGTCTTAAGAGCTATCGCCAAAAAATAAAAATTTTAACTTGAAAAATTGAGTTATTATTACTAGTATTGGGAAAATACGTTAAAATTGCAATAAGGATTTCAGTATGAAAACCCAGACTAAAGATACGGCATTGAACAGCATGCAGATAGTATGCTTCAATATTGGCAATGAAGAATATGGCATTGAAATATTACAGGTGCAGGAAATACTTAAACTGCCTGCAGTTACTCCACTGCCAAAGTCAGCGGATTATATTATGGGGGTCATTGATTTACGAGGCAAGGTTATACCAATTGTTGATTTGGGTGTACGCTTTGGCATATCTGAAAAAGGTACAAAAAATAAACGGGCAATAGTTGTTGATATAAAGGGTAAGCGTATAGGGCTTGCAATAGATCAGGTAAGTCATGTAATCAAACTGGAACACAAAGATATTGAGCCGCCCCCGCCAATTGTTAAAGGCATATCGGGCAAATTTATCGTTGGTATTGGGAAGGTTGAAAATAAGTTTGTCATTATTCTTGATATTGACCAGATATTCTCTTCTGAGGAATTGAAGCAGCTATAATTTATTCTGTTTGTAATATTCTTTCAGAGCCTCTTGCATGATATGAAATAGCGGTTTTCCGGTTTTTAATGCAATCTTTTTGCAATCCTCAAATTCAGGTTTTGGCGATAGTTCCTGATAACGGTTACTTTTCTTAATACGGACTTCCTCACCGTAAAGGGTAACTGTTGCAAACTCCCGTGGCAGCGAATAACGGTTGACGGTATATGCTCTGACCCCTAAGGTCGTTGTTTGCCTGAAAAGAATCTGTGTACAATCATCAACTGCATTAAAAGGGCAGAGTACTGAAATCACCACCCCCGGTCGCCCTTTCTTCATAATGACCTGCTGCAAATAAACATCATGTGCACCGGCGTCAAATAACAACTCTGCCACATGAGGGTATATTTCAGGATTCATATCGTCAATGGTGCATTCCAGCACACTCAGGATTTCACTTTCATGAGGCTTTTCGTCAATAAACAAGATTCTGGTATAACTTGGGAAACCATAATCACGTGTGCCAAATCCAGTACCTGTATTTACTACAGTACCGCCAAATTGTATTAGTTGTGTGCCAAGCGTTACCAGGATTGCAGCAGCCGTTGGTGTGGTAAGTTCACCCTGAAGCCCTGTAATCATAACCTGTTTGCCATGAGTAAGCTTTACCGTTGCAGGTGCAGGTAAGGAAAGGGTGCCATGAGCAGTGGAGATAGTACCTGAACCAAAGGCAAATGTACTATAGTATAGTTTATCAATTGCAAAATATTCAATACCAATACAAAATGAAAGTATGTCGATAATGCTATCGATTGCACCAACTTCATGAAAATGGACTTCCTGTTTTGAAATGCCATGAACCTTGCTTTCAGCATCAGCCAGATTGTTAAAGACAGCAATTGCATTATGTTTAACCGGGTCAGAGCAAGAGCTGTTTTCAATAATTTTGGTAATTGCGTCTAAATTTCGGTGAGTTAAGTCTTTATTTGCTTTAATCCCGGCCTGAGTGCCCTGTATACCATACCGTGTTACTTTTGCCGGAGCTATCGCAAAACCTTTTACTGATAATGATTGCAACTGTGTTGTAAGAACGTCAACAGGAAGTCCCATATCAATAAGTGCACCTACAAGCATGTCGCCGGAAGCGCCTGATTGTATATCGCAATAAAGTATCTTCATAAAACTATCCTACAAACTCCGTATAATACGGTAGGCACAGTACACAGCGCCAAAACCGTTGTCAATGTTAACAACGCTAACTCCTGGTGCACATGAGTTGAGCATACCCAAAAGCGCTGCTATCCCATCAAATGAAGCACCATATCCCACTGAGGTTGGTACAGCAATAACAGGGCAGGGGACAAGACCGCCAATAACGCTTGGCAGCGCTCCCTCCATGCCGGCTATCACAATGATGACTGTTGCATCATGAATGTGTTCCCAGTTGTGAAAGACACGGTGAATCCCGGCAACTCCAATGTCGTAGATAGTTTCAACAGTAAGACCCATAATGTTCGCGGTTTCTTTTGCTTCTTCAGCAACCGGAATATCGGATGTGCCTGCTGTAATAATTAAAAGTTTGTGTGGTTTATGGTGAAGTGTTTGTGCACGGTAAGAAATGATTTTCCCTGCTTCATTAAAGTGAGCTTTTTTAATATGACGTTTAACTTTGTTGTAGTGCTCAATGGTGGCACGTGTGCCTAAAAAGCTTGTCTTACGTGTGGCTAATGCTCTGGCAATATCGGCAACCTGTTGGGGAGTTTTATTCTGGCAAAAAATAACTTCGGGGAACCCTAATCTGGTGTGCCTGTGATGATCCAGTGTGGTGTGGCCTAACTGCTCTATCGTTATGTGCGATAGTTCCTGTAAAAAATCCTCATCAGATAGCAGACCATTTTTAAACCGTTGCAGTACATTGTTAAGTGCAGACTGACTCATAGGCTAATAGGCAGCAATAAGGATGGTTTCAACTTCGTCGCGGTTAAGTGCACGAGGCGCATTATGTATGAATGGGTAGCTTAAGGTGATTTCAGCGACTTTAGAAAAAATGCCCTTGTTTATGTCAAATTGTGATAACCGTTGAGGGATATCAACCTCAAGAGCTAATTTCCTGACACCTTCCACAGCTTTAATTGCAGCTTCAATAACAGTGATATCGCGCACATCCTCATCCATAACTTTAGACATCTGAACATATTTACCGGGAGCCGATGTTAAATTGTATTCCATAATATGTGGTAGCATAACAGCCATATATGATGCAATATCAATTTGTGTCAATGAAGAAAGTGCAAGTGATAACGCTAATGTCACAGAAAGCTGTGCGCTGCTGAATGCTATTCCAGCCATGACTGAAGCCATCATTACATTGAGGCGCACAGTATCATTGTCACTCTCACGCAATACCGCAGATAAATTTTTAAATATGAGATCTATAGTTCTCAGTGAAAGTGTGTTGGTAATATTATTGATATTTTTTGAAATGATCGATTCCGTTGCAATGGCTAATGTTGCCATACTATATCTGGCCATAGTTCCATCATCAATACCAAACGACAGACCGGGATCAATAATAACTGCTTTTGGAAAGATGTAATTATGGAAAAAAGTTTTATGGATACCATCATGGATATCAGTCAGTATTGTGCAGGGAGTTATATCAAAACCAAACAATGGATGCACGGGAATGCTGATAAATGGTATTGGTTCATGTAAAAAAGGATAGGTAAAAAGTTCATGTGCAAAGAAATAGTTGGGTGTTAACAGCGCAACTGCTTTTGCAGCATTAATTGATTCTGTTCCTCCAAATCCAATAATTAAATCACAGTGTGTTTTACGCGCAAAATAAACTGCAGTATCAATATAATCAGTATTGTTTTCAGGAATTTCATCGTATACCATAAACGGGATGTTATTGTTTTGCAGGCTCCGTGCAATGGGCATAAAAAGGTGGTTATACTGGTTAAAATCAATTGAACTGGTAATAAATAATATACGGGAACCAAAAAGGGTAATTATAGATGGAAGGAGTGCTATACTATCGGGTTGAGCATACACCGCAGTTGGAATGTACAGATCTGGCCATAGTCCTTCTATGGTTTGTCCATAGGATTTTGACATAAAAAAGCGGAATCCTGATTCCGCCTTTTTGTCAATTATGCCGGCCATGTATAATAACCTTTATAAGGATGGTCTATTTTCGTAAAAGCTGCATAGCAATTTTTTCAGCAACTTTGTCAATTATACGGTCATCATTGAAATCATATGTGCCATTGGCAATCTGCTCTTTGATTTGTTTTACTCGTTCAGCTCTGATATCAGGCGTTTGTTTTACAATATGAGCAATTTTGGACTGTTCGGCAGCCTGTTTTGCTTCGCTTGAAATCTCCACCGAGTCACTTTTGCCAGTGGATCTTGTTTTCCCAACCAATTTGGTGCTTTTGGGTTCAACAATATTCTTAATGTTTCCTATTTTATCTATAACCATGGTATATAACCTCTTTCAATCTATAGAAACTATCGGCATGTTTTTGTCAAATCTTAAATGAAAATATAAAATATTATACATATATAATATAGTACATTTAATAAATTTTCAAGTATTTTATCTCTGAGTCAGGCTCACAATGACGGTGGTGGTAAGTCATCCTGAATTTATTTCAGGATCCCTGTCGCAGATACAAAGCAGATTCCGTGTCGGGGCACGGAATGACGTCAGTGGGGAAAGTCAGGCTCACAATGACGGAAGTGGGGAAAGCCAGGCTCACAATGACGACAGCGGGAAGAGCAAAAATAAAAAAACTTACTCTTTTTTAAAAAAATTTTTGATTATATATTGCAATAACAAATTCTCCTTTTTGTTGAAGTGTTACAGTAACACTTTCAATTTCTTCTGCTTTGCAGTATATCAGTTCCTCAAAATGCTTGGTCATTTCCCTGCCAATGACAATATGTGCATGTGGCATGACCTGGGCAATACTTTGTAATAATTTTGCAATTCGGTATGGTGATTCATATATCACAATAATCGCATCAAGTGCCGACAGTTCCTGTAACTGGCGTTTGCGCTTACCATCTTTTTTGCTTAAAAATCCGGCAAAATAAAACTGTGAGCAAGGAAAACCGCATACTGAAAGCAGGGCAGTAACCGCCGATGGCCCCGGGACAGGGACAATCGTAATGTCGTGTTCGCGTGCCCGGGCAATGAGCTGCCATCCAGGATCAGAGATTGCAGGGGTGCCGGAGTCGGTGCAATAAGAAATAGATTTGCCTGATAGAAGTTCCTGTAATGCCTGATTGAGCTGTGCTTTAGATGAATGAGCATGTAATGAGCGCATTGGCAGGCTTATGCCGTAATGGCTTAATAATTTTGCTGTTTGACGAGTATCTTCGCAGTATACAATATCTGTTTCTTCTTTTAAAATGCGTAGTGCCCTGAGTGTAATGTCCTCTAAATTGCCTATTGGAGTTGCAATAACATATAATATTCCTGACATGATAATCCTTGTATTTATTTACTTGATTTTTTGAGACAGTATCATAGTAATAGTCTTTCTTTCAAGAATAAAGTAAAAATTATTATTGTGGAGAATATAATGACGCGAATCTACAATTTTTCTGCCGGGCCCTCAATATTACCTCGTGAAGCTCTTGAAGAAGCAAGCAGGGAGTTGGTTGATTACAAAAATAGTGGCATGTCGCTTATTGAAATGAGCCACCGTGGTAAAATATACGATGAGGTTCATAACGAAACCATATTCCTTTTAAAAGATATTTTGCAGGTACCCGATGATTATGAAATACTCTTTATTCAGGGGGGGGCAACATTGCAATTTGCTATGGTACCAATGGCATTTCTTTCACCTAAAGCCAAAGCTGATTTTATATTGACAGGTCATTGGGCGCTCAAAGCCTATGAGGATGCCAGGCTTATTGGACAGGCTAATGTTGTATGGGATGGAGCAGCTGATAAATATACCCGTATTCCAGACAGTAACGAATTTACACTGAATAAGGATGCTGTGTATGCCTATATATGTTCCAATGAAACCATCGGCGGCATTCAATGGCGTGAATTTCCACTAACAGGAAGTATTCCTTTAATTGTAGATATGTCATCGGATATAATGTCACGGCCAGTCGACTGGAATAAAGTGTCAATGCTTTTTGCAGGTACTCAGAAGAATTTAGCGCCAGCCGGGATGGCTCTGGTGATCATGAAAAAAGAGATGATAGAAAAAGCCGCAAAAAACCTTCCGGCGTATTTGCGGTATGATTTGCATGCTAAAGAAAAATCATTATACAACACTCCACCCACATTTACCGTATGGATGACAAATCTCACATTAAAGTGGATTACATCAATTGGCGGGCTCAATGAAATAGAAAAGCGCCGTGATGAAAAAGCAGCAATGCTGTATAAGGCCATTGATGAAAGCAATGGGTATTATCGTTGCCCTGTTGACAGGAATAGCCGTTCCACAATGAATGTTGTATGGCGAATGTTAAGTGAGGATCTGGAAAATAGATTTTTAAAGGAAGCTTTAAAACAGGGATTAAGCGGTTTAAAAGGGCATCGTTCTGTTGGCGGTTTACGTGCATCACTATACAATGCCATGCCTGTTGAGGGAGTGAAAGTTTTAGTTGATTTCATGCAGTATTTTATGCAAAAAAATGGGTAATAACTATGGATGACAGAGCAATATATTCAGAACATCGTCCCTGGGGTTTTTATGAGGTACTATCGGACACAGAAACCCATAAGGTTAAACGTATAACGGTATACCCAAAAAAACGTTTAAGCCTTCAGCGCCATAAAAAGCGCAAAGAACACTGGTTCTTTGTTTCCGGTCAGGGGGTGGTTACTCTTGATATGCATGAAATTGAGGTTACCTCAGGAGTAAGTGTGGATATAGATTATAATATGCTGCACAGAGTGGAAAATACAGGAACACAAAACTTAGTGTATATTGAAGTGCAGCTTGGTGATTACTTTGGTGAGGATGACATTGAACGCATTGAAGATGATTATGGCCGTGCCGGGCAAAGATCCATTATCAGGTAACTATCGCTCATAGTAAAAATAGTTATGGTTAAAAAATACTTGTAACAAATTATTTATAGTTAATACTATACTGTGTAATGCCACTATATCCCTTTTTCTTAATGCTTTATTCTTAAGCAAAAAATGTGTTTTGATAACAGGAGGATAGCCGTAATGATAAGCGTTCAGAATTTAGTAAAACATTATGGAGAGGTAAAGGCTGTTGATGGTGTTTCATTTACCATCAGAAAAGGTGAAATAACAGGACTGTTGGGACCAAATGGTGCAGGTAAAACTACAACACTGCGCATACTCACAGGCTATCTGCAGCCAACCAGTGGAATGGTAAGTGTAGATGAGTTTCTTGTTAATGAAAATCCTATTGAAATAAAAAAGCGTATAGGATATTTACCTGAATCGGCACCTTTGTATCCCGATATGATGGTATATGACTTCATGCAATTTATGGCTTATATCAGGCATATATATGATAAAGAAAAAGTAAAGGATGTTGCCATTCAGTGTGGCATAACCGAAGTAATGCATAAAAATATTAATGAGCTTTCTAAAGGATATAAGCAGCGAGTGGGATTGGCACAGGCCATATTGCATGATCCTGACATACTTATATTGGATGAACCAACCAACGGCCTTGATCCAAACCAGATTGTTGAAATCCGTGACCTCATTAAAGAGCTGGGAAAGGAAAAAACAGTGATACTGTCAACCCATATATTGCAGGAAGTGGAGGCAACCTGTAATCGTGTGATAATAATTGATAAGGGTACGATAGTAGCTGATGATTCAACCAGTGAGCTTAAAAGCGCAAAAGGAAAGGATGTCCGTATAAATTGTGTTATTGGCGGTACTACATTTGAATTAATACAAAATGCTTTGAAAAACATATCAGGAGTAAAAAGCGTACAGCATGTACGTGATGAAGGCCAGTTATGCCATATTACGGTTTTAACCGGGGCTGACGTTGATTTGCGTCCTGCTGTATTCAATTGTATAAAAGACAATGGCTGGACATTGTACGAAATGAACCGGGAATACAGAAGTCTGGAGCATGTATTCCGCGAACTAACCGTAGGCATATAAGGAGGAGTGTATGGAGCAATTTAAAGAAATAATGAAAGGTGCAAAACTCATTGCTAAAAAGGAACTATCAGGATATTTTTCAACACCAATAGGATATATTGTCATTTCTGTGTTTCTGGTTATAGCGGGGTTTCTTTTCTTTTCAACATTCTTTTTATATGGACAGGCTGAACTCAGAGCTTATTTTGAGCTTTTGCCTCTTTTATTTGCTTTTGTGATACCGGCAATCACCATGCGCCTTTTTGCCGAGGAACGCAACACCGGTTCATTTGAAATGCTTATGACACTACCGCTATCAACAATACAGGTGGTGGCAGGAAAGATATTGGCAGCAACACTGTTTGCATCAATTATGATATCGCCCACACTGGTGTATGCCGTGTCGGTTGCATTTGTTGGTTCACCTGATATCGGACCAATTATTGGTGGCTATGCAGGTGCAGTGCTTCTGGCTGCTGCATATGCTTCAATTGGTGTGTTTGCATCATCAATGACTAGAAACCAGATTGTTGCCTTTATCATAGGGTTTGCCATTTGCATTGTACTATCGCTTATAACAAAATTTTTATACTTTATTTCACCAAAATTGGTTTTGCTGTTTGAATACATCAGTGCTGACTACCATTTCCAGAACATTGCCCGTGGTGTGGTGGATTCGCGAAATATTATATATTTTGCTTCGGTCATTGCACTTAGTTCACTGGCAAGCATATATCAGCTGGAGGTGAGGAGATAGTTATGGACAAAAGAAAATTTACTAATGTGATGCAAAATCTCAAAGGTAACATTATAACTCTATATACACAGGTAGTACAGAAAGTTAAAGAGCACACCAAATCTGGTGATAGTGAAAAACAAAAGAGCTATTCGCATTTTATGCTCTATACTGTCATTATTGTTTTAATAAATTTAGTTGGGCTTACATTGTATTTCAGGGTGGACCTGACTAAAAATAGTGTCTATTCACTGTCACCAATAAGTAAAGAGGTAGTATCGTCACTGGAAGAGCCATTAACCATTAAGATATTTTTTAACAAGGATCTTCCTGCGCCTTACAATGCTGTATACCGATATCTTCAGGATCTGATGGTAGAATATAATAATGCAGGAAATAAATATTTTAATTATGAGTTTGTTGATGTTGAAAAGCAAAAGGATGCTGCTTCTGATTTTGGTATTTATCCCGTGCAGATCAGGGAAATACAAAATGATCAGGTAAAATTCCGAAATGCTTTTATGGGCATGGCCATAATTCATGGTGACTTGATAGAAAAAATTGATTCAATTACTGAACCGGAAGGATTGGAGTACCGCATAACAACGCTCATTAAAAAGATGAATGGCAAGATTGATTCATTGCTCAAACTTAACACGCCTATTATGGTTACCTTATATGCTAGCAGTAACCTGCCTATTGCGGGCATGCAGAATTTGAATGAACGGGTATATACTGAGGTTCAGAAATGTAATATACGAAATTACAATAAAATACAGTATCGTTATATTGATCCATTACAAAATCCACAGGGTAGTACACTGGCAAAGATGTATGGTTTGCCCATGCTAAAGTGGCCACGGTTTACTACCATGGAAGGCAGAGCTGTTGATCCTGGTGAAGGCATGGTTGGTATTGTAGTGGAATATAACAATAAATTTGAAACGGTGCAGATTCTTACACGTTCAATTTTTGGACAGTATTCAGTTGGGGATTTGACTCGCCTTGAAGATACGTTGAATGCAGCAATTGATAATCTTATAAGCATAAATCCAAAAGTGGGTTATATTATTGGTCATGGTGAACGCGATATCAATGATGAGCAGAATGGTGCAGCGCAATTCAGAAAGATGATTGGTGACATGTATGATCTTATCACCATAGATATTACAAAAGATGAAATAACTGATGACATTGCAACCATCATTATCAATGGGCCGCGATCCATGTATAGTGAATATGAGTTGTATAAAATTGACCAGTTCCTGATGCGTGGTGGTAATGCCGTAATGCTAATTGATTCGTATGTGGAACAGCAGATGCAGGGGATGCAGATGTTCCAGCGACCGCCTCAGGCGTTACCGGTAGTTACCGGCCTTGAAGGGATGCTTGCTCATTATGGTGTCAGGATTGGTCGTGATATAGTGATGGACAAGCAGTGCTTCATTGCTCAGCAACGTGGATTGGGTGAGTTAACAATATATTTTGCGCCAATGATTTCTGAGGAAGGTTTGTCCAAAGATAATGAAATCACCAAATATTTAAAGAAGATAGTGTTTTTAAAAGCTTCTTCCATTTCAGTTGATGAAACACTGCTTAAGGAAAATAAAGCTTCTGTACAATATATTGTACAATCGTCGCCATACAGCTGGCTGCAACAGGGTAATGTTAACTTTTTACCGTGGGGTGCCAATCCGCCGCAGGATTCAAGCCTCAAGCAGTATAACCTGGCAGTCCTGGTGCAGGGGAATTTAAAAAGCTACTTTGCCGATAAAAAGCCCGAAATTGATGTAAAAACAAAAGAAACAAAAGGAAAAGAGTATGTTCAGGAAGAGGCTTTGAAGCAAAGTGTAAAGCCAGTAAAACTATTTGTT
>DYLU01000004.1 GCA_020721905.1 Leptospira biflexa | reverse complement strand
TTCAGTATTCAGAATCGTCTATGGCTGCAATATTTCAAAAGCAGGTCAAAAATTTAGGTGATCAGGGATGTGTTTCGTACAAGAAAGGTGGAGTATATGTTGATCTGTCATGGAATCACATGGATCAACTTATACGAAATTTTGCATATTATCTGCTTTCATTAGGTGTAAAAAAGGGTGCTAAAATTGCACTTTTTTCTCCCAACCGGTATGAATGGTTTGTTGCCGATATGGCTATTTTGTCAATAGGTGCTGTTAATGTTCCCATTTATGCAACCAACTCATCAGAAGAAGCATATTATATAATTGATAATTCAGATAGTGCGATTTGTATTGTTGGGACTGAAGATCATTTAGATAGGATTTTAAAAGTAAAAAAAAGATTGCCTAAGGTAAAACAGATTATTGTTTTTGATGAAATAAAAGGCAAAAAACCAGGAGTAATAACACTTGCACAGGCTATTGAAAAAGGAAAAACATATAAAAATAAACAGGAATTTGAAAGAAGGATAAAATCTATCAGGAAAGATGATCTGGCTACAATTATTTATACCTCGGGGACTACCGGAAATCCTAAAGGGGTAATGCTAACCCATGGAAATTTTGTAGCAAATGTTAATCAAATACTGTATGATTTTAGCGATTATGTAACCTATAAAGATGTTTGCTTATCTTTCCTGCCACTATCGCATTCACTTGAGAGAACTGCAGGTTATTATCTGGCTATCGCTGGCGGTGCAAAAATAGCATATGCTGAAGATTTTTCAACAGTACCTCAGAATCTGGCTGAAATTAGACCAAATTTTATTGTCAGTGTCCCGCGATTATATGAAAAAATTCATGCAGGTATTCTTGCCCGGGCTGCCGATGTTAAGGGAATAAAGAAAGCATTATTTAACTGGTCATTATATGTTGCAAAAAAGAATACCCCGTATGTTTGCCAGGACAAAAAGCCAAAAGGAATATTAGGCTTACAGGTACGCCTGGCTGATAAACTTATATGGTCCAAATTGAAAGCTGCATTAGGATTTGACAGGATACGAATAGCTGTATCAGGTGGTGGTCCATTAGCAGTATCAGATGCAGAATTTTTCCTTGGGATGGGTATAGTTATACTTGAGGGATTTGGACTTACTGAAACAACTCCAGTAACTAACGTAAACAGGCCAGCTATAATTCAGCCTGGATCGGTTGGGCCAGCTTTAAAAGATACAATTATTAAAATTGCAGATGATGGGGAAATTTTAATAAAAGGGCCACAGGTAATGAAAGGGTATTATAAAAACCCCAAAGCCACACAAGAAGTCTTTACTAAAGATAGTTTCTTCAAAACGGGTGATATTGGTGTCGTCGATGAAAAAGGAAGATTGTATATAACCGGCAGGATTAAAGATATCATCGTAACAGCTGGTGGCAAAAATATTTCCCCGCAAAATATTGAAAATAGCCTTAAAGAATCAAAGTATATTGAACAGGTAGCGGTGATAGGGGATAGAAGAAAATATCTATCGGCTCTTGTTATTCCAGCATTTGAGGAGCTTGGCAAATGGGCTAAAAAACAAGGCATACAATTTTCGAATAATAAAGAACTCATTGAAAATGATAAGGTAAATGAGTTAATTGCTCAGGAAATTCAGAAATATACAAAACAATTTTCACGTGTTGAGCAAATAAGAAAATTCAAACTGTTAGAAGCTGAATGGAGTCAGGCAAGTGGTGAACTTACTCCAACGTTAAAAGTAAAACGACGTGTTATTGAACAGAAGTATGCAAAAGAAATAGAATCAATGTATCCAAATGATAACGAATAACTATCAGTTGAATATAAAACGGGCAGGTTAACAACCTGCCCGTTTTATTTTTTATTAATATCGGTAATGATCAGGTTTATATGGACCATCAACTTCTATGCCCAGATAGGTAGCCTGTTTTGGTGTTAGCCGTGTTAATTTTACCCCTAATCTCCCTAAATGCAGCCGTGCAACTTCTTCATCTAATTTTTTTGGCAGGGTATATACTTTCTTTTCCAGCTTCTTTGTTGCCAGTTCAATTTGTGCAAGGGTTTGATTTGTAAAACTGGTGCTCATAACAAAGCTTGGATGTCCGTTAGCATTTCCTAAGTTAACCAGCCTTCCTTCTGAAAGCACAATAATTGACCTTCCGGATTCCAGTATCCATTTGTCAACCTGGGGTTTTATGTTGATTCTTTTGCACTTTTTATTATTTTCAAGATAGCTCATTTCAATTTCGCTATCGAAATGTCCAATATTACAAACAATAGCTTCATCTTTCATTTGTTCCATGTGTTCTCCGCGTATGACATCGCAGCAGCCGGTAGCAGTTACAAAGATATCGCCAATCTTTACAACATCTTCCAGTGTATTAACTTCATAACCTTCCATAACCGCCTGCAATGCGCAGATTGGATCAACTTCAGTAACTATCACCCGTGCGCCAAACCCGCGCATTGATTGGGCACACCCTTTACCAACATCACCATAACCGCATACTACAACAACTTTACCTGCAACCATAACTCCGGTTGCCCGTTTAATCCCGTCTGCTAAAGATTCCCTGCATCCATAAAGGTTGTCAAATTTTGATTTTGTAACCGAATCGTTAACATTGATTGCCGGAAATAAAAGTTCACCAGTTTTCTCAAGCTGATATAACCTATGAACACCGGTGGTTGTTTCTTCTGAAACACCTCTGATTTTTGAGGCAATAGTAGTCCATCGTTTGGGATTGTTTGCCATTGACAATCGCAATCTATCTATAAGGCACTGCATATCTTTACTGTCATATTCTTTTTCCAGTATTGATGGATCATTTTCGGCCTTTACGCCTAAATGAACAAACAGTGTTGCATCACCTCCATCATCAACAATAAGATCCGGACCGTTTCCGTCAGGCCATGTTAGAGCCTGTTCGGTACACCACCAGTATTCTTCCAGTGTTTCACCTTTCCATGCAAAAACAGCAGCAGTACCGGCTCTGGCTATTGCAGCAGCTGCATGGTCCTGTGTAGAAAAAATATTACAGGATGCCCAGCGAATATCTGCTCCAAGGTGATGAAGTGTTTCAATAAGCATTGCTGTTTGTATGGTCATATGCAGACTTCCGCTAATACGCATTCCATTTAATGGTTTCTGACTCCCGTATTTTTGGCGCAACGCCATAAGCCCCGGCATTTCATTTTCAGCTAACTGCAACTCCTTCCTCCCTAGTTCTGCCAGTGAAATATCCTTTACCTTATAGGGAATTTTTGCATCATATTCTATAATACTGGTACTATCTTTACGTAATTGCTGAATCATGTTGCACCTCGTTTGTATTAATTTTCTTATTTATATATTACACTATCCAAAATAGTGTAGTGGATATTGTCAATATAAATATTATAGTAAGCTTTGTCGATGGTAATAGTATGAGTAAAAGAAACAATCCTGCTATATTGTTTGTAGTGATGATGACATTATTATCATGTGTGCCTTCACAGTGGCAATACAGGAATATCCCTTTAAAACGAAAACAAATAATCAATACCGCAACACAATATATCGGCACACCCTACAGGCACGGTGGTACCACACCATCTGGTTTTGATTGTTCAGGCTATGTGTTTTATGTGTATAATAAAAATGGTATTCACATACCACGGAGTACGGCGCAACAATATACAAAAGGGCAAAAAATACCTTATAAAATGGCTCAGCCGGGGGATCTGCTTTTTTTCAGCATTAACAAGCATACAATATCACATGTTGGCATATATGTTGGTAATGATACATTTGTTCATGCTCCCAGCAGCGGAAAATATATACGCTATGATTCCATCAATAATCCATACTGGAAAAAACGTTTTTGTGGAGCTGTCTCCTATTTTAAAGCTGTACCTGCGCAACCTTTTATTAATGGGGGCGATAGTTACCGGGAAGAGCGTTTTGTGTGGTAGAAAAAAATATTGAAATATGAATAAATGTTGACAAAATGTAATCATAAGATTATTTTTGTTAAACCGATCAGGATAGGTTAGCATTATATGCAAATTGGAATTTATCCGGGATCTTTTGATCCTTTAACGTGTGGACACCTGGATATAATTAAAAGAGCAACACGGTTGTTTGATAAACTTATAGTTGCCATTGCTCGCAATAGCGAAAAGTTTCCTCTTTTTGCAGTTGAAGAACGCCTTGCAATGCTCCAGGAATGTTGCAAGGATATGTCTAAAGTTGAAATAACAAGCTTTGATGGCCTTCTTGCTGAGTATTGCAAGAAGAACAATATTAGTTTTATTGTTAGAGGATTGCGGGCGATAGTTGATTTTGAATATGAATTTGCCATAGCGTTAATGAATAAGGAATTGGCACCTTCAGTAGATACTATCTTTTTAATGTCTAAGAGTGAATTTTCATTTGTTTCTTCCAAGATGGTCAAAGAAGTTGCAAGCTATGGTGGTGATATTACCAGACTGGTTCCACAGTATGTCAGTTCAAAACTTAAGGAAAAATTCCAATCTCAATAACCTATCCTGAGGCTACATCCGTAGCATACGTAATTGCAGTTAAACATCAGGTAAGGAGGATTACTATGAATATAATTATTATCCTCCTGATTGTTGCTCTGCCTATAGCGGCACTGTCAGGCTATTTGTTCAGAGCATACATAGGGAAGATTAAGCTTAACACTGCTGAAGCGCAGTCACGAAGAATTATTCAGGATGCTGTCCGAGAAGCCGAAGCTAAACGAAAGGAACTTCTGCTGGAAGCAAAAGATCAACTATTGAAAGAAAGAAATCAGTTTGAAAAAGAAATGCGTGAAAGGAGGATTGAGTTACAAAATATTGAAAGAAAAATTCTTCAAAAAGAAGAAATGATCGACAATAAAATCCAGCAACTTGAAAAACAGGAAAAATTAATTCAAACTAAAGAGAAAGAAAACTTAGAGAAAGAGCAGGAATTGAATAAGCACCTGGAAAAGCACAAGCAGGAATTAGAACGTATTTCGGGATTAAGCCGTGAAGAAGCAAAACAATTGCTGCTTAAAAATCTTGAAAATGAAGTTAGGTTTGAAGCAATAAAATTAATTAATAAAGTTGAAGAGGAAGCACGTAGAACAGCTGATAAAAAAGCAAAAGAGATAGTTTTGGCTGCACTACAACGCAGTGCATCAGATTATACCCAGGAGAGCACCATTACCACTGTATCGCTCCCGTCAGATGATATGAAAGGAAGGATTATTGGACGTGAAGGCAGGAACATCCGTACACTTGAGAATCTTACAGGTGTGGATATGATTATTGATGATACGCCTGAAGTAGTGGTAATTTCCGGTTTTGACCCAATTCGACGGGAGATTGCACGACTATCGCTTGAACGGTTAATTGAGAATGGGCGTATCCATCCTGCACGTATTGAAGAAGTGGTAGAAAAGGTAAAAAATGAATTGGAAGAAAACATGCTGGAAGAAGGTGAGCGTGCTGCCTTTGAACTTGGTATTCCAGGGCTGTCAAAGGATGCATTGTATCATATAGGAAAACTGAAATACAGATCAAGCTATGGTCAGAATGTGCTTTCACACAGTAAAGAAGTTGCCAATTTAGCAGCAATCATGGCTGGCGAGTTAAAGCTTGATGTTGCAACAGCAAAACGGGCAGGGTTGTTGCACGATATAGGCAAGGGCAGCATAGTTGAAGGTGAAGGTGCTCATGCAATTGTTGGTGCGGAGCTTGCCAAAAAATTTGGCGAAAATGATGTGGTTGTCAATATAATTGCCTCTCACCACAATGATAAGGAACCTGAGTCATTTGAAGCCATACTGGTACAGGTAGCTGATGCCATTTCGGCATCACGACCCGGAGCACGCCGTGAATCACTGGATACTTATCTCAAAAGGCTTGAAAACCTAGAGAACATTGCATATGGATTCAAGGGGGTTGAAAAATGCTATGCAATACAGGCCGGAAGGGAAATCAGGGTAATGGTTTCCAATGAACAGGTTAATGATGAAGAAGCTACTGTTCTGGCACGGGATATAGCTTCAAAAATTGAATCTGAATTAAAATATCCTGGCATAGTGCGAGTTACCGTTATACGGGAAACACGAATAGTAGATTATGCCCGATAAGTGTGAAAACAATCAGCAATCAGTCAAAACTGGTTGCTGATTGTAATAAAGAATAGTATGGATACAATAAATATATTACTTATAGGTGATATTGTTGGGAGGCCTGGACGAACAATCATTAAAGATCACCTCAGTGAAATTTGCAAAGAATATTCAGTACATTGTGTCATTGCAAATTGTGAAAATGCTGCCGGAGGCATTTCCATAACGCCTGAGATTGCGCAGGAACTTTTTTCATATAAAATCCATGTACTGACAACAGGAAATCATATTTTTAATAACCGGACCATAATAAAACTTCTTGAATCAAATAAATATATTTTACGTCCCGCAAATTTTCCAAAAGGTGTACCAGGAAAAGGATATACCATAATAAAAATAAATGATTTCACTATAGCAATAGTCAATTTAATTGGCCGAATCAATATGGAACCTGTAGATTGTCCGTTTATTGCATTTAATACACTCTATGATGAAATAACTTCCAAAACAAATATAATAATTGTAGATTTTCATGCTGAAGCAACCTCTGAAAAAAAGGCTTTTGGATGGTTTGCTGATGGCAGGGCATCGGCTGTGTGTGGCACCCACACCCATGTACAGACTGCTGATGAAACAATACTGCCAAATGGAACTGCATATATAACAGATGTTGGCATGACAGGTCCGTTTGATTCTGTTATTGGCATGGATAAAGAATCTTCAATACATAATTTTATATATCATACCAGAATAAAGTTTAAAGTTGCACAGAATGATCCCAGATTAAATGCAGTGCTCGTAACCTGCAATAAACAGGGAAGAGCTGTATCAATTACACGTATCATTAAATCATATGAGCTATCGCCAGGTAATTCTTGACATTTATAAAATAAATTTTACTTGTACTATTCAAAATGATGTGGTATATTGAATATAACTATCATTCATAAAAGATTATTATGCTAAGCGATATACATGGGCCACAGGACATAAAACGTTTGTCAGTAAAAGAACTTACAGCTTTAGCGGATGAAGTAAGGCAACGTATCCTTGATGTTGTTTCAGAAAATGGCGGTCATTTGGCTTCGTCGCTGGGTGTTGTTGAACTGACAATAGCATTGCACTATGTTTTTGATTCGCCACGGGACAGAATAATATGGGATGTGGGGCATCAGTGCTATGCACATAAAATTTTAACCGGCAGAAATCAACAATTTCATACATTACGAACTTTTAATGGAATAAGCGGCTTCCCAAAAGTTTCAGAGTCGCCGCACGATCATTACAATACCGGGCATAGCAGTACAAGTCTTTCACTGGCATTGGGTGAAGCAATTGCACGTGATACAAATAATTCAAAATATAATATTGTAGCAGTTATTGGTGATGGTTCAATGACCGGTGGTATATCATTTGAAGCATTGAATCATATTGGCCATCTTAAAAAAGATATTATAATTATATTGAATGATAATGAACATTCAATCTCAAAAAATGTTGGCGCTCTTTCGGAATATCTGATGCGCCTTATTACGGGTGGCACGTATAATAAATTACGAAGAAAATCATACGAATTCATAAGCAGAATTCCAAAGATTGGACCCAAACTTTTTACCTTATTTGATCGTATTGAAGCACGTATAAAAGGTATATTTATACCCAGCAGTTTTTTTGAAGACTTAGGAATACGGTATTTTGGTCCAATTGACGGTCATAACATACCCATGATGATAGAGATGTTTAACAGGATTTCTAAGCTCAACAAAGGCCCAAAAATCATTCATGTATATACAAAGAAGGGCAAAGGATATGTCCATGCCGAAAATAATCCAGCAAAATTTCATGGAATAGGTCCATTTGACATAAAAACCGGAAAATCAGTCAAGAGATCATCCATTAGTTATTCGGAGATAGCTGGTAGGACTCTGATTGATATAGCTAATCATGATAAAAAAGTCTTTGCCATTACCGCTGCAATGAAGCTGGGAATTGGTTTAGCCAAATTTGAGGAAAAATTCCCCAGTCGATTTATAGATGTTGGTATATGTGAACAGCATGCTGTAACACTGGCATCGGCACTGGCTAAAAATGGATTGAAACCGTTTGTATCCATATATTCAACATTCATGCAGAGAGCTGTTGATCAGATTATACATGATGTTGCGTTGATGAATTTGCCTGTTAAACTATTGATCGACAGGGCAGGTATAGTTGGCGATGACGGTGAGACACATCATGGGCTTTTTGATATTGCCATTATCAGATCAATTCCAAATTTTGTTTTGTTATCGCCAACAAATGGTAATGAGCTAAAAGATATGATATACTATGCTGCAAGTTATAATAAAGGACCTATTGCTATACGCTATCCACGAGGTGGTGATGATAAATATGAACATTTGGTGCAAAAAGATTCATTCAAAATTCCGCAATTGAAAGCATACTATAAAAGTCAGCGCTCCGTGATTGTATTTTTTGCTGCTGGAGATATGTTATCTACAGCGGTTGAAATTCATAGAAAATTGCATGCCTATCATATTAAATCATCAGTTTACAGCATTTTATCAATAAAACCATTACCGATAAAGCAAATAGAATTTATAATGACTAATATACCTTACTATGTTGTACTGGAAAACAGCTATGCAAACGGTGGCATTGCTGAATACGTAAATTCACAGATTAACCGGTCTCTACGGCATAAAAATCTTTTTAATATTGCATTCCCCGATAGTTTCATAACACATGGCAAAGTTTCTGAACTATTACGATATTACCAGATGGATTCAGATACAATAACACAAAAAATTATCAGCATGATTAATACAGAGAAAAATACTCATGCCAAAAAACCGCTTAGATCAATATCTTCTTCAAGATAATATTTGTACTTCACGAGAAAAGGCCAAAAACTTAATTGTAGCTGGTTATGTTACAGTGAATAACCAGGTAGTTTATAAACCGTCATTTGTAGTAAAAGAAAATGATGTTATCACTGTTCGTGAATTGTCGCATAAATTTGTAAGCCGTGGTGGAGAAAAATTAAAGAAAGCTCTGGATTGTTTTAATATTGATGTTACAGGAAAAATTGTACTGGATTTGGGATCGTCTACCGGAGGATTTGTTGATTGCCTTTTACAATATGGAGCAGAAAAAGTATATGCAGTAGACGTGGGATATGGACAGCTGGATTATAACCTGCGAATCAATCCAAAGGTTATTGTTATGGAACGCAGAAATGCGCGCTATTTAACAAAAGATGATTTTGATGAACATATAAATCTGATAACAGCTGATCTTTCATTTATTTCAATAATCAAGGTTATGCAAACAATGATAACTATATTTGATTATGAAATTGATGCTATTCTTTTGATAAAACCACAATTTGAAGCTGAAAACTTTCAACATAAAAAAGGGGTGGTAAAAATGCCCCAATATCATAAGGATATACTTTCAAAGGTTCTTCAGGAACTTCAAAAAATGAATATAAAAATACTTGGATTAACATATTCCCCAATTAAGGGACCTAAAGGCAATATTGAATTTTTATTATATAGCGCAATCCATTGTAATACCAGAAAATCAATTGATGATCATAAATCTCTTATTGATTCATGTGTAGATGAAGCGCATAAAGAGCTTGATTAATTTAAATTTTTAATAGTATATCAATATATTAATTGACGAATACTGCCCTGTAGTTCATTATAAATTATGTTTTTGATATATAAAAAGGATGCATGTATGAGCAAATCAAAATGTTTTTCTGTTTTTATATTTTTGTTATTGATATGTGCGATAGTTCATAAGAGTTATGCTATTGACCTTAACCAGGTGTATGCATATCCTGTGCCTTTTATACCAAAAACACACGGGACTTTAACTATAAAAATTTCAGATGCACAGAGTGTTAAATGCACTATTTATGACATTAATGGTGATATTGTTAAAGTATTGTCTGGCACAACGGACCTAAAATGGAATGGGCGAAACGATTTGGGTAAAGTTGTTGCACCAGGTATGTACATCATAAAAATAGAATTAGAAAGATCTAATGGCGAATATAAGAAAAAAATAATACGCATATTGATTCAATAAGGTTCTTTAATGATGATACGACTGAAAGTATTTATGTTAATATTCCTGTTATTTCCTGTATATATTTATGCAATGCATGATGCTGGCTCGCGTGCAAGCTTCACAAGAACAGGGTGGGTAGGTACTCGTTATATAGCAATGGGAAAGGCTGCAGAAGTGGTTGTCAATGATGTTTTTGCTATATACTGGAATCCAGCCGGGCTTCTTGATATTAAAGGGAAGCAGCCTTTAACAGCTGAAGAAATTAAACAGAAAGCAAAACAGGGTAAAATAGATAGTATATCCGAAAAAGACCTTTTAACCTTTTCACAGGATGAGTCAAGTTTTAATGTATTGCAGATTGGTGCATCAGGAGGAATGGTTGCTGCGGATCGATATGCAGGTTTTGGCGGTTTTGCATACAAATTCAGTGAGAATGCTTTAGGTATGGGTTTATATTCCATAAAATCACCGGATATTGATACATATGATATAAACGGGAATAAAACTGGCGTTGCATCATATTCCGCTAATGTTGGCATGTTTTCATATGCAACATATATTGGTGATGCTGCTGTTGGATTTACAATTAAAGCTTTATATGAAACAATAGCAGATGTTTCCTACGCAGGGACAGGGTTGGATATTGGGGTTATTACTGAAGTAATACCATTTTTGAAGGTTGGTTTCGTTATTCAGGATATTGGTACAGGTCTTTATCCAACAAAAGAATATGAATACATTGTGGATAAATATGATTTTGGTTCACCTTCAATTAAAATTAGTTCAGCCATTGTCAGTAGAGCAAATAATTTTACTATTGCATTTTCAGGGATTAAAAAGATTGAACAAGATGAATACGAATATAATATAGGTTTTGAATTACTTGTTTATAAAAGCATGTCAGTTTATTTAGGTTTAAATGATTCATTATTTACAACTGGATGCACAATAGGATTAGGTGATTGTACTATAGGTTATGCTTTCTCATACGACTCTGTTGACCTGGGTTATAACAATTTTGTTTCAGTGATGTTACTATTATGAACAGGATAGATATTAATATCAAAAATGGGCCGCTGGTTATGGGCATACTTAACGTTACTCCTGATTCATTTTACGATGGAGGTAAATATAATTCAATTGATGCGGCCTTATATCATGTCAGTGAAATGATACATGATGGCGTTGATATTATTGATGTCGGAGGCGAATCAACACGACCCGGTGCACAAGAAGTGGCGGTGGAAGAGGAAATTGACAGGGTGTGTCCTGTAATTGAAAAAATTATACATGAGTTTAATATTCCAGTTTCTATCGACACCCGTAAATCTAAGGTTGCTGACGAAGCATTGAAACTGGGTGCGATGATGGTAAATGATATAACCGGATTACAGGCTGATCCTGATATGCCAGTTACTATCGCTCAATATAATGCTTATTGTGTTTTAATGCATATAAAGGGTACTCCCCGGACTATGCAATTAAATACCGAATATGATGATTTATTATCAGAAATTACAAGATATTTGTATAACTCAATTGAGATTGCTAAAAAAGCACATATTGCCGATGATAAAATTATAGTAGATCCAGGCATAGGGTTTGGCAAATCGTTAGAGCAAAATTACGTTATACTTAATAATATTAAATATTTTAAAAAGTTAGGGTACCCTGTTTTAATTGGATTGTCACGGAAGTCATTAATTGGCAGGTTGTATGATACTGATGAAGACAGATTGCCTGCAACTATAGCATTAAATGCTATAGCCCTGTATAATGGTGCGGATATTATTCGCGTACATGATGTTAAGGAGCATAAACTTATTATTAAACCTTTAAAAATGTTTTATCAGGTTGCAAATTCATGAATCCCTTTTTAACTACAGCTTGGGGCTATATTAAAATAAGCTGGGAATACCTCAGAATTATCATAGATATATTGATCGTAGCATATATCTTTTACTGGATTTATTCATTTTTATCCAGATCACGAGCAATACAGATTCTGAAAGGCCTGATTATTATTTTTATAGCCGCGGTATTATCAAAAGTATTGCGGCTGGAAACGTTAAACTGGCTGATTACAAATTTGACATCATACATTGTGATTATGATAATCATACTTTTTCAGCCAGAATTACGCAGAATTATCACACAGTTTGGCCAGAGGACCTGGTTACCAACATCAATGAATACCGATGCATTTCCCTTAGATGAACTTGTTAATGCAATTATTGCGATGTCAGAAGAGAAGGTGGGTTCTCTTATTGTTCTGGAACGAGGAACAGATCTGCGTGGATTTATTGAGTCAGGAGTAGTGGTTAATGCAGACATTACAGAGGAATTAATCCGTACAATTTTTTTCCCAAACACTCCGCTCCATGATGGTGCCATTATTGTTAAAGAGGCAAAGATTGCTGCAGCAGCTTGTTATTTGCCATTGAGTGATTCACGCCAATTGAAAAAACAACATGGTGCACGGCATAGGGCGGCATTGGGAATGGCTGAAGAAACAGATGCGCTTGTTATTGTTACATCTGAGGAAACAGGAAATATTTCTATTATGGTAAACGGAAAATTTCAACCAAAGATAAAATATACTGATTTAAAGAATATGATATTATTTTACATGAATCCCAAAAGCAAAGAGGAGATTTATACTGTCAAATGATGTCCTTTTTGCAACACATAAAAATGTTAATTCAACAGCATGATCTGTTGCCAAAAATATTGTCTATTCTTCTTGCTGTAATCTTATGGGCCAATTTGCAGAATAGTCAGATCGAAGAACATACATATCATATGTATCCTGAAATTAAAAATCTTTCCCAGAATCTTGTTATATTGGAAGATATACAAAAAATAGGAATCACCTTTCGAGGGAAAAAGGAATATATAAAATCCATTGGTGTCTCAAATATAAAATTATATATTGATTTGTCCAGGCCTATTATAGGAAAAAAACATGAATATATGATCGTGATTCAACCTAATGAACTGCTGAATGATATAGAGTATTTTCCAGAAAAAGAAAAACTGGAGCTTACAATTTGTACAATTAAAAATAAAGTAATACCAGTAGAACCTTTAATAATTGGTGAGCCTTCTTTACAATATAAAAAAGGCATAGTAATTGTTGAACCACCGCTAATTCAAATAACCGGTGCAGATATTATTGTAGATACAATAAAAAGTTTAAAGACATATCCGTTAAATATTGATAGAGAAACTAAAACAATACGTGTTCCAGTACATATTAATACAAAAGAATATTCAAAAATATTTGTTTCTCCTGATACTGTAAGGCTTACAATACCAATTATTCCAGTCAATAATCTTGTAAGTTTAACAATACCCATTGAAGTACGCACCCAGCGCAATGATTTAAATTATGTTTCAAAAAATAAGAAAGTAGTGGTATATATAAAAAAATCTTTAACAAATATTGAGTTAAATGAAAATCTACTGGTTGCTTATGTGAATGCTGCAATTGATGCGTATGATCAGGAAGTTATAAAATTGCCAATTATTGTTGAAAAAAAGTTGAAAGTACCTTTTGAAATATTCACTTACGAACCTTTAGAAACAGAAGTATATATCTCTCATAAAGAATAGCCATATGGAGGTCTTTTGTCATGTCACAAGTTCAATTATGTGTAAATGTTGATCATATAGCAACTTTACGTCAGGCAAGAGGTGGTAATGAACCCGATCCGGTACAGGGGGCAATTATCTGTGAAGAACATGGTGCAGCTGGCATAACAGTACATTTGCGGGAAGATAGAAGACATATACAGGACCATGATGTTTTTGCATTGCGTAAAGTGATTAAAGGTAAATTTAATCTGGAAATGGCATTATCCGATGAAATAATTGAAATTGCTCGTAAACTTAAACCTGACCAGATAACAATTGTTCCTGAAAAAAGGCAGGAGATTACTACTGAAGGTGGCCTTGATGTTAAAACAAATTTTAAAAGAATTTGTGAGATAGTATCCGTATTTCACAGTGAAAATATTTTAGTTTCCCTGTTTATAGAACCTGAAGAAGAAGCTGTTATGCTTTCAAAAGAATCCGGTGCTGATTTTATTGAGTTGCATACAGGTGCTTATTGTAATGCAAAGGTTAAAGACACTATTGACAAAGAAAAAGTGAGACTTTTTCATGCGGCCAGTATTGCAACAAATATTGGTATTAGAGTCAATGCAGGACATGGATTAAATTATATAAATACAGCGCCCATTCTTACAATGCCTGGACTTGAAGAATTAAATATAGGACATTCGATTATTTCACGATCCATTTTCACAGGATTGGCTAATGCGGTCAGTGAAATGATGCAAATTATCAACAAGAAGAAATAATGATTATTAAAATTATAAGTTGACAGATGCTATTATAAAATTGGAATAGACATCAAGAAATTTATCTTAGGATATTAAATTCATCTAAAAAAGGTCCATATGATAGGCAATCTAATAAGAATTATTTTTTTCTTTTTTATACTATATTTCTTTATACATGTTATCAAATATATTATAAAAATCAGTACAAATCAGTCTGATGATATAAATAAAAAGAAAGAGTCTAAGTATCAGAAAACTAAAAATAAAGTAATAGTACTGGACAAAGATGATTACAAAATTGAGTAAATATATCGTGTTGTTATTTTGTTTTGTCACTATAGTTTCATGTTCAAAAGAAACAGGTAGCTTTGCGTTTAAGAATAATAATGATGACAGGTATATAATTAAGGATGGCTTATGCGAGTTTAATCAGGATGAAAAAGTAAATTGGGCTTTTTGTTTTACAAAAGTATCAAAGCAAAAAAAAATTGGAGTAGTTGTGTTAAAAAAAGAGAAAGTATGGATTGATGTTGATTCTTTTTATGATACTGTTTACAAAGATAAGCCTTGCATATATGGTCACATTGAAAATTATGAAGCAGGTACATATAAAATATTAATTGTAGATACAGGGAATGAAATTGCAGAAAAGGAATTTGTAATATATAATGAAAATGAAAATTATGATTAGATTAATGTACCTTTACTATTTTTAAGATAGTAAGACATTGTAATATTATCTGACATGAGGACAGTTAACCAATAATAAAAAGGCATAATAGAATAAAAATAATAAGGTTAATGTCTGTTAGCATTTCATATTTTAATGAAATAAAATATTTGAGGTTTAAAATTTTTAAAACAAGGTAGTAATTGATAATTATATTAATAATAAAAAATATAAACTTAATGTTAAAAAATATAGATAGATAGCATACTGATGCCATTGCTAAAAATGATAACACGTAGAATAAATATTTAGCCCTGTTAATTCCTAAAATTATTGGCACCGTAACGTTCCCAATAATAAGATCGCCATTGAACCCAATAAAATCCAGTAATAAATTTCTTGATATTATTAAATATGATAGGAATATTATTAATGATAAAACAATACCTGTATGTATCTCAGTCAACGTATTATCCTGAAAAGCACAGCACGCTGGTATCAATAACGTAACAATAATCCATCCAATATCAGCAGGGATTGCCTTAATGGAATATATTGTTTTTATTAAGGAAAACATATATTTATTTATTAAGGATTTGAAATAGCTTGAAGAATAGATCATTCCTGTCAGTAATATTGAATAATACAGAAAAAGAGATAAATAATTTTTGATGTTTAATGTAATAACAACTGAAAACAAAATGGCTGCAATAGTAGAAGTTAAAATTATGAAATGATTGTTTTTGTGAAGTTTATATTTAAATGGATTTGTAATCTTAAGAGTGTCTTTTAAAAAGTAGTTATTTACCGCATACATTATAAATATAAAAAGTGCAGAAAGAAATGGTAGTTTATATGATGACCATATTCCTGATATTTTTTCTATTAAAAGTGACATGAAGAAACTGGCTATAGAGGAAATGATATTTAATCGTATAGCTATTTCAAAAAAACGTATAATGAAATATAATAAATGATTTGTATATTTATTTGATATGGAATATAATTTCTCAAGTACATTGTTTATAATCCATCCGGGAGTTGAAGCACCAGCTGTTACAAGAACATAGTTTGAATTTTTAAAATCTTCATCATGCAATTCTTCTTCAGATTCAATATGGAATGTTTTAATATTACTGTTTTTACCTATTTGCGCCAATCTCTTTGTATTGGCTGAGTTTTTACCTCCAACAACTACTAATGTATCAATTCCATCTTTTATAGCATTAATCACATCACTTTGCCTTTTATGAGTAGAGTCGCAGATTGTATTAAAAATCAGTATATCATTATATTTTCTTTGTAAAATTTCAGTGATTTCTTCAAAATTGCACTCGTCAAAGGTTGTTTGTGCTACAACGAAATATTTTAAACCATCAGGAATTTTTTTAATATCTTCAACACTGGATATCACGATAACACCAGCATCAGCATAGCTTTTTACACTTTCAACTTCTGCATGATGATTATCTCCTATGATAATGGCATAATAACCTTCTCGGGAATATTTTTTGACTATACCCTGGACACGTGCCACGCGAGGGCATGTTAAATTAATGATTTTGGATGCATTTTTTTTTAACAACCGTAATGATTCTTTAGGTATGCCATGGGTACGTATAGCTATGATTTTATTTTCAATGTCATTAATGGAATTAATTGTAATAATGCCTCGTGATTGTAGAATGGAAACTGTTTGAGGGTTGTGTATAAGAGGCCCTAAAACATAAATTGTTTCATTACTATTATTTATAACATTAACAATATCTAACACGGCTTTTCGAACGCCCATGCAAAAGCCAGTATTTTCAGCAATTTTTATTTTCATATATCATTCATTTTTTACTGAGTAACAAAATTAGGGCTACCAATTGTACCCATTATTTTAATTGTGATATTTTTTGTACCGGGTTTCATCATTGATTCTAATAAAACTTTATAATCTTCCAGAATACTGGATTGCGAATCTATTTGAATTGTTATATTAAGTGAAGAATTATTGAAGTAATTGGATAAGGTAATTTTTCCAAACGCATTGCCCTTTATCTCGGAACCTGAGAACAAAAGATATTTGAGATTAATCACATTACCTTTTTCAAAAACCAGTTCTGATTTGATTTGCGAAATATTTATATCTGGTATTTCAAAACCCTGGATAGAAATCCCTTTAATAGAGATGTCCTTCATGCTTGACATAATATTGCCTTCAACCGGATAAGGAATAGGTTTGTTATATTTAAGGTCATAGAAAACATCAGCATTTGTTCTTATCTGTAACTTATCACTTTTCAGATTCAGATTATATATCTTTATAGTTCCATCATAATGGTGTGTAATAAATAGTGAAAATGGATTGATGGTGAAGTTAAACAAAATATTCTGGAAGGTAATCTCGGAGCCATTTTTTAATTCTACTATTACATCTTCAGCAATAGAGTCAGTAATAGTATGAATTTTCAACCTGCCAATAGAAATGTAATTAGCAATATTCTGCTCAACTTCCTTAATTTTGTTCTGGATGATAATTTCATACGGGAAAGTAAAAAAAACAAACAGAATTATCATAATAATTGAAAACACAAAATAATGCCAGAAATATTGTACAGTAACTATCTCTTTAAAAAAATTATACAACCTGTCCCAATATGCTTTTGCTGTTATTTTATAATTACTTAGGTTCATATCCAACTTCCGGGAAATTATTGTAAAGTAAAGCTTTCAATTTTTAAATTTGCATCATACAGATTAGGTGATTTATATGATTTATTAATTCTTAGATAGCTGATATTAATTAGTTTATTGGAATTTTCAATCTCATAAATAAATCTAAGTAATGATTGAATTGATACCGCTTCTAATTTCAAGTCAGTTGTAATTCTAATATACTTGTTTTGTACATTTGTTTGATTGCGCCGTGAGTAGGCAATGTTTTTTGCTACATTGCTGCTTTGGGCCCATTGTTCAATCATTGTACTTATGTTTTCTGAATCACTTTTCAGAAGAGACATATATTGATTTCGTTTTGTTTCCAGTTCTTTATAATTGGTATATATTCTATCAAGCTGTTCTATTTTTTGTTTATCACTGACAATTTCTGTATCTGAAGATGAAAAATAATTAAATAATGGCGTAAAAATAAAATTGTATACAATTATGAGTATTAATATTCCGATAAGAATTTTTAATAATAATTTTTCTCTATTAGAAAGCTTTATCATTATTTAATCCTCATTGCCAGTAGTTTGACGTTTAGGCTTATTTGATTTTAATTTAATTGTCATTGAAAATTTTACATTATTTTGCCTAACATTGGTGTTAAAAACAACCGATTCAAATTTTTGTGTTTGTACCAACCTGTTTTTAAATTCATCAATTTTTGCTGTTGAATTAATTGATCCATCTAACCTGATAATACTTTCATTAATGACCATGTTATTTAAATCAAAATTTGCATCATATGGGAAATTAGACGCTAACAGATTGAGGATCTCTACCATTTGATCATCAATTTTAAGAAAAGATTCAATGCTGTCTACTTCCCGTTTTAATGTGGCATATCGGTTTGTTGCTTCTTTAATAGGGTCGTGAGGGATCATGTTGGTAAGAAAATACCGCTTATATCTATCTTCAAGAATCCTGTTGTAATGAGATGATGATGAAAATTGATAAATCAACGATAAAATTATGAATAAAACAAGAAATAGTATACTGAGTGAACCATAAAACAGTACAATATAGAAATTCTTTTTAGACTGTTGGGATAGTGATAATTGAAATTCATTTTTAAGAAGATCTATAGTTTTTTGTTTTGAACGATTGATATATTCTACCAACGTTCCAAAAGCAATGTAGAATTGCGATTGAACCTCGGTATCGCTCATTTGGTTCATCAAAGTTTGCATTACAACCGGTATTTGCAATTGTTGTGATAGAATTGTGCTAAAACCTGTAAGCAATGCACCACCGCCAGAAATAATAATTCTTTGTAATGATAAATTATCATATTTTTGAGTTTCTGCATTGATAAATAGCAAAACTTCATTGATTAGAAGATCAATCTCATTTTGAATATTATTAAATATTGTTTTAAATTTTTGTTGTGAAATATTTAGTTTTTCATGTAAGCCATAATGTATATTATTTTCAAAAGATGAAAAATCAAAAGAGTTATTTGAAATGAGTTGGTGCAAGCCATAATTTTTAGTTAGTATCTTATTTAAATGATCTTCAATATTCTTGACTCCAGATAAAATACAACGTGTTGCGCATAAGCGATTGTCAATAATTAAATTGATAATGGATTTTTCATAACCAATATTGAGCTGAATAATAGATTCATTTTGTACGGTGTTAAAATAATTATACGATTGAAATAGTGAATTAAACTCAACTCCAACAAATGCAAGATTCAGATTATATTTAGCAAAAATCTCTATTATTTGATGGATTAAAGTTTTTTGAGCAACAACCGCAATTACATCCATTCCTTCCGTGTTTTCAGTTTGAATTGGCTGGAAGTCATATATCACTGAATCCATATCCAGTGGTATTGAATCTGCAATTTCGTATCCTATTACTTCTGATATCTGTTTAATGTTTTTAAAAGGAAAATTTAAGGTATAAAAAAATATTTTATTTGAATTCAATGTTGAAATAACTGTATAATCAGTTAAATCATTTTGCGAAAGTATCTTGTCAATTGCATTAGTTATTCTTTCCAGCTTATTATCAATTGAAAAATCCAGATCCTCGATAATAAGGGATTCAACCTGAAAATTTTTAAAACCAGTTTTTGCTTTGATGCATTTTATTGAAAATGAACCTATATCAAAAACAGCAATATTTTCAAACAAGGTAAACCTCCAGTCCTATTCTTCTGACCAGTTTATAATTTGTTTGCGTTCTCTATGGTAATAGGCAACAATGAAAAAAGAAGTTGAACCTACTTTACCTATAGATTTTATTTTGAAAATATATGAACGAACAGTTAACAGGTTTTTCCGTATTGTTTCATCAGTAATAATATCACTGATTTCATCAACATTTTTAAATGGTTTTTGCAATCTTCTTCTAATAATTTCTGTCACTTTATCATCTGTCATGGCATCTGTCAATGCAGATAATACTCTGAAACTGGCAGTATTTATATTAATTTTATTAATATCGTTCAAATAATCACTACTCTCGCCATTAGCTCTTAAATAGTTATATAATGCCCTGTTTTTTTCTTTACCTATTTTAATAAGTGAAGTATCTTTGGAAATTTCTATTTTTGTACCCGAAGTTAATGATTCAATCACATTCTGTAATCCTTTGTTATTATCTACAAGATTACCTTCCAATCCATAATTACCTCCGCCTAAACCATAGAATATTAAAGATGAAATGCCTTTAATGAGAAGCAATTCATTAATTGTATCTAAAGCAGCATTTTTTGCTTTATATGGCCTTTTCAAGTTTTGATAATAATCTGAAGATTCTGCTCCATATGGCGATCGGGCATCATCAATATCAACCCAATCTAAAATGCAATCAGCAAGATCTATAGGCAATCCCATATTTATAAAAAATCGTTGTGTTATAACATAATAGGGTGTTTGGTCAACAAATTCATTAGCCAGAACACTTACATTTATTTTTGAATTTTCATCTTCAATGAGCAGTTGAATACTACCGTTTTCAAGTGGTATTTCAGGCAAAGGAAGAGCCCAGATATCTTTATATGAATCAACATTAGGATCTGTTTCAATGTCACCACTTAAAAAATTTGCAATGGAACCTCTTTTATCAGCTTCAAGTAATTCTATAGCTAAATTAATTCCCGAACGTGCATTCCAGTAAGCCTTTTGCCTGTTAGTAAATGATTGCAGATATCTGGTATTTGTTTGAGCTAAAATTAAAAATTCTGATGAAATCGATATGATAGCAGCAATGATAATTAATACTATTATCAAAACATAACCACGGGTGGTTTTCTTTTGATATAATTTTCCAATAGCTTTTTTTATCAGTAATAACATAATTATAGTAACTATCTGCTTAAATTAATATATGTTGTAAATACAAACTTTTCATCATTTCCATTTGGATTTTTTACTATCAGTGTTGTTTTGACAGCATTGGGGAAGCGCCGATATTCTCGCGAGTCCCATTTGTTGGTGAATTTTTGAGCTATGCCAAATTCAAATTTACAATCAACAACATTGGATAATATATATGAACTATCGCCCCCATTAAGAGGGTCTTCATCATATGTAATATCAGCTCGCCTCATCAGATAGTAAAGATAGTTGCCATTCTGGTCAGGTTGTTCCATTTGTTGTAAATAATATCCTACTTCAAAAACATCAGTGAGCGGGGTTGACTCATTCATTTTACCTGTTATTAACGTATCCACTGCATTAATAGTTACAAAATCAACTTTACCTAAATTTTTATCACCATATTCATTAGTGCCAATAAAAAATAGTTTTTCATTAAGTTTATCAAAATAAGCACATGAAAAATCATGGTTCATTCTATAAATAGCCAGATTAACTTCTTCATAAAAAAGAGCAGTTTTTGATAAACTGTTCACTGATTGAATAATTGAGTGATGTATAGTATAAATCATAAGCAGAATAATAGATGATACTGCTGTTGCTACCAGAATTTCAATGAGCGTGAATCCATCGTTCTTTATATGTAAACATTTAAAACGTTTCATATTATCGTTTTGGATATATATATGATATGCTATAAGAGCGCTCCTGCTGTCTTTCCAGCCATTTAACAGTGATCACAACCTTATATGCATCTATAGGCCCAATCATTGCATTTTCATAACGGGTGATAGTTCGTGAAAAGCTGAAACCTGGATAATCTTGAATTGGTTCATCCTGCAGATCAGGGCCACGTTGGTTGTCTATCAAAAATCTATTCATCTGGCTCTGGGCTATGAGCATTGCTATGGTTAAGTTTTTGTTTTTAGTAATTCCGAATATCCCTGATGACACTGCGCTCATAATGCCTAACATGGCAATTGATAATATTGCTATTGAAACAAGAATTTCTATCAGGGTAAACCCTTTATTTGATATCTTCATACGTGGTATACCCTTTTACTACTTTGGGGACTTTTATATATGGTTTAATAATCAAAGACCATTCTTCCTCATTATTTGTTAGTATATGTACAATAGCTCCACTGGTTGTTCCGGATGAATATACTGGTAGTATAACATTACCGGAAGTAAAGCTTGAACCATCTGGCAGCAGCACTTCTTTTATAACAAATGAATCGGGGAATTCCCTGTTTTTTAATAATTTATTTGGATTATCTATAAATTCTGAATTATCATTAAGAATTGCTACCGATATACCATTTGTACGTTCAAATAGTGTATTGGGGATCTCTGCAATGTCATTTTCCTGACTTTGACAATGGATTACAATAAAATTGTTACGATGGTTAATAAATGCGTCATCAAACGTTTTTGTAACTATCGTACTGAAAATTAAAAAATTATCCCGTGCTGATGAAAGATAATTAATAATACGTGGCATCACAACAATAGACAATATAGAAAAAACTGCAATAACCACTATCAGTTCAATTAATGTAAAGCCGTTGTTATTTGTTTTAAGGCATTTTATCATACATAACTAATTGTTTATTGCCAGCTTGTTATGTCAGCATCAAATCCACTTCCACCTTCTTTGCCGTCAGCGCCATAACTCATTATCTCATAGTCATTTCCATGCTGCCCGGGACAATTATAAATGTAAGGGTTGCCCCATGGGTCATTTGGAATTTTCTTTTTATCCATATAACCTTTAGGATTGTAATTCTGCGGGATGGGATCAGTGGTTGGTTTTTCAATGAGTGCCTGAAGACCCTGTTCAGTAGTTGGATAGTTGCCATTATCCAGATAATAATGGTCCAGAGCCATTGAAAATGCAGCTATCTGCTGATGTGAAGCTTCAACCTTTGCTTTTTGAGGTATATCCATAAATCTGGGGACAACTACAACTGATAGTATTGCAATTATAGTTATGACAATTAACAATTCTATAAGCGTAAAGCCCTTATTGTTATTAATATATTTTAAAATTTTTTTAAAAATCAGAAGCAAACTCTGTAATTTCATATTTTTCCTCCTTAAAAAACGTTGTATGATAAATTATTTAACTATTAAATTCATTTCAAAAATTGGTAATAGTACAGATATTACTATCAAGCCAATAACAAATCCCATACAAACAATAATGATAGGTTCTATAAGGCTTGTCATGCTATTAATTGATAATTCAATTTCATTTTCATATATTTTGCCAATGTTAAGCAGCATTTCATCTACAGTATCACTTGATTCACCTGCGGCAATCATACCAATGATGTATTGTGGCAAAAACCTTTCTTTTGATAATGCATTTGAAATTGAAGAACCTTCCTGTACCATTTTGGCTGCTTTTTTAATATTTTCTTCTATAAGAACATTTCGCATTAAGCGCTGAACTATCTCAAATGATTTAATTACATCAACACGGTTAGATAATAGAATTCCTAAATTATATGTAAATCTATGGATCAGTATTTTCTTATACAGCGAGCTTACTACTGGTAATTTTAACTTTAATCCATCTATCTTTCTTTGCCCTTCGTCTGTTTTTTTGTATCGGTTAAAATAATAAATGCATAGTATAATAATTATAATAATAACATACCAGAATGAAGTAATAAAATTACTGAGTCCCATTACTATTTTTGTTGGTATAGGTAAATCTTTACCTAATTCTGCAAACATTCTGCCCAATGAAGGTATGATGCTTACCATTAAGAAAGTAACAACTGCAATAGCAAACATTATCATAAAAGCTGGATACCATAATGCAGATTGGACTTTACTTTTTAATAAATTTTTCTTTTCTTCTAAATCAGCTAAGCGTTCAAGAGCATTATCAAGTGAACCTAAACTTTCACCAACCCGAATCATATTGATATACATTTCATTAAAAATATAATGATGCCTTTCAAGTGCATTAGACAGAGATGATCCTTCTTCAACTTTTGTTTTAATATCAATGATAGCTCTTTTAAAGATTGGGTTTTCTATCTGGTCAATAATTGTTGATATTGATGCCAAAAGAGGCATGCCGGCTTTAAGCATGGTCGATAATTGTCGTGAAAATGTACTTATTTCTTTTGCACTTAGTTGTAAACTAATATAATATGATATCCTGTCAATTATTGTGTTGAATATATTTGTTGAAATTTCAGGAGTAGCTGATAATTTGGAATCCTGTTTTGAAATTTTTACTATGTATAATCCGTTAGCTCGTAAGCGTTGACGTGCAATGACTTCAGATGGTGCATCAATTATGTCTGCTACTGTTTCACCTTTATTGGTTAGAGCAATGTATTCAAATATCATGGCTTAACTAACCCGCAATACTTCTTCTAACGTTGTAATGCCCTGAAGAGCTTTTTCAACACCATCCTGAAGCAGTGTTTTCATGCCACTGGAAATGGCTTTTTCTTTAATCTGTACTGCATCAGCGTGTTCCATGATTAACTTGCGTATGTCATTGGTAACAGGGAGTAGCTCATAAATTCCGGTTCTGCCTAAATAGCCAGTGTTGATACATTTATCACAGCCCTTGCCTCTGTATAATTTTTTCCCCTGAATTTGAGAGGCCTTCATGCCCAGATCTTTGAGCACAACAGGATCGGGTTTGTATGATTGTTTACAGTGAGGGCATATGGTGCGTACCAACCGTTGAGCTAAAAATGCATTGACTGATGACGCAATGAGAAATGGTTCAACACCCATATCAAGCAGACGGGTAATTCCGCTGGCAGCATCATTGGTGTGAATAGTTGAAAAAACTCTATGACCGGTCAAGGCTGCCTGGATTGCAATTTCGGCTGTTTCTAAATCGCGTATTTCACCAACCATTATAATATCAGGGTCCTGACGTAAAATTGACCTTAGTCCTGCTGCAAAGGTAAGGTCTATTTTTGGCTTAACCTGCATTTGCCCAACACCATGAAGCTGATATTCTATTGGGTCTTCCACAGTTAGGATGTTTACATCGGCAGTATTAAGTCGTGTTAAAACGCTGTATAATGTTGTTGTTTTACCGCTACCAGTTGGTCCTGTAACCAGTATTATCCCATGTGTTTTTTTGATTAATTCGTTAAATACATTTAATGTTTCTTTGGAAAACCCCAGAGAATCGAGATCAAATTTCATGTCACTCTTATTGAGTAATCGCAAAACAATACGTTCGCCATAATATGTGGGGAATACTGAAACACGGATATCTATATCCTTCCCTCCAACTTTTAATTGTATTCTACCATCCTGAGGAAGACGGTTTTCGGCAATGTTTAAATTAGCCATGATTTTTATTCGTGATATAATAGCTGCCTGGTATTTCTTTGGTGGAGTAAACATATTGTATAAAATACCATCAACTCTGAAGCGTATGACAAGATCTTTTTCAAATGGTTCTATGTGTATATCGCTTGCCCGGTCTTCTATGGCTTGTTTAATTACAGTATTAACAAGACGGATAATTGGCGCTTCATTGGCCATATCCAGAATATCTTCAGTTTCAGTTATGGGGGATGTTAAAATTTCAAAATCTGATTCTTCAAGGTTTTCTATTACTGATGTTGTTGAGTTATCTTTGCTAAGTTCATAATGATTATTAATTATTTTTAAAATTTCTTTTTCAGTTGATATGACAGGCATAATCTTGTAATTTTCAAAGATAATCTTAATGTTATCTAATGGCTGAATCATTAAAGGATCATTGATGGCAACTTTAATAATATTCTTTTTTACAGAGTAGGGTGCTATTTTATATCTCTTGAGAAACTGTGCAGGAATTGATTTGAGTATATTTTCATCATCAGAAAAATTCAGTGTTTCAGCATATTCCATTGAAAATTGGGCTGATAGTGCTTTTAACAAATCTGATTCATTAATTAACCCTTTTTTTATAAGGATCTGGCCTATTTTCAAAGGTGTTGTCTGTTGCGTTAGAAGGGCATCCTGAAGATCTTCATTGGTAATTAATCTTTTATCAATTAATATTTGCCCAATTTTTTTATTCTTAATTCCTATCATAGCTAGTTTAATTGTAATCTTCTTTGTTCTTCGCGTTTTTGTTCAGTTAACGCATCAATCTTTGATTGTTTTGTAACAATATGTGGTGTAATAAATACCAGAAGATTGGTTTTTTTGTATTCAACAACTTTGCGTTTAAAAAACCAGCCTAACAACGGTATATCGCCCAAAATAGGGACTTTTGTTTCTTCAATACTTTTGTTGTTAGTAATTAATCCTCCTACTACTATTGTTTTCCCATCTGCAATATTAATTTTTGTTTTAATATCCCGCTTACCCAATTTAGGAGGTATAACTGATCCTGATTCAAGCACTGTTGTTTGGCCAAGAACGGAATTAACTTCCTGATATAAGTCTAAGGTAATGCTGTTTTGGGATGTAATATGAGGAGTTAACTTGAGTTTTACTCCAACCGATTTATATTCATAGGTATAAAATTGGACGCCGGTATCGCTTATTCTGTTGTTGGTTGGTACAGGAATTTCTTCTCCAACATTTATCTCTGCCTCCTGATTATCAGTTGTAAGGATTTGTGGTGTGGACAGAATATTATAATGTTTTTCTGCACCAGTTGCATTTAACAATGCAAAGCCCAACATGGATTTATCTGAAAGATAACCAATCTGGAATCCTGTAGTTAATGGCACTGCAATTTTTTTACCTGTCATGCCTGAGGGAAGTGTATACGATGGCGGGGTTCCCTGAATTGATGATCCGCCATAAAGATGTGAGCTATATTGGTCGCCCAGCATCCAGTCTATCCCAAACCCCCAGCCGCTATCTGCAGATACTTCAATAATTAATGCTTCAATTAAAACCTGTTCACGTACAATATCAAGCTGATCTATGATATTTTTTATCATTCTGAATTCTTCAGGTTTGGCTGTTATTATCAGTGAATTGGTTTCTTTATTAGCTATGATCGATAGTTTTTGTTTATCAGTTATTGCCGCTTTAGCCTGAGCTATTTGCTGTGCCTGTTTGGTAACGTCTACCTGCTGTGATTGTTCGCCTTTACTAATTGCAGCATACTCTGCAAAAGGTATCCTGGATAGAACTGCCGCCAGCTTTTCCGCATCAGCATTTTCAAGATGAACAACATTAATATTGCCTTTTACTGTTTTATCAATTTCAAGTTCCTGAATTTTTTTATCAAGTGAGGATGCAATTTTGATTAAACCCTGTATTTCTGATGCTGTGCCGCTGTAAATAATTATATTTAAATCCCGGTAAACAATAATGTCAGTATTGGGTGATTTTAATGCTCTCAAAACATTTGCTATTTGTTCTGCGTCAGCATTTCTGATTTCCTGTAAATACGTAATGGTCTGGTCATCTGAAGGAATAATCTGCTTTTTTGTAGTATCAATAATTACTTCAACATTTTTCTTAATTGCATCCTTTATGGGTAATATTTTTATAAGGTTTTCGGATTCAACTACTGCAAATCCTTTTAATTCAAGGATTGCCTTCATTACTTCGTATGCATCTTTGACAGGTATCTTCTTTACTGATGAAATTGTAATTTTACCTCTGATGCGCTCATCAATAACAATATTTTTCCCTGTAAGCTGGCTCATAACGCTTAAAAATTCAGATAACTCAACATCTTTAAAGTTGAGGGTAAAATATTTTTCTTCTTCTTTCTTTTTTACTTTAATTTTTTCCTTCTTAATTTCTGGTTTAGTCTGAGGTTCTTTTGGCTCATCTTTTGGTGTAATAATTTCAGCCTGTGGAGATTGGGGCTGGCCAGGTTTTTCAGGATTAGTATTTTCCTGTTGAGCATAAAGGATGGATATAATTAATACATATGAAAGCACAGTAAACAGATAGTAATTTAGATATAATTTATTTTTTTTCATTGAACCACCAGTAAAGCCATATATTTAATAGTATATGTTTTCTAATCCGAAACATTCAGATCATAGGTAATCATCTGGCCTGAACGTTCCAGTTCAATTACAAAACGTGTATCAGTTTTTAATGTTTCCCACATCTTCATCAATTTCTCAGTGCTATCGATTGGTTGCCCATTAATTCTTTTAACAATATCACCGCTACGGGCTCCCATTGAATACAAAATATTAAAAGGAGCAACCGAAAAAAGTTTAAACCCTTGGATTTTCCCACCAACACGATATGGCCCAGCTCTAACACCATTCAGCGCATTGTCAAGATTGTTTAATACTTTTTGCTGAATTTCTGACCTACTGATAGATTTTACAATTTTATTTGGAGAACTTTGTTGTGATAATTGCGGCTCGGAACTTGAAGAAGGTGATTTTTCTTTAGCAAACATGTCAATAATTTCAACTTTATCACCTTTTTTTAAATATACTTTTGCATTATTAATTTTAACGAGTTTAAACCCATATACATCCATCCCAATCTTATAAATTTGTGCAGAGCTTTCAGATTGTTTTTTAATTAAAGCCCTTGCAATGTTTGGGGGACCGGAGATAGTCCCCAATACTACTAATTCATTTATTTCACTGCTTACTGAAGCTGCGCCGGAGCTATCTACCGTTGCTATTTTGAAGAAATTAGAATCAAGCATTGATTGATATTCATTAAAACTCTTTAATGATGTTGTTGCTGGTTTATACCTTGTGTGTACATAATTTTTAAAATCAGCTGGTTTAATAAAAAATTTTACACTCTGATTAATAACCTGAGCAGTGATAAAAGAAAATAGTATTACACTTATTGTATTGATAGTGTGTATTTGTATCCTGGTCATATGCAGAATTCTTTAGATAAATTTGATGGTACAAGTCAAACATCAAGGTACATGTTTTGTGATACCCAATACAATGAAAAAAAATAAAATAATAAATTAAAACCGTCTATAAAGCACAATTCACTATACCTTATAAGTATAGTGAATTGTGTATAAAGTTACAAAAATAGATATATAAATACTGAATGATGTCAATAATTATTAGTATTAATATTAAAAATATTTATGCTGCATACAGGTCAATTGATTTAATATCAGAAATTGGGATATGAAATTCCCTGTTTTTATTTCTCACGATAATATTATTTTTTTCCAGACGTACATTATTCTGCAATTCAATGACTTCACCATTTACAAGATGTATTACTATTTCCAATCCTTTGATTGAAATATATTTTTTTAGCTGCTTTATAAAATCATTGCTTCTTGCTTTCTTCATCATAATAACCTCGTAGTTTATTAAATTTATGTCACATATATTATGTCGGATATACAGATGAATTGCTTTATTATTTTTTTGCATAATAAAACGATAACGATTTTATTATTGATTTTTTTCACATATCCATCATCTATAGTATATATCCATTATGGAGTGAAATTTTATTATTGATATTTTCTAATTTGAAAAATAGAATCATAAGCTTGATATGACTATGCGAGGGTGGGAGGTACTATGCTATGACAAAAAGCAACTCCATATTATGTACGGTGATAGCATTCATACTGGTAACGATTATTATAAATCCTTCAACTGTTCAAGCACAGAATTATTATATCAAAGAATGGAAATATGCAGTAGGCGAATGCGATCAGGATTATCAAAGAGCTATACAATTATCATATAAACCTCTGGAACGGACTAATGATCTTCATTTGTTAATATCAGGTAAGAAAGGATTTATATGGTTGCGTCACGACTTTGATCTATCTTATGATATTACACAAAGTCCTGTTCTTGCCCTATTAATAGAAAGAATTATGATTGCTGATCAGACTTATTTAAATGGAGTATTAATAGGGAGTACCGGAAACTTCCCGCCAAATTTTTTTAGCGGCTGGAATAAGGTGCGATTGTATACAATACCAAAAGTATTATTGAAACATAATGCCAATAATACAATCCTGATAAAAATATATGTCAATGGTGAAGGATCAATTAGCGGAAAAGTAATAATAGGTGCATATTCACAGCTTGAACATGAATATGATTATCTAGATTTTATAAATTCACGGTTTAATGCTATTATTTCATTTTTGTTTTTTTTGGTTGGATGGTATTATATCCTTATGTTTATATTGCGCAAAAAAGACAAAGAAAATATGTATTTTGGTTTAACGTGCTTAGCATTTTCATTATATTTGTTTAATTTTTTTATTACAAGGCTCCCGGGTTTTACCTACGAAAGTATTCCCTATTTATTATTTCAAAAAATTATTTTTATATTAATCTTTATTATAGCATATTTCTTAACTAACTTTTTAATGAAGTATTTAGAGATTTCAGAAAGTAAGATTATAAATATTATCTTGCTCATATCAATGATAGTCCCCTCGTTAATGTTTTTAATTCCAAACACGTATCAAACGTTTCTTTCCATTCGATACAGGCTATTGTTAATTTTCTTACCTATTTTTGCTCTCTATGGTATTATAATTACCATTATTTCATTGAAAAAAAGAAAGCGAGAAGCCTATATACTGATTATAGGGAGTATTCCTTTTTATTTTTGTATATTCTGGGATTTGATAGTTCACAATCTTTTGAAAATAGATGATGCCATATATTTGATGGGTTATGGCTTCCCATCATTTCTTATTTCATTGGCTGGAATATTAGCTATACAAACTGTACAGTATCATAATGAAGTTGAAGAATTAAATGTGACATTAGAGAAAAAAGTTGAAGAAAGGACACGGCAGTTGTATGAAGCCAATCAGGAATTAAAACTTGCATTGGAACAAATAACAGAACATCAACGAATTGCTGAAAAAGACATGTTTATGGCTGTCAATGTGCAGAAAAGTATAGTTCCTCAAAAAGCACCTGGTGTTAACAATTATGATATAGGGTTGTATGCAAAAGCCATGTCAGGAGTTTCCGGTGATTTCTGCGATTTTTATATAGAAAATGATTTGCTCATTGGTGCTGGCCTTTTTGATGTATCTGGCCATGGTATTGCTTCTGGTTTATTAACTATCGTATCAAAATCAATAATATGCCGGAATTTTATGAATTATCGCGATGCGCATTTAGGAAGGGTAATGGAATATATTAATCAGGAATTAATGCTGGAATTAGAAAACGTTGATAATTATTTGACTGGAATATTGCTTCGTTTTAAAGATGAAAGGGTGGAATATGTTAATGCTGCACATACCGAGCTTTTATTAAAACGATATAATTCTGATACCGTCATAACCTGCACACATAGAGAAAAAGAAATCAAAGGTATGTTTTTGGGCAAAAGTCTACTGCAAAGTAACTATCTCCCGTTACAGTTTACATTAAAAACAGGAGATATGCTTTTGCTGTACTCCGATTGTTTGATTGAGCAAAAAAATAATGATGCTGAGGAGTTTGGTTTTGAAAGGGTTAAGGATGCCTTCAGAACAGCCGTTGGAAACAGCGCTCAAGAAGTATGCAATAGCATTGTAGAAAGTTTTAATCAATTTAAAGGCAGTGTTGACCTTGCTGATGATCTTACAATTATCGTTATTAAAAAACTATAGACAAGTTAAGCCGTTATGTAACTGCGCGCGTAGTTCTCTTTAGATTATTGTACCGCATATATTTATGCAGTATATCCCCAGTCCTGCTTTATTAAACTCAAGCATACACCGTGAGCTATTGATTCAGTTTTTATGCTCTTAAATTCTATTAATGCCCGCTTATACATTGAAATATATCCTGTATCATGGAACAGGTCTTTTATATGAATATCAATCCGGGCAACAGGATCACCATATATTTCAAACAAATCTCCGGTGAGCAAAATATAATCAGGCGAAAAAACGTTTATCACATCAAGTAATGCTTCCGAAAAATATCTCAGTGCTGTATCAAGCTTTTCAAATATGCTTTCTGTTCTGTTGGTATAATGGTTGTTAAGTTTTGCTATTACATTATCGTAGCATTCATTTTCATCTATGGCATTTCGCTGCTGTAATAATTTGACAAATGCTTCATAGGAAAAATAGCAATCCAAACATCCACTCCTTCCACAAATACATTGCTTATTATCATCACTGACTTTTATATGGCCAATTTCCCCTCTACTGTTAACTATCGCCTCCTTATAAATTAGTCCAACAGCACTTGCTGCACGTGCTGAAACAACCATGATTCTGTCATAACGCTGATTAATATCCGACGTTGATAAAATGTATGAAATCATGCTGCTGATATTATGGTCAAAAAATATTCGTGTATCAGGAAATTTAGCGGATAAAAGTTCATTAAAATTAAAATCCTTTAATTGCGGCATGAGTGTATATGATCGTAAGATTCCATTTCTGGTATCAATATCGCCGGGTACTGTGCAGCCTACAGCAACAAGATTGGTTGTAAACACAGGATTTTTTGATAACACTTCATCAATTTGCTGCAGTATAACATGGGTAAATTTATCTTTTGAAATAGTGCTGGAAATTCCAACTTTTGCTTTAGCTAAAACATTGTTGCTGAAACTAACTATAGATGTGTACACTGCTTTCTGATTGAAAGTGATTCCTAAATATACCTGCTTATTATGGTTTAACGTATAAAATAATGCTTTGCGACCCTTTTCCTTCTGTTTACCTTCAGTTGGAACTATTATACCGGTATTTTTTAAAATTTTAAAAGAGGTCATGATGGTATCCATGGAATAGCCGGAATACCGTTTAGCTTCAGCTTTTGATAATACAGGGTGCTGTCTGAAGATATCAACTATGTGCTTGCGTTTATTTTCTTTTCGTCTGTTGATTTTTTCGCCATGTGCCATATCATTGCTCCTGGGTATCAAAAATATCTTGACATATTATCGATAACGATTTTATTATGAAACCAACGAAAATTAATTAAATAAAACTTTATAATATAACATTATTGCTCATTGTTTTTACTTATGCAACAATTTTTTACAATTTAAAACAGGTACGCTTATGAATCAAGAACGAAAAATAACTTTTAAAAATTTATTGTCATATGGCGTTGGCGATATTTTTGGCGGGGGTTCATTTGTTGTTATAAATCTTTTATTTATATATTTTTTAACTGATATTGCAAAACTAAATCCTGCACTGGCTGGACTCGTTGTCCTGGTGGGTAAGGCATGGGATGCAATCAGTGACCCAATCATGGGGTATATCTCTGATACCACCAGGTCAAAATACGGTAGACGCAGAATATTCTTTTTACTGGGGATATTTCCTATCATACTTAGCTTTATTGCCATGTGGCTGCCTTTTGCATCCAGTAGCCAGATAATAAAATTTATTTATTATGCCTGTGCTTATGTATTTTTCAGTACAGCCTTTACCATGGTGATGATTCCCTATTCGGCACTCAATGCCGAGATGACACGAGAATATAAAGATAGAACACGCCTGTCTGGAGCACGGTTGATATTTTCACAATTTTCATCATTGCTTTCCGGAACCATCCCTAAAATGATAGTAGATGCATTCCCGGATAAAGGGCAGGGTTTCATTGTGATGAGTATTATCTTTAGTATCTTTTTTGCATTGCCATGGATTATCGTATTTTTAGGAACATGGGAATTGTCTGATGTAAAGGTTGAAAATAAATCCCTTGCTGATTTTTTTAAAAACCTCCTGGTTATATGGACAAACAAATCATTCAGGGTCCATATTGGTTTGTATATCTGTGCATATTCGGCACTTGATTTAATCATGGCAATGTTTATTTATTATCTTACCTACTATATACAAAAGCCATATATTTTCACCAGGTGTCTTGGTGCCATGCTTGTGACACAGGTTTTGTTTTTGCCAGTATATGTCTTTATAGCAAATAAAAAAGGTAAGGGCTTTTCATATCGTGTTGGAGTAAGTATATGGGCGATAGCTCTTGTGAGCACTCTTTTGTTTGATAGTTCCACACCGTTTCAATACATCATTGCACTTTCAGTTTGCATGGGAGCAGGCATGTCGGCAGGAACAATGATCCCATGGGCAATTTTGCCTTCAGTGACCGATGTTGGGGAACTCATAACCGGAAAACAGCAGGCAGGTGTGTATGCAGGTGCCATGACATTTATAAGGAAATTGGTACAGGCAATTGTGCTGGCTGTATTTGGATTAGTGCTGCAAACAATTGGATATAAAGCAAATACTGTTCAATCACCTGAAACATTAGAGTATCTACGGTTGTTGTTTGCACTGGTTCCATCAACGCTTATGCTCTGCGGCATCCTGATTTCTCTCGAATTTACAATAACACCCGTAACACATCCAATTCTTATTCAGGAAATTAACAGGTTAAAATCCGGTGGAAGAAAGGATGCTGTTGAACCATTTGTTAAAAAAATCTGCGAAGTATTAACAGGACATAAATATGAAAATCTTTTTAAAAAGCAATAGGTGATAATCATGAAAGAAGTAACTGTTGGTGTTGTATGTTTTGCTCGTAAGACCTTTGATTACAATGCAGCCAGAGAAATCTATATTTCCATACAATCACAGCTAAACAACATTAAAGCTGTACGGTGGCATTGCTACAATGAACTTGTATTTGAAGTAGAAGACGCACATAAGGCTATTGCTTTTTTAAAAAAGAAGGATATAGATGCTCTTGTGTGCATCAGTGGAACATTTCATTTAGGGCACTTAGCTCTGGAATTGATAAAACATATCAGTGTGCCGGTAATGCTGTGGGGTCTTCCTGAATTGCCATATGATGGCGGTAAAATACGGCTCAATTCAATTTGTGGCGTAAATTTAGATGCAAGTAACCTCTATAAGGCAGGGATACGCAACTACCATGCTCATTTTGGTAACACCATAGATACGGACTGGATTGGTGCCATACGGATTATCTCTATGCTTAAAAATGCTAAAATTGGGCTGGTTGGCTATCACGCACACGGTTTTTTCAATTTAGATACATGGCATCCATCATTATATGCACAGTGCGGCACAATGATTGAACATTATGAGTTATCGCATGTATTCAATTATCCTGTGAATCAGCAATATAAAAACCAGTATACTGATATAATAGAAGGTAATTTTGATACAGGTGAAATTAATACTTCACAGAAACAAAAGGTAGCCGAATTAAGTGCCAGACTGCACAGTTTTATGGAAGATAATAACCTTACGGCACTGGCAATACGGTGCTGGCCTGAATTTGCCGCTGAATTTGGCATTGCGCCATGTGCAGCCATGTCGCTGGTACAGGCACAGAATTTTGTCATTGCCTGTGAAGGTGACGTTGATGGTGCACTGTCCATGTTAGCTCACAAAGCGCTGGGTGCACAAACACCATTCTTATTTGATTTTTCACAGGTAAATCTTGAAGAAAATTTTGCTTTGCTCTGGCATTGCGGTGTTGCACCATTTACGCTCAAAGATACCGCAAGCACAGCATCGCTTGATACGTATTTTGCTGCAGGCAAAGGCGTCACAGCTGGTTTTGTATTAAAACCTGGTGATGTATCAATTTGCAGATTTGATTTTGATGGCAGTAACTATCGCTTATTATTGTTGAAAGCTCATGGCGTTACAATGGATAAATTGCTGAAAGGAACATATTTAAAAGTTACCTTTGATGTTCCTGTACGCAATGTTCTTGATACCATTATTTATAATGGTATTGCACATCACGCGTCCATGGTATATGGTGATTTCATAAAACCATTTGAGATAGCAGCTCGCATTCAAAACTGGAGGATAGTAACATGCTGAAAATTGAACACAGCAATACATCGTTTTCACTATATTACAAAAATCGCTGCATACTGAAGCACTCGTTACAAAAGCCGTGTATTGCTGTAGGACAAGGCAGTGCTATATATATTATGAAAGAAGGTAACTATAAACTGAAAGATGCACGTATAGCAAAACAGTATTTGAAACATTTTACTGTTACGGAAGATAACAACAATATTATAATACAATTTGAAGATGCTATTACGTTAACCATAGCCGCAGATGCATATTGTACTGTTGCTATTGAAGCAAAGAAACCGTTTAATAGATTATGGCTGCATTGCATTGCTGAAACGCATGAGCATATCTATGGTTGTGGTGAACAGTTTTCAAAACTGGATTTAAAGAAAAAGAAAGTCCCCCTATGGGTACAGGAGCAGGGAGTAGGGCGAGGACATGATCTGATAACATTTTTAGCCAATGTATTACATGGCGCCGGAGGAGCTTGGTATACTACATATTTTCCGCAACCAACATTTGTATCAAGTAATAACTACTTTATCCACTGCAATGCATCGTCGTATGCAGAATTCAAATTTAAAAAGAAAGAGCATATACTTCATTTCTGGCAGATTCCTGAGTCATTGGTATTTGGTGTGTATGAAAAACCAACTGATTGTATAAAAGCACTGGGGGAATTACTTGGCCTACAACCGCGGCTGCCTCAGTGGGTTCATGATGGTATATGGATAGGAGTTCAGGGTGGCACCAACATTGTGAAGAAAAAATTACAGGATGCACTTGATACGGGAGTGAAGGTTTCAGCACTGTGGGTTCAGGATTGGGTTGGCCGTCGAATTACCTGGTTTGGCAAGAGGCTTTTCTGGAACTGGAAATATAATGAAGATTTGTATCACAATCTGCCGGAGTTTATTCAGGAACTATCGCACAAAAATATAAAATTTTTGGGGTATATCAACTGCTTTTTAAATTCTGAAGGTGACCTGTATAAAGAGGCTGTTTCAAAACGGTATTTAGTACAAAATCAGGATGGTACAGTAAGAACATTTGATACCACTGGAATAATTGCTGGCACTTTGGACCTCACTAATCCCCAAACGCGGGAATGGATTAAAAATGTTATTAAAGAACATATGATTGGTATTGGTCTTGGTGGCTGGATGGCCGATTTTGGTGAATACCTGGAAACTGACGTAAAGCTTTATTCAGGGGAATCAGCTGAATTGTATCACAACAAATATCCTGCAGAGTGGGCTCGTGTCAATTATGAAGCATTAGAAGAAACAGGTAAACTGAATGAGATAGTGTTTTTTACGCGGGCAGGGTATACCGGCACTTCTAAATACAGCACGTTGTTGTGGGCGGGGGATCAGCTTGTTAACTGGAGTATACATGATGGATTGGCTTCAGTGATACCTGCTGCCATTTCATCAGGATTTTGCGGGGTTGGGTATTTTCATTCTGATATTGGCGGATATACCACGTTAGGCTGGATTAAACGAAGTAAAGAGCTTTTTATGCGCTGGGCCGAGTTGGGTGCATTTACAGCAGTAATGAGGACACACGAAGGCAATAGACCTGATGTAAACTGGCAATTTGACAGTGATACAGAGACTTTGCAGCATTTAGCAAAAATGACGAAAGTCCATACTGCATTAAAACCATATTTTGAGCATTGTAAGGATGAGTATCATACTGATGGATTACCATTGATGCGCCATCCCTACATCCATTATCCTGATGATGAAAAACTTCATTCATTGCAGTATCAATTTTTACTGGGTCGCGATTTGCTGGTAGCACCTGTATACAAAAGAGGTAGAAAGAATTGGAAAGTATATCTTCCACAGGATACATGGGTGCATATGTGGTCAGGGAAAAAATATAACGATGGATGGATTAAGGTTGATGCTCCTTTAGGGCAGCCACCTGTTTTTTACAGGGAATATTCACAGTTCAAAACTATTTTTGACGCAATAAAAGACATCATATAAATTGCAATTAAAAAATTAAATTTTTCCCATTTTTTTTTGAACCAATAGCTATAACAAGAGTATTATATAACCATTGTACTTCATATTCACCATTTGCTGCTTCAGTAGCCATTGTAATAATTTTAGCCGTTTCCCATAATGATTTAATGGTATTCACGATATATTATTTTTCAAAATAAATAATTGACAGCTATAAATTTTAAAAATTTCTTACATTCAGGAATTTATAATTTCGCAAATGTTATCAATTGCATAATATAAAAGCAGGTACACTATCAATTATAATAATTTTTAAAGGAATTACAAGTAAAGTTAGATATATTAGTGTTAAATTATTGATTAATTACAGGATGCCATTGAAGCTTTCATATAAAATTTCACAGATTAATAATCTTATTTACAGAATTTCATTACCGCTTCCTGGTTACCCTCCATATATTAATGTTTATCTTTTTAAGGGAGAGGTTAATACGCTGTTTGATACCGGGATATTCTGGACGTGGCGATTATTACGAGGTGCATTGAAAGAATTGGGGCTACAATTTTCTGATATTCATCAGATTATTCTTTCTCATGGGCATGTTGATCACTATGGAGCAGCATACGCCATTGCTAAAAAAAATAAACATAGTGAAGTAATAGCTCACCATGCAGATGCTAAACGAATAGAAGATGGGATTTACGATAAACCTTCTTCCATGTTGGAATTCATTCAAACAATGGGCATACCAATGTCATTAATAGTACCATTGGCATTTCTTGATTTAATATTTAAATCAATGGGTCATAGCGTGACTGTTACCCGCAAAATAATGGATGATGAATGTTCATTACAGGTTGGTAACTATAATGCACAATTAATCTTAACTCCGGGGCATTCTAAAGGAGCTATGTGTTTGTACATTGAAAAAGAAGGTTTTTTATTCTCTGGTGATCATATTGTACCGGGTGTAAAGCCAATTATTTTAGCAGGTTTTGAACCAAATACATCATTTCCAGTTGCCCAAAGTCATGCCATCTTTCATACTTCACTGAAAAAGATTGAAAAATTAAGCCCACAGTACATTTTCCCGGCACATGGCGAACCTTTTCAGGAAAAATTGAATCGCTTGATATTGAAATATCATAAAGTATATCAATTACGAAAGAAGCGCATGTATAATTTATTATTGAACAACGATTATACCGTTTATGGACTGGCACGACAGGTATTCAAAAATCTTAAAGGGATAAATCTGGTACTTGATTTATATTTGTCACTGTCAGAAACATATACCCATCTTGAAGCTATGTGTGAAGAGGGCGATGTAATAAGATATAATTTTGATAAAACATACTATTATACTGCAATATTATTGTAAATTGCAATTGACATATTATATCGTTATCGATTTATTGTACATAATTACGGTAAATTCAATACTATGAAACTATCGCACAAAAAAATGCTCTATCTGTTTTTGGCTATTGGGATTGCTTTAACAATTGCGTTGTTGCCAATTGAATATTTGCAAAATACCGGCAGGGACACTATACAATTAACAACTCAGGGTAAATATTCTCTGGCGGTATTAGCGTTTGCAGTCATAGCATGGGTAACTGAGATAATGCCATTTGCTATTACAGGATTATTTTCCCTTTCGTTACTGGTTATAGCGGGATGTGCAGATCTTCCTGATCTGGTAAAGGATGGATTTGGAAATCAGGTTATTATCTTTTTTATTGGAGTTATGATAATTGGAGCTATCGTTAATGAAACATCCTTCATAACAATAATAACGCAAAAACTTTATAAACGATATTGTACAAAACCTAAAACATTGATTTTTATTATTCTTGTTATTGGGATAATATTAGCGGGATTTGTGACCGAAATGGCTGCTGCTGCTATGGTGTTGCCTTTTGCAGTTTCAATATTAAAGCGAGCACATATAGAACCATTGAAAGATAATTACGGTAAAGCAATGATGATTGCCTGTGGCTGGGGACCGGTAATAGGTGGCATTACAACACCTGCCGGTTCGGGCGCTAACCCGCTTACTATTGGTTTTTTAAAGGATCTAGCGCATATTGATCTATCATTTGCACAATGGATGGTTATTGGTTTTCCAGCAGCACTGTTAATGCTGCCTTTTGCATGGTTTATACTTATAAAAACCTTTAATATAGAGAAGGTAAGTTTACATACAGATACTGAGCAAAATGAAAAAATACATATCCCATCAAATGATATAATCATTGGTATATTGTTTATAATAACAATAGTGTTATGGATAGCTGAACCTGTATTGCATAATCTGTTCCCATCTTTACAGTTTATAACCATGTCCTTTGTTGCTATAACAGTTGCATGTTGTTTGTTTTTGCCGCCGTTTGCACAGCTAAGCTGGAATAAGGTTGAACATTCTATTAACTGGGGAGCAATTATTTTAATTGTTTCAGGATTGGCACTGGGAACAACAATATACAAAACGGGATTGGCCAGGTGGCTTGCATGGGTACTATTTAAAAATCTTAATCTATTGCATCCGGTTATTATGGTTTTTATAGTAGTCCTTGGAGTTTCTATTATAAAAGTTATGTTTTCAAGTAATACAGTAACTGGCATCATCATGGTACCGTTACTCATAGCATTATCTGGCACTATAGGGGTTGATCCTTCACTGGTTGCAATACCAGCCGGATTGACATCATCGCTTTCTTTTATACTGGTAACATCAACGCCAACGATTGTTATTCCCTATACGGCAGGATATTTCACCATTGCAGATATGGTAAAGCCGGGCATATATATGACCATCGTTTCGTCTATATGTGTCACAATCAGTTTTTTAATTTTTGGTTCTTTATGTAACATCATAACCTGGTAAACGTTTTATTTAAAAAGTAAAATGTAAAAAATTTATTTTATGCGATAGTTACTGTTTATGGAGGAATTCATGAGTACAATGACAGCACAACAATTAGAAGACCTTGCAAAAGAATTCAGATATGTAATAACCGACATGATATGCAGAGCCGGTTCGGGACATTTAGGTGGTTCATTGAGTTTAGTGGAGATAGTTACCACGCTATACTATGGTATCATGAATATTAAGCCTGATAATCCTTCATGGGGAGATAGAGACAGGTTTGTGCTATCGAAAGGGCATGCCGGACCGGTTTTATATGTGGTACTTGCATATTTAGGATTTTTCCCAAAGTCATGGCTTAAAACATTGAACCAGAACGGAACAAATTTACCAAGCCATGTTGATCACAATAAAACACCAGGCGTGGATATGACTGCTGGTTCATTAGGACAGGGTTTGTCATGTGCTTGCGGTATGGCGTATGCTGCTAAACTAAATAAAAAGTCATATAACGTCTACTGTATTATTGGCGATGGGGAAAGCAATGAAGGGCAGATATGGGAAGCAGCTATGTTTGCAGGGCATAATAAACTGGATAATCTTGTTGTAATTTGTGATTACAATAAAATGCAGATTGATGGAAAAACTGATGAAGTAATTACACTTGAGCCCTTAGCCGATAAATGGCGTGCATTCAATTTTGAGGTATTTGAGATGGATGGACATAACTGGGATGACATATATTCTACCATTAATAAAGCAATTGCAGTAAAAGGGAAACCAGCAATGATTATTGCTCATACAATAAAAGGAAAAGGTAATGCAGAAGTTGAAAATAAAGTAGCCAGCCATAATGTAAAAATTAATAATCAAGATGCATATGAAAAGTATATGAAAGGATTAGGTTATACAAAGCAATTACCATATTGATTTTTTAATAAGAACAAATGTCATGTTCCCTATGAAATGTAATTAAAAAATAATTTCTACATTTATTTAAGGAGAAAATAAATGGACTATCAGGATATGGAAATGCGGGCAGTATATGGATTAACATTATGCGAATTGATGGAACAGGATAAAAATGTTTTATGCCTGGAAGCTGATTTAAGCAAGGCTTCAGGAACAAATCCAGCTGTATCTACTGCCCATCCAGATAATTTTATCAACGTAGGAGTAGCTGAAGCAAATATGATAGGACTTGCTGCGGGTTTAGCACGGGAAGGGAAGATCCCATTTTGTGCAAGTTTTACCTGCTTTGCATCACGAAGGGTTTATGATCAGATTACCATCAGTGTGGCGTATGCCAATACCAATGTAAAGATAGTGGGAACTGCACCTGGCATTACTCAGGGACCAAACGGGGGCACACATATGGATTTTCTGGATTTAGCAATTATGCGTGCCATGCCCAATATGCATGTATACAGCCCCTGTGATGTATATGACCTTCGTGCTGTTATGAAGTATATGGCACAGCATCATCAACCAACCTATATGCAATTGTTGCGGCCCAAAATGCCAGTAGTGTTTAATGAAAACTTTACATTTGATCCAAAAAAAGCAACAGTAGTTTCTGAAGGCAGTGATATTACAATTATAACTACCGGTTATACCACTCATTTAGCAGTTATTGCTGTGCGGGAATTACACAAGGAAAAGATTAAAGCCGAACATCTTCATTACAGTTCAATAAAACCATTTGATGAAGACTTACTTATACAATCAGCAAAGAAAACTGGTTGTGTGGTAACTGTAGAAAATCAAAATATTATTGGAGGATTGGGCGGAGCCGTGTGTGAAGTATTAAGTGAAAAACTTCCGGTAAAAGTAAAGCGACTTGGTATACAAGATGCCTTTGGTGAAGTTGCTACAGAGGAATATCTACTCAATAAGCATGGATTTAATGTAGAGCATATAGTAAATGCCAGTAAAGAGCTTGTGAAATCTAAAAAATAATTACAATGATATGTGAGGTGTATATATGCAATTTGTCATTGGATCTACCAGAGCTGGATTGCAACTGAAACGATCTATTATAGACTATTTGATAAAACAAGGTCATACTGTTGAAGATGTTGGGATGAAGGATGAAGAGCATTTTGTGCCATACCATATATCAGCTGCCAATGTAGCTTCGTTAATTTCACAGGGAAAATATGAAAAGGGCATTATAATATGTGGTACAGGTGCTGGCAGTGCAATTGTCGCAAATAAATTTAAAGGGGTATATGCAGTTCATTGCACCAACTCGTTTGAAGCTAAAAAAGCTTCAGCAATTAATAATGCCAATGTATTGGTTCTGGCTGAATGGCTTACACCTGCAAATCATGCATTTGAAATTATAAATGACTGGCTTTCAACTTCATTTGGAAGCGTTTTTGAAGAAGAATGGCAGAAATTTTTAGCTAATTGTCTGTCTGAAATTAAAGAAATTGAATATAAGAATTTTAAGTAAAAATTATGAGTAAAAAGAGTGAATAATAGCAATATACAATAATATTGTGTAATTTTGGTATGTTTACAATTTTTAAATTTATTTGATGCATTGAATTTCTAATGTGACATAATATATCTTATCGGAAGTAATATTGAAGTATAAAATACAAATAGATTCTTAATTCTAAACAATTATTGATTATTTATAGCTTATTTATGAGTAAAATTATGAACAAACAAAATATATTCAGCATTAACTCAATACATTTTCACTAACCGTAAAAAATGTTTATTGAAAAATTATTTCCATTACGGTATATGGCTGATAAAAAATATTATAATGTATCTATTATTAATTTGTGCGATACATATCTGCTAATATTTTATTACAGGATTTTGCAGTGAAAAAGATATGTTTTATATTAATTTTATCAGTTACCATTAATTGTTGTTCTACAATACATGCAAAGACAAATGATACTGTAACTGTCACATTTACCGGCGATGTCATTATGCATGGTCCTGTAAAATCATTTGCTTATAGAAATAATATAATTGAACCAAAAACAAAGAAATCTATTAATAATGGTGGTTTTGATATACTTTTTGAAAAAGTTAAGACTGAGCTCACTAACTCAGATTATGTCATTGCAAATATGGAATTTCCTATTGCGCCACCATTTGAAAGCAAACCAATGATTTTTAATTGTTCACCACAAGTGTTGGACGCTTTCAAAAATGTCAATATCAATATTGTTAATATAGCTAATAATCATATATTAGATCAGGGTTTTGAAGGCGTTATTTCAACAATAAAAATGCTCGAATCAAAGAACATACAATATATAGGAGCAGGAATATACAAAAAACAGGATAACCAGCTAAATGGCATAATTACTGGCAACACGATAAAAGTTGGTTTCATTGCCTATACAGGAGTTTTGAATTATAATCTTTCTGTAAAACATAAAAATAAAATTTTTATTAATGATTTCTACAATACTGAAAAGGTTCTAAAAGATATTGAAACAATAAAAAAAAAGACCCACTTTTTAGTTATGATAGCACATATTGGAAAAGAATATTCTACAAAACCATCATATCAGGATAAAATGCTTATTCAAAAATACTGTAATGCCGGTGTTGATTGCGTTATTGGTCATCATCCTCATATCATACAGCCTGTTGAACAACTTACAACGTTAGATGGGCGTATATGTACAGTATTTTATAGTCTTGGAAATTTTATAGCAAATCAGTCTTCAACACATTTAGATATTGACACTGGAGTTGAATGCAGTACACGTGAAGGACTTATTGTCACATTAACACTTACAAAACATAACAACATGATAACTCCAGATTATAATGTTATGCCAATACTGATATACAACATACCGGATGTGCAATTAGAACATAAATATGGAAGGCGCATACAACCTGTTCCATTAAACAAGATGATAAATGATTGGGGTATAGCTAACGATCATCAGGCGCCATATAAATTTATTTTGCGATTAAAGGAAATAAAAAAACACCTGTTTTATTTTGGTAAATATGAAAATATACACTACATTGAAAATTAGGTATTAGAGCATAGTAGATAATGACATTAAGATATTTTCATAACAAGGCTATTATAGTAACGATGCAATGATCATCTTTTGTACATTTTCAGTTCCATCAATAAACATCATTGTTTTTGCAAAATCGTTTAATTGCTTCATTTCACTTGTATCAATAATTGACCTGTAACCCAACATATCCATCCCAAAATTAGTAATATCAATAAATAATCTACTGGCATAGAATTTTGCCATTGAAGCTTCCTTTGTGAACGGCTCATTATTATCTATTTTTTTACAAGCATCCTGGTATAATAAACGTGCCGCATGCAATCGCGTTTCAAATTCAGCTATGGGGAAACTTATTCCCTGGAAATCAAATAGATATCTGGAAAATTGCTTTCTTGTTTTTGCATGTTTAATAATAATATCCAGTGCATGTTGAGCTGCACCAACACAGCATGCTGCCACAAGAGGCCTGCCTTTATCGAGCATTTCAGTTAGTAAAAAATAGCCGCTCCCTTCATCGCCAATCTGGTATTGGCTATCAATTGTAACATTATTAAAACTAACAGAACCTATAACACTATGCAAAAATGAAGATACATCAAGTTTTTCAAATGAAATGCCATCGGCAGTTTCAGGAATAAGAAAAGCATTCAACCCTGCCCTGCCCTTTTTGCTGCTTTGAGCTATCACAAAATAGTAAGAGGCTATACCACTATTGATAACAATTACTTTTTTCCCGTTAATTAAGATTTTAGTATCTTTTTTTATAGCAGTGGTTTGAATGGATGTTATATCCGAACCTCCCTGTTCTTCGGTTAAGCAAAAAGCCAGTGGCTTTTGTGTATTGCTAACAGCATTAAGCAGCCATTCCTTTTTGTTTTTATATGCAAACGACTTTATGAGTTCATTGCAGTGTATAGTTGTTAGTAATGTAGGTAACGTATTATAATAATTATATGCAAGTTTTTCAACAATAGCACCAGCATGGCCAAATGATGCAGACAAACCGCCGTATTCTTCATGTAATAATAATACATGTAATTTATGTTTATAGTATATTGAATAATATGCCAGCGCACGTTCCAGAGGAGGTAAATCATTTATTACAGAAGATTGTGATTCAAGCAATTGTATGCATTCATGTAACGATTTATCAAGATCATGAGGTAACACTATATTACTCATTGTTTTTTCTCCAATGAAGAAAATCAATAAATTGATCTAATTGTAACAATTCTTTCCTGTTTAATTGTTTCATCTTACTGGTAATAAGCTCTATCATTTCATCATTAATTATATTTTCATAACCTTCTAACATGGATTCATCATCAAGAAAGTATGAAATTGGTTTTTCAAGATGCTCGGCTATTAATTCAATCTGATGAAAATATACTCTTCGCTTGCCTAATTCATAATTGGACAATGCAGCCTGTGTTATACCAAGCATTTTGGCCAGCTCAAGCTGAGTAATACCTTTTTCTTCTCTGGCTAATTGTATTTTTCTTCCTATTTGTTTTAAAGCCATGGAATTTCTTAAATTTTGGTTAATTTACGTTTAATGAAATTAATATTTTAATAATAATCAAGTAAAAAATTTAATAAAGTGGTTGACAAATATAACAAATATAACAGAAATATAACAAATTGTTATATTTGGAGGTTTATTATGAAATTAACAAACTTATTAGAGAGTAATGCCAGAAAACACCCAGGGAAATATTGTTTACGGTATAATGGTAAAAATTACACATTTCAGGATGTCCTTGATATGTCATTAAGTGCTGCAGCATTTTTTCAATCTCAAGGTATTGTTAAAGGCGATAAAATTGCAATAATGAGTCAGAATACGCCTGATTTTGTAATAGCTTTATTTGGTAGTTGGTTTGCAGGTGCTACAGCTGTTCCAATTAATCATAAACTCATGGCTCTAGAGACTGATTATATATTAGATCACAGTGAATCGAAAATATTTTTATTTGATGGCTCGTTATCTGGTGTTGCAGATAAAATTACAACTAACGTTAAAAAAATAAGTTTGGATTCAAAAGCTGGTGTATATGCATATTTTGGTGAAAATATTAATTCACACAAAGTACCAAAAAAAGTAATAGTCAATGATGATGATTATGCGGAAATTCTTTATACCTCTGGCACCACCGGAAAGCCTAAAGGATGTCTTCATACTCATCGTAATGTTGTAATGGCTGGAATAACTGCCGTTATTGCAACAAAGATGGATGCTGATGACATATTATTGATGGCTATGCCAATATGGCATTCATCTCCTTTAAATAATTGGTTCGCAGGTATTCAATATGTAGGAGGTACAACAGTATTGCTGAGGGAATATCATCCTGTCCATTTTGTACAGGCAATTCAGAATGAAAAATGTACAATATATTTTGGAGCACCTGTTTCTTATACAATGCCAGTTCAATTAATACCAAATTTTGACTCTTTCGATTTGAAATCAATGAGAGCATGGATATATGGTGGTGGTCCTATCAGTGCCGATGTTGCTAAAATGCTTATGGAAAAGTATAAAACAAGTAATTTTTATCAAGTGTATGGTATGACCGAATCTGGACCCACCGGTACTGTTTTGTTGCCAAAGGAGCAGATTAAAAAAGCTGGTTCAATAGGCAAATTTGGATTACCTGGCTGTGACATCAGGATAATTAAGAATGATGGACAAGACGCAAAACCTGGTGAAACTGGTGAGATATGGTTGCGATCCGATAGCATGATGAAAGGGTACTATAAAAACCTTGATGCAACCAAAGAAGCAATTGAAGGCGATTGGTATAAAACAGGTGATGTTGCAAGAATAGATGATGATGGTTATTTATTTATTGTTGATAGAATAAAGGATATGATAGTTACAGGTGGGGAAAATGTTTATTCAAAAGAAGTAGAGGATGTTATTATTACAATGCCGGGTATTACCGCAGTTGCTGTAATTGGATTGCCACATCCTGAATGGGGTGAAACTGTTGCAGCGTTTATTATAAAAAATCAGGATAGTAATGTGACAAAAGAATCAATTATAGATTTTCTTAGTGACAAATTAGCTAAATACAAAATACCAAAACAATTTTTCTTTGTTGAAAATTTACCATACACTCCAAGTGGTAAAGTGATGAAATATAAATTAAGAGAACAATATAAAGATGTAAAATAATCAATATAATTAAGAAGAAAATTGTATTACACTAAAGGAGGAATATCATGTTTGATTTTATTATGACTGATGAACAACTAAAATTACGAAATGAAGCACGTGATTTTGTTAAGTGGGTTCCACGGGAAATGATACTTGATATGGACTCAGAAAAAATACATTTCCCTAAAGAATTTTTGAAAGAAGCAGGTAAAAGGAATCTGTTGGGAATACGGTTGCCAAAGAAGTATGGTGGTCGGGGGCTTCAATGGGTGGATGATTGTATAGTGGCTGAAGAAATTGGTGTTGCAAGCTACTCACTGGCCTGCTTGTGGGGTGTTGGTGCTGACATTGTTTGTGATGCGATTGTAGAGTTTGGAAATGAGGAATTGAAACAGGAAGTGGTTGTACCTTTACTTAAAGGTGATGTGTATGCAGCGGAATGTTTGACTGAACCGCGTGGAGGGTCTGATTTTTTTGGCGCAACAACTATCGCTAAAAAAGATGGCAGTGATTGGATTATTACAGGTCAAAAGCGATTCATTGTTGGTGCTGAAGGAGCTGACTGGTTCATGGTATATGCAGTAACAAATCATGAAGGTAATCCTCATGAACGGCTTACATGTTTTATGGTGCCAAGAATAAAAGGTGTTGAGACAAAATATATATATGGATTGATGGGAGTACGTGGCGGAGGAGCTGGACGTTTAATTTTAAATGAAGTAAGAGTGCCTGAACGATATGCACTCAATGGGATAAATGGTGGTTTTGAAGTATTTGTACGAAATATGATTCCTGAGCGATTAGGTACGGCAGCAATGACAATTGGCAGTGTACGCCCGGCAATAGAAATAGCAACACGCTACACATCAATGCGTAAAGCATTTGGCCAGCCTATAGCTAATTTTGAAGCAGTAGGATTTAAAGTGGCCGATAGTGTGATGTTACTTGATGCAATACGCTCACTGGTATATAGTACAGCCCTGGCAATAGATTCAGGTAAAGTACATCCAGGAAGGGTACGACGCATGGTATCCCAGTCCAAAAAGTTTGTAACGGAATCAGCCTGGACCATTGCCAATAATTGTATGCAGGTTATGGGTGGCATTGGGTATACCAATGTATATCCAATTGAAAGAATTGTGCGCGATATAAGGCTTTCAATGATATGGGTTGGTACTAATGAGATAATGGATTTAATAATCCAGAATGAGTGGTATAAGGAATACTTCAAAGTGATTTCAAAAGAAAATATTCGTGATGTTGAGCAGGATGCCCCGGGAGCTGATCAGGTTGAAGAAAAGGTATATGAATAATGTCATTGAGTGTACACTGCTGATGTTGTTTGTAGGCAGTGTACACATATAAAATTATAACTCATCATTGATCATTGTAACGAGTTCTCTTACATCTGAAATATCATTTTCCACCTGTGACCAATTAATTCTTCTGCCCTCTTCCTTAGCTTTCTGATACCGTAATTTTATAGTAGAAAGAAGATGTGAAATCCTGTCAATTTCGGATTCAATATTATCTGTTTTTTCAATGGGACTGTATTGTGCATATTCAGATTTCATAGTATGCAGGTCAACTATTTCACCCCAGTGAGGTACATAAACGGTGTATCCAAATCGTTTGCGGATTTCATCCGCAAAAACTGTTGATGATGTTTCCTCGCCATGGATTACAAAAACTTTAAGATCAGGATTTTTAATATGACTCATCCATTCAAGTAAACCTTCTTTATCAGCATGTGCGGAAAATCCGCCAATGGTGTATATCTTTGCTCTGACAGCAACATTTTCACCATATATTTTTACAAGTTTAGCACCATCAATGATGTGTCTACCCAATGTACCTTGAGCCTGATAGCCAACAAATACCACAGAGGATTCAGGTTTATAAAGATTATTTAAAAGATGATGTTTCACCCTGCCAGCTGTACACATACCACTGGCAGCAATAATGATAGCACCCTTAGCATTGGTATTTAACCATTTGGATTCTTCCACGGTTTGTACAAAATGAAGATTGGGAAAATCAAGTGGATTATCACCTGATTTAAGAAGTTTAATCATAGCTTCATCAAAGCAATCTTGATTATTAATAAAAATCTCAGTTGCTGATGTAGCAAGTGGCGAGTCTAAATATACTGGTATTGGTGGTATTTCACCTTTTTTTACCAGCTGAGCTATGGTATACAGTATTTCCTGCGTTCGTTCAATGGCAAATGCAGGAATGATAATGTTGCCTTTTTTATTGTACGAATCAAGTATAACATGTTTTAGTTCATTATATGTGTCTTCCTTGCTTTTATGCAATCTGTCACCGTATGTTGATTCAATAAGTAGAATATCAGCATATTCCGGTAATTCAGGATCTTTGATTATTGCCTGATTTTTTTGTCCAATGTCACCGGAAAAAATGATGACCTGTTCTTTGTTGTTTTCCTGTACGTGCATTTCAATAAACGACGATCCCAGTATATGTCCTGCATCATAAAATCGTGCTTTAATCTGAGGATGAATTGATATAGTTTCATGGTAATTTACTGGATGAAAATACTGCAAACTCTGTTTTGCATCTTCTGAAGTATAAATGGGCTGAATGAATTCACGGCCAATTTTTTTTCTTTTTTTATTTATAATCTCAGCATCCTGTTCCTGAATATGGGCACTATCAGGAAGCATTATGGTTGCTAATTCACACGTGGCTTTGGTTGCATAGATTGGTTTTGTAAAGCCTTCTTTAACCAATTTTGGAATTAAACCGCTATGGTCAATATGTGCGTGTGTTAAAAGCAAACAGTCAATTTGTTGTGGTGCATAAATAAGATTTAAATAATTTCGTTCACGCAGTTCCCGTGTACCCTGAAACATTCCACAATCCACCATTACAGTGAAATTGTTATTTTTAACAATAAACGATGAACCGGTTACTGTTCGTGATCCGCCTACAAATTCAATTTTCATACTTACATCCTTATATTAATTATTCACATCAGTTTGTATCGTGCCATCAATCAGAGTAATTACCCTTTGAGTCTTGGAAGCAATATACTGGTCATGAGTAACAATAACAACTGTGGAACCCTCCTCAACACAATTCTTTAAAAGAAGTTCAATTAATATATCAGAATTTTTCCTGTCAAGATTTCCGGTTGGTTCATCAGCTAATATAATATCAGGTTCTGTTATAAGCGCTCGTGCTACAGCAATACGCTGGCATTCACCACCAGATAATTCGGATGGTCTGTGGTTGGCCCTATCGGCTACACCAAAATGCTCCAGGAGCTTAAATGCTTTCTGTTTAGCTTTTGTATACGATTGGCGTTTAATTAAAAGAGGCATCATGGCATTTTCTAATGCTGTAAACTCAGGCATAAGATTATGCATCTGAAATATAAAACCAATATGTTTATTTCTGAAACCCGATAATTCATCATATGAAAATGGGGAAATATCCTGATGCAATATCTGAACACTGCCACCCTGGAATGTGTCAAGGCAACCAATAATATGCAACAATGTGGATTTGCCTGCACCTGAAGGTCCCATAACAGAAACTATCTCCCCTTTATTAATACTAATGCTGATGTTTTTTAGTACTGTTATGGAATTTGTGCCGTATCCATATTGTTTAAACAGGTTTTCAGTTTTTATTATAGTGTTATCTGAATTAATGCTCTGAATCATACTATAATCCCTATCTTTATTCATACCGTATTGATTCAACCGGATGCAGTCTTGATGCATGCCATGAAGGCAAAATGGCAGCAACTGTGGCAATAAAAATTGCCAGTATGGCAACAAGCATGACAAATTCAGGCTGAATCTGAGTTGGCAGTGAATCAATATAATAAACATTTTTGGGCACCAGTGTCACTGGATAAAATACACCCAAATCAAATGTTATATATATCCAGGACATTATGCTATTAATAACGCTTTCAACCCAGTGGATAATAGCCTCTAAATTTATTGCTGTTGCAAGGCCGGTAATAACTCCAATAATGGCACCAATAAGCCCAATAAAAAAACCCTCAAGAATAAAGATTATCATGATTGAATAAGGCTGTGCCCCCATTGTTTTTAAAATTCCAATAGCTTTGCGTTTTTCCATAACAACCATGACAAGAGTACCCATAATGGTAAATGAAGCAGAAATGATTACTAAAAATAAAATTATTGTCATGATTAGTTTTTCCAGACGGAGAGCATAAAAAAGGTTTTGATTCTGTTGTTCAGCTGTAATAACCTGAAAATCATAGCCAATGATATCCTGCAATTTAGAAGCTATCCTGTCCATATCGTACACATCAAAAAGTTTTATTGCAAGCCCGCTCACAATATTACCAATGCCAAATAGCCGTTGTGTTTGTGGTATTGTCATAATTATAAGTTTAGTATCAAATTCATAATAACCAGTTTTAAAAAATGCAGCTATTCGGTAGCGGCCAATACCGGGAGTGATCCCTTCCCGTGCAGTCAAACGCCCTTTTGGTACAATAATTTCAATGTAGTCACCAAGCCTGAGATTGTAATTGAAAGCCATCTCTTCGCCAATTGCTATTGAAGTAGTACTTTTGAACTCCCTTTCGCCAGCAGTTATAAACTTTGTAATATCTTTGGGAACTTCACCAGGATTGCCGTATCCACGAATTGCAACAGGGAATATATACGATTTTACACGAACAAGACCCTGCCCCTGAACAAATGGCATTATTGTTTTAATTTGTTTAACATTTTTAATTTTATCCGATAGTTCCCTGTAATTGTCTATTCCTTCACTATCAGTATCAGCATAGTATCGGCTTATGGTGATATGAGCATCAACATCTAAAATTTTATCCCGTATTTGACTCTGGAAACCTGTCATGACGGACATCACAACAATAAGGACAAAAACACCAATAGAAACGATAAATATAGAAAGGAATGTATTGAATGAAATAAATCCCTGAGATTTTTTTGCTTTGAGATAACGCCAGCCAATAAAAAGCTCAAATAAATGCATAGATAACCCTTGTTTAAAAGTTTAAACGAATGTAATTAATAATTATATTTTGTCAATTAGTTATAGTGGAAGTTACTGGTTTATTTTTTTAGACAATATTTTTTGCTTATACTGGTTTTAAGTCAATTTTTCTTGTAAAAGAAAGTAACGTGAAAAATACTATTACTTCTGGCTTAACTGTTCATATAATGTTTTGGCCAGTCCAAAATGTGCTGTTTTTGACATCTGGAGGGCATATTCATTGTAAAGCATATCCTCAAATATTTCCTGCGCCATCCCGCCATGCAATAAATCATTTTCTTTATGAACTGTTTTTCGCATTTCTTTAAGCATCTGATATACAAATAATGATTCCATTTCAATGCACACATCCATAAGCTTTTTATCAACAGGCTTATCGTTGTTTTTAGCCATTGCCTCATCAAGCATGGATTTGAATCCAGTAGAGTTATTATGTAATTTGTGCTCAATATCTTTTTGCTTATTAATAGACTGTACGGTTTTCTGACTTTCGATTATATTTTTTATTGTTGAATCCATGCCAGCCTCACTGAACTATCAACTCTGCATGCAGACATCCTGCCTGTTTCATTGCCTTTAAAATTACGATAATATCCTGTGTACTCATACCAATGTAATTCAATGAATCAACTAAATCTTTGACAGTTGCAGCATCTTTCAATAAATACATACTCCCTTTTTTATGTGTTTCTTCAATAGTTATTGTTACCCCTTGCTTGCTTATTACCGCCTGAGAAACACGGATATCGCCGCCCATCACAATGGTACCATTTCGTTCATTAATTACCACTCGTGCACTATATACAGGTACTATCTCAATGTTTTCTATATCGGCTATAAAATCTGTGACAGTAACATTTTGCGGAAGAGTGCATTGAATAAAACCTTTATCTATTACTGGCTTTGAATCGGGATATTTTTTTTCAATAGCAGTTTTTATTTCTTTTGCAACCGAAAAATCAAAATTAAGAAGCGAAAACTTAATGTTACCGTCTTTAACTATATCAGGCAGAATTTCTTTTTCAACTATGCCACCCGACACTATCCTGCCAATAGTTGCCCCTTTACGCTTATCACCAGCAATTGAAATAACACCCTGTGCAACAACATAGGTTTTATCATCAGCACCTTTTAATGCTGATTGTAATAAAACACCATTTTCCAGTGATTTTGCATCGCCAATGGAGGAAACAGTAACATCAATCCTGTCACCAAGCCTGACATACGGTGGAAGAGTTGCAGTTACAAGGACAGCTGCAATATTTTTAGAATTAATATTTTCGTCATTAAGCCCTAAGTTTTTGAGTACATTTGACAATGAACTCTGCGTTAATTTAACTTTGCTATCACCGGTACCCTGTAAACCAATAACAAGACCATAACCATATACCTGATTTTCTTTTAATCCATCAATGGCAACAAGGTCTTTGATTTTTACCGGGACTTCTGCAAAAGTTTGTGAAATGAAAAATATTACTGTAATTATGGAGAAAATTATTTTATATACTTTATTCATCATTGCTGTGTCAACTCACCCAAAATTCTTTGCAAATATTGAATAATGATCTGCTGCTTTTCCTGTTCGGTCAACGCTGGCGAAGCAGTTTCACCTTCTTTCAATGGTTGACGGATAATTTGCACACCTTCCTTTACGCCCTGTATCTGCAATACTAAATTAGCAATATCGCTGGAATTAATAGTACCACCTTTTATTCCAGCTGGATTAACAATGCCGGTAACATTAAATACTGTTGTTACGCCACTGAATGAGAATGTTTTGGTACCAGAAATTCTGAAATTCCCGTTTTCAAGACGCTGCTGCACAGTTGCCGCAATATGCAAAGTAATATTCCCGCGATGCTGAAGATTAGTGCTGTTATTTTTTGTAGCCTTTTTATTTGCATTAACCTGAGGAAGAAACGGCGTAATATTGCCATCAGGAGTTGATGTTACAGTGAACGAATCATTATTGGCAAGTGTCAGAGTAAAACGCATCTGCGAAATATCGGTAATAGCGACGGTAAAAATATCACCAACTTTGATTGTATCCTGAGCTGTATAGATATTTTTATCTTTCCAGATAGTATCTGCATAAACGGCAGGTATCATAGTGAAAATTATTGCAAGTAAAAATTTTTTCATAGATAACACTCTACACCATTATTGACTATTTTACCCGTTACTATTTTGCCGCTTTGCAGTGAAATCTTGATTTCATCACCAGTTTTACCGCTATTGAGTGCTTTACCAATCAACTCAATCACAATAGATTTTTTAATTAACTTAACGGTTACAATATCACCTTTAGCTATTATTAATTCTTTCTGTATGGGCGATAGTTCCTGCAATGAGCTATCAGCAATGGATATATTTTCCGGCACAATCAGTTTTACTGCACTGCCGTGAACAACCAGAAGTCCTGCAACACTACCTTTCAGCAATTGATAAACTTCGTTTTTGGTAATGTACCCGTCTTCCAGAGCAGCTTCAGGTATATTTACTTTTGTCACTAATAAAGCTTCATCGCCATCAATCTGAGCAATATCGGATACAGTAAGATTATTTTTTTGCGACGTATTTGACTTTAAATATACTGTCAAATCTGCAAATAGCAATGACTGAAACAAAGCTGAAATGATTATAGTTGAAAGTATTCTATTCATTATCGCTTCAATCCAATAGCAGTACCTAACATTGAATCAGATGTTTGAATTGCTTTTGAATTAATTTCATACGCTCGTTGAGCAACAATCATATTTACCATTTCCTCAACAACTTTGACGTTTGACATTTCTAAAAAGCCCTGATGTGTCCGTGCCATGCCGTCAATTCCCGGAGGGCCTGCTATTTCTTCTCCTGATGCAGGTGTTGTTTTGTATAAATTACCGCCAATATTCTGTAAGCCAGCCGGGTTAATAAACCGGGCTATTTCTAACTGACCAACTTCAATTGGTTCATCATCACCAACAATTTTAACAGTAATTCTGCCGTCCTGACTGATAGAGAGTGTCTCCATAATAAAATTTTCAGGCAACACTATTGGTGGTTCCAGTAAGTATCCGTTTGAAGTAACTATCTGCCTGTTTGAATCAACTTTAAAAGATCCATCACGCGTATATGCAATAGTACCGTCATAAAGCTGCACTTTGAAAAAGCCTTCACCTTCAAGAGCAATATCAAGCTTATTGCCGGTTGCCTGCAAACTTCCCTGATCAAAAAGCTTCTGAGTTGCTGCAACCTTTACGCCATGCCCAACCTGTATCCCTGTTGGCACTTCACTTATCTCGGTAGCAGGTGTACCGGCCATAAGGACTGTCTGATAGATCAGATCTTCAAATTCAGCCCTTAGTTTTTTAAAACCTGTTGTATTAACATTGGATAAATTATTAGATATCGTATCTATATTAAATTGCTGTCCTATCATCCCTGATGCAGCAGTCCACAATGAACGCATCATATCAACACCTCATAATATTAAAAATATTGTTCTTTTATGAACTTTTCGGCATATTTATCATATTGCTTGACATAAATGATTGACAAATGAGATATAAAAGGATAAATGCGTAGAATATATAGATAATTATTTGTAACTGAAATTGCAAAAATAATACACATTATAAAAATAAAAAAAGGAGAAAATTATGAAGTTTAAAAGTGTATTTACATTACTTACTATTGCATTGCTGTTTACCGCATGTTCCAGCACTGATAAAAAAGGGCAAACCAGCACAACCAAAAACGGCCCGGGCAAGATTTACTGGGATGATAAATCCTTAAAAGGCGAAGGAAATTTTACCAATGGCGTGAAAACCGGAAAATGGATTTTATATCATAAAGGAACTGGTGAAAAATTAGCTGAAGGTGAGTATGCGGATGATAAACAGCAGGGATTATGGACGTATTATCATAAAAATGGTGCAAAAAGTTTAGAGGGCAACTTTGAACAGGACCAGAAGACTGGTGAATGGATTGCGTATTATCCCGAAGGACCTGTCATGTGGAAAGCCACCTATGCAGTAAAGGAAAAAACTGAGAGTGGCTTTACCATGAAAGTTGGCAGTATAGAAGGAATAAAAACATGGTATTATCAATCAGGCAGAATCTGGAAAGAAGAGCAATTTACCAGTGGAGAGCAAACTGGAAGAAGTCAGGAATATTATGAAAATGGAAATCCCAAAATTATAGCATGGTATAAAGCAGGGCAATTGGATAGACAGTGCAACAAATGGTATGAAAACGGAAAAAAATTAGAAGAAGGTATTTATAAAGAAAACAAGAAAAACGGTAGTTTTAAATTTTACTTTGATAACGGACAGGTTTCGGCTACAGGAAGCTTTATAATGGATAAACCTGAAGGTAACTGGAAATTCTTCTCAAAAGAAGGTCTGTTACAAAAGGAAGGCAAATATAAAGACGGCAAAGAAATAGATTTATGGAATTTCTACTTATATCCATCACGGGTACGGAGAATAAAGATAATGGAACTTCCTCTTCAGGGTGGTATGATAAATAACACAAGTGAAAATGCAAAGTTATATGATGAAAAAGGTCAACTCATAGGTTATGGCCAGTTAACAGGAATTCCTAAGGGTATATACACGGTACTAAAGGATGGAAAACCAGCCGGGGAAATGTCATCATCATCTGTACCTGATGATAATCCAAAAGAAAAGATAACATATGCCTGGACCGGGAAATGGGGAACTCCTAAGAAAAATGGAAAATGGACTGAATATTATGCAGGAACAAAAAGCATAAAACTGGTAGGAACATATTTAATGGATAAATTGAATGGCCCATACAAAGAATTTTATCCAAATGGAAAAATAAAATCCGAAGGAGAATATTTAAACGGGAAAATGAATGGCGAATGGAAATTTTATAAGCCTGATGGAACCATTGATGAAACACAATCCGGGAAATATATGTTAGGCAAAAAGATGAATTTTTAATTAAATTAAAAAATATTTAATTGCATTTGAACTATATAAACCCTTCCTGTAAAAAACACGGAAGGGTTATTTTTTTTCTAAAACATCGTATATCTTTTTTGCAAGTTCGCTTATTGAGAAAGGCTTGTGTAAAAAATTTGTTTCGTTATTATTACTATTAGTTTCAAATAATATTCTATCGGTATATCCTGACATGAACAAAAATTTTATATGCTTTGATAATGTTGCAACTTCCTGTGATAGTTGTAATCCATCCATGATAGGCATGATAAAATCAGTTATCATCAATTGAATTGAGTCACCCTTCAATTTTACAATGTTTATTGCTTCGGCAGGTGTCTGCGCTGACAAGACGGTATAATTAAGTCTTTCAAGCATTACATGAACCATTTTTAACAGTGAAGGTTCATCTTCCACAACAAGTATTGTTTCACCATTTCCATATACCCAGCTATCACTGATAATACTACTTTCAGCTTCATGAGGACCACGATATCTGGGAAAATAGATATTGAAAGTACTGCCTTTCCCTTTTTCTGAATATACATTTATAAAACCATGATGCTGTTTTACAATACCATATACTGTTGCCAGTCCAAGCCCGGTACCCTTACCTACTTCCTTTGTTGTAAAAAATGGTTCAAAAATTTTACCAATAATTTCTTTGTCAATGCCTGTACCATTATCACTTACAGAAAGCATAACATAATCGTCGGGAAGACAATCAGGGTTATTTTTACAATATTCTTCATCCAAAGTAACATTCTTTGTTTTTATAGTGATAATGCCATTGCTCTGTATTGCGTCACGGGCATTGACGCATAAATTGGCAATAATCTGATTTAGTTGTACGGGGTCAATATAGACATTCCATAGATTTTCATTAAGAATCCATTGTAAATCTATGTCTTCGCCTATCAGGCGCCGTAACATTTTAAGCATATTTTCAATTATTGAATTGATATTAATTGTTTGTGGCTCACTTATCTGATTGCGGGCAAATGTCAAAAGCTGTTTTGTAATATCAGCAGAACGTCTAGCAGCTTTTGTTATTTCTTCCAGATAATTTTTCACATCATCTTTGCTGTTGATTTGCATTAAAGCAAGCTGTGCGTTGCCAAGTATAACTTCCAGCATATTATTATAATCATGGGCCACGCCCCCAGCCAATCTGCCAACCGATTCTAACTTTTGTGCCTGTATCAGTTGATCTTTAAGCTTTTCTCTTGCTTCCTGAGCTTGTTTTCTTTCAGTTATGTCAATATAAACGGTTGCAATATAAACAGGTTTTTTGTTTTCATCATATAAAACAAATCGGTTTGCCATCCACCATTTAATACCCGATTTGTGTTTCAAGGTAAACTCTGAGGGTTTTGTTATGCCTTTTTCAATAGCCTCTCTGTCACCCTGTAATAATCTTTCAGCATCTTCTTTTGGGAAAACGTCATATGGGGTTTTACCAAGGAAATCTTCTTTTTTTAATTCCATTACTTTTTCCCATTCCTCATTCAGGTAGATATACCTGCCTTTGATATCACGCATAACAATAACTAAAGGCAGATTTTTCATAAATAGAGAAAACTTTTCTTCAGACTCTTCTATCTTTTTTGCAGCTAATTTAATTTCGGTAATATCTTTGAAAACAGTTGCAAATTGACCTTTTTGTGGTGAAAAAACAGAAATAATAAAATATTTATTTATTGGTTCATAATATGTTTCAAAGATTGTAGATTTTCCTGTTAAGGCAACCTCTTTATATATATCAAAGTATGGGGGTTGGGATGTTTTATATATTTCTGAGCTTAATTTGCCAATAACATCTTCCTTATTTAACGATAATATATTTTCATATTGCGGATTTACATCCAATATTTTATAATTAACAGCATTGCCATTTTCATCATAAACAAGTTCATGTAAACATATGCCATCATTGGAGTGTGTGAAGAGTTCGCGGAATTTCTTCTCATTTTCCCTTAGCTTGTCTTCTGCTATTTTCCTTTCAGTAATATTATGAGCTATTGCAAATGTTATTCCTTGCAATGCAACCGGATGGGAATTCCAGTCTAACCAGACATAATTTCCATCTTTGCACCTGTAACGATTTTCAAATGTAATAACATTTTCCCCTTTTAAAAGTTTTTCATTAACAATTTGTATGGTTTTTTCTTTATCGTCAGGATGAATAAATTCAAGAAAGGATGCTGATGTCAGTTCTTCTGCTGAATATCCCAATGTTTTTGAAAAAGACGGATTGACTAAAAGAAAGCGGGTAGTCTTTAAATCAGCAATACATGCTAACTCATTTGATAACATAAATAAATTTCTATATGCTTCTTCATTGTCTTTATGAGATAGTATCTCATATACCATATCTGAAAGTATTGACAGCTTGGAAATATCGGCATACGTATAATCTTTTTGTTTGTTAGCTATACCTATTATGCCAACAATATTATTTTCTCGGAAAAGAGGCACAAATAATTCGCGTGGATGGTTTATGGCATTTGTAGACTGTTCACAATAAAAATACTGCGTATGTTTGTTATTCATAATGGGTCTTTTGTTTTTCTGACATTCATCCCATACTTTTTCATAATCAACTGAACAATCAATATTTTGATCAATACAGTACGTATTATAAAAATTGGGGTATTCCGTTAAACTTGTTATCTGTTTATAAAGATTTTTATATGAAATATAACAACCTATCTGACTATTAGTTATTGTTAAAATTTCATGGAGCACATTTTTTATAAAATCATCCTTAGAATGATTAATGGTGAAATTAATAAACTTTAACCGGATATCATTAATAAGATTTAAAAAACTTTCCCTGGTTTGATCTTCAATAAGAATGACAGCACCTAGATGCTGATCATCCCCTGATTTCAGTATTGTTCCATGATAATTAATGGGTATTTCAAGGTCTGACTTTGAAATAAGTACACTATTGTTGAATTCACCTCTGAACTTACCCTCAGAGATAATTTGAAATAAATTATCTTTTGAAATTGTATGATTATTTTGTGAAATTATATGTAAAACATCAAGTACATGTTTACCGTTTGCTTCCTCATTGCGCCATCCTGTCAGCAATTCCGCGGTTGTATTGATAAATTCAATATTCCCTGAATTATCTGTGATGATAAGTCCATTGCCAATAGATTGTATTATATACTTATAAATCTGATAGATTTTTAGTTGTTCTTCTTTTCTTTGCGATAGTTCCTGAAAATAGGTTCTTTGCTGTTCTTTTTGCATTATAATAATTATTGAAAATAATAATATAATGTTCAATATAAATAGTGCGATTGATAAAGTTAATATGACATGCCATTTTTGAAACAATTCTGCTTTACTGGATTTGCTCAGGATAACCCAGGGAGTTTGAGGGATACTGGTAATATAGGTTCCAACATGTATATCATGTAAATCCTTCCCATACGTAAAGCCTTCAAAACCGTTCATTGCTAATTGTATGATATTATTATGCGATAGCGACTCTGTCTTAACTGTAATGATCTCTGGAATTTTTTGCGGCAAATACGCTTTGAATATATATATCGTTGGTTTATCTTTAATAATCAGAATTGTTTCACCGGTTTGTGAAAAGCCTGTCCATGTTTGTAATATTGGGAAAATAATGTTTTGAGCAGAAGATATCAATATAATAAAATAATTTGATTTAGCAGTGGAATTATGATTTATAGGAACAATCAAACCAATATGATAAGTGAAATTATCATTATCAATGTGTATATCGGTAAAAACTGGTTTATTAGTATTAGCTGCATTTTGCAAATATTGAAAAGTGTCTTGCGATAATAGTTTTATATATTTATGTAAGCTGAATAAAATTGTGCCATTTTTGTTAACCAGCAATACTTCACCCGTGTCATTGTTTTTTGCATAAAAGTCAATAAATTCATATAATTTATTATAACTTTCTTGGTTGTTATAGGTGAAATAGTTTTGCAGTAAGTTTCTAAACTGCCCTGATTGTATCAGTAAATCTGCATCCTCAGTTTGATCCTCTAGCCAGCTACTTATATCTTCCTTTTTTTTTCAGCTATAGTTAAAAGCCTGTTGTATGCAACAGTATGAATGTCATTATATTGGAAATAAAGCAATATAATCCCGGCAACCAATATTACCAATAAGATTGTTATTAAATAAATCAGCTTTTTCATTGATATTTGAATAGAGACAAGTTCATGCAGAAAGGATGTTATATAATCAATCATATAAATATAATGGTTGCTAAAGGATTATTATTCGTAAGTTTTAATGTGATAGATTCAGGTGAAATAATATAAACAAAATTACTCAAAGTCAAATTAATTTTTTTTTATTGGAATGAAAAGTATAATCATTATACATTAACTGATGAAAATAGTATCAAAGTCATTATGTGGACTGCAGATTGATTGATGTTTATTTGTAGTAATTAACAGCATTTTTAAATATCTGTAACCCCTCACCATATTGTGGGATTTCTTTATTTTGCCTTTTTGACATTTCACGTGCATACGTCCAGTCATCCCGTTGCATAAAATATATATGCCGTTCAGGATGCGGCATCATTCCCATGATTCTGCCCGTGGTATCACTTATTGCTGCTATATCCATAATTGAGCCATTTGGATTATAGGGAAATTGGCCCTGTGCAAATGATCCATCAGGCTTTATATATTGCATTATAATTTGATTATTTTTTATAAGTGTATTAATAATTTGTTGCGATGCCACAAAATTGCCTTCACCATGAGCTACCGGAATATGGAGCCTTTCAATGCCTTTTGTGAAGACACAGTTGGAATGCGGATTTATGATCAAATCAACCCATCTGCACTGGAACCTGAATGTTGCATTGTGTTCAAGGGAAGCTTCAACATTGCCAATGGGTTTAGATAATCCTGGCACTATTCCTAAATTAACCATTACCTGAAATCCATTGCAAATACCTATCATTAAGGTATCACGGTTAATAAATGACATCATTTCGTCATACATGTTATGCTTAATTTTATTTGCCAGTGCCTTGCCACTGCCGGTATCGTCACCATATGAAAAACCGCCAGGAAATGCAAAAATCTGGTAAGAATTCAAGATGGATTTATTTTCAATAATATCGTTTATATGTAGTATTGTGGCATCTGCTCCTGCTATCTCAAATGAAAAACGTGTTTCCTCATCACAATTAATGCCATATCCGGTTAATATTAAGGCTTTTGGTTTTGCCATTGGTACCTCTAAAATTCGCTTAAAGTTGATTTGTATGCAGAATGCAGGTCAATAACTGAAACTGAAACAATTTCTTCCCCATGTAAACCAGTAATTGTAATAGAAGAATCATCAGAAACCTGCCCTATTTTTGCAAAGGGTACGTCGCTGCATAGTTTTTCAAATTTAGACTTATTTTCAGGAGCTATCGACACAAGAATTCGTCCCTGTGATTCTGAAAAAAGGAGCGTGTCATTGCGATGAATATTTTCCTGAGGAATAACACGTAAATCAATATTTGCTCCCAGTAATCCGCCCATTGCCGATTTTGCAAAGGCCAGTGCAATACCACCCCGCTCTATGCTTATACTTGAAGCAACCAGGCCTTCACGCAATGCTTTTTCAATTACTCTGTATACTTTAGTATTCACAATGGTATCAACGTGAGGGACAGTATTGCCAATATATTTTTTGCCGGAAAGCTTCTCGCCCATATACGCTAAATATTCACTTCCACCTAATTCATCTCTGGTAATTCCAAGAATATAGATATAGTCGCCGGCTTTTTTAAAATCAAGAGTCTGGCAATATGCAATATCCGAAACAATACCAATTGAAGAGATAAGCAATGTCGGGGGTACTGATATAAATACCTCATTAAAATTTTCATCATAACCTTTAAAGTCATTAAACATGCTGTCTTTGCCGCTTATATATGGTGTTTTATAAGCAACCGCAAAATCATAACATGCGCGAGCAGCTTCTTTTAATTGGCCTAACCTGTACGGATTTGTAGAATCACACCAGCAGAAGTTATCAAGTAAGGCAAGTTTGTCAAGATCGCATCCGGTGGCAACAGCATTGCGAATAGCAGTATCTATTGAGCAGGCTGCCATCCAATATGTATCTATATCACTATATGAAGGATACAAACCCTGTGATAGCGCCACGCCCCTTGTTGATTTAAGCACAGGCCGTATAACCGTTGCGTTTCCGTTAACCTTCCCTTTTCCCTGAAGGGGTTTTATGACACTGTTGCCCTGCACTTCATGGTCATATTGAGTTGAAATAAATTCAAAGCTTGCAGTATTTAATCGTTTAACCATTGCAATAAAATGTTCGGCTGTATTTTCTGGATCATCAAACCCGGGATATGGATGTGACTGCGGAGCATAGGTGCTTGTCAGCTTTTTCTGTGGGAGGCCTTCATGTAAAAAGTGAAGGTCAATATTAAAAACTATCTCACCATTATAATATGCAATGCCTCTTCCGGAATCAGTGAATTTGCCAATTACCCATGCTTCAACACCACGACGTTTCATCAGGTTAAGAAAATCGTCAAGAGTTTCATTCGGCACTGATAATGTCATACGTTCCTGCGATTCTGATACCCATATCTGCCATGGCGCAAGGCCTGGATATTTCAGCGGAATTTTATCTAAATACACAATAAAACCGCCAGCTTCACGTGCCATCTCGGACACAGAGCATGAAAGTCCACCGGCGCCATTGTCAGTTATGGAATGATATAAACCAGAGTCACGCGCTTCCTTGACAATTGAATCAGAAAGTTTTTTTTGTGTTATGGGATCGCCAATCTGAACAGCTGTTGCAGGACTGCCTGATGTTAATGCTTCAGAAGAAAATGTTGCTCCATGAATACCATCACGCCCTACTCTTCCGCCAACCATAACAATGTTATCACCGGGTATTGCTTTCTTATGTACTGAAGATTTTCCTTTAATCTTTTTAGGAATCAGGCCAACGGTTCCAACAAAGACCAGAGGTTTCCCTTTGTAGCGATCATCAAAATATACAAAGCCCTGTGGTGTTGGTATTCCGGAACAGTTGCCGCCAACATTAACACCATGAATAACTCCTTCCATTATTCTGCGAGGCGATAGCATGCGTGAATTTGGGTCCTTTGATTTATACAATGGTTTTGTATCAAAGGGATTGGCAAAGCAAAATCCGTAGCGATTGGCTACTGGTTTGGCACCAAGGCCAAATCCAATGGCATCACGGTTTACTCCTACTATTCCAGTGATAGCTCCGCCAAAAGGGTCAAGTGCGCTGGGACTGTTGTGTGTTTCTACTTTATCAGCAATAACATAGTCATCGTCAAATTCAATCCCACCAGCATTATCGGAAAATACTGAAACACAGATATCATGTTTTCCCTTCTCACGGCGAATTCTCAGTGTTGCTTCTTTTATATAATGCTTGAATATACCATCTTTGATGTCGTCCAGTTGTGCAGCAAAAATAGTATGCTTACAATGTTCACTCCAGGTCTGGGCTATTGATTCAAGCTCCACATCGGTTGGATTTCGTTTTTCAATATCTTTGTAATATTTCTTTATTGCATCAAGGGAAAGCATATCCAGTGCTAAAGGCCCCCGTCGGGTTCCATCAGGATTTTTTATGCCATCTTTTCCTAATGCTATAAGTTCATCTTCAGGGACATCCAGTGAAACAACTTCTGCTTTTGTGTCCTCGTGCAGTGTTACTACCGGTATGACATTGCCCATACCACCATTCTTAATGTATTTGTCATAGGATAAAATTAATGATCTCTGTATCAAAGGATTGTAAAGCTCCAGCGATATTTCATGAATTGCAGAACCAGTTAATTCCCCCCAGAAAAAATACGTAGATGATGTAAACACACATTTTTCAGGGTCACATTGTATTTTGAAGATGTCTTCAATGATTTCACGGGTAGTGTGGGCAACATTATCAGTTACTCCGGGAAGGTATCCAATTTCAACAGCATATGTAAAGCCGGAAGGTGTGTATGGTTTATTGATAGTATAATGCTGTGTAACAGGCTGTACAAGTGCCCGTGCAACCTTCACAATTTGGCTATCGTTCAAGGGAATATTTATGAGATAGTTATCGGTACGCACACATCCAGTTACAGGAAAGCCTAATTTGTATAGTTTTTGTTGCAGTATTGTACCACGTGAATCGGGAATAGTATAATATATTTCAATCCTGTAATGGGCTAATTCCATAGCAAGACCTCTTATGAGATTATTTTTCTCTCAATATTTTTTTTATTATCAAAAAATCAAGCGTTTAAAATTAAAAGCACACCATAAATTGGTGCGCTTTTTTTGATTCTATCTTTAGCTGCTCGGTATATATCAGTTTTGTTCAATGCTAAAGATACGAAATAAATCTTTTGCATGAATTTATTATATCAATAAAATGTATGTTTAACAAAAAAATAATAAAATTATAAACTATAATCAACAAAACTTTAAGCTGAGGCAATGACGCATAATGTCATAATGAGAAAAAATCAGGTAATGTTAAATTATTCCTTCATTTGTTGATTTTAATATAAATTTTTATTATATTATTTTACAAAATATAATTACAAAGGAGGTTTGCCATGAAAGCAGGTTTACTCATAACGGGTAGCGGTGCTTTAATTTATTTAACTTCCTACAATAGCTTCATGAATGATAATCTAAAGGAAAAGTTGGCATCTAAAGGAATTACTAAATTTATTGCCTATGAGATACCGGTAGAAGAAGCAAAAAAAAGGTATGGTGGTCATTTTGACATTGTAATTAGAGATTTGAACGAAACGGATGATTTGCGGATACTGGATTATGATGGATCACGGGCTTTTAAACTTTTTTCATTTAAAGAATTAGGAAAACCCGTGTATCAGGAATAAAAAAAGAGGGGGCTTTTGACCCCCTGTTTTTGTTTATTACTTCACCATACCCAACAATTTTGCAATCTGTGGATAGAAATGAACTACAACACCTGCAAATACAACCGATACCATACTCATAAGCTTTAAGAGTATATTAAGTGAAGGGCCTGAAGTATCTTTGAAGGGGTCGCCTACAGTGTCACCTATAACGCCAGCTTTGTGGGGATCAGAACCTTTTCCACCATAGTTACCCTTTTCAATATACTTCTTTGCATTATCCCATGCTCCACCAGCGTTATTGAGCATACATGCCAGTGAGAAACCTGCAGCAAGGGCACCAGCCAGAACACCAGTTGTACCGGCAACTCCCAGCAATAAACCAGCAGCTAACGGAACAATTAAAGCAAGCGTTGAAGGAAGAATCATCTTTCGCTGTGCACCTACTGTTGAAATCATAACGCAACGTGCGTAATCAGGTTTCTGTGTTCCCTTCAAAATACCGGGGAATTCCTTAAACTGGCGGCGAACTTCCTCAACCATGGCACCTGCAGCTTTACCAACTGCTTTGATTGTAAGTGCTGTAATAAGGAAGGCCATCATTGCACCAATGAACAATCCAGCAATGACCATAGGATTGAGCAGTGTTATGTCGTAAGCGCGTACAAAATCGCCTATGGTTGAATTCTTAATTAATACATTATTGAGATCAGCAGTGATATTTTCAGGCATAATATTGTAGAATTTTACTGAACCAACCTGAAAGAAACCTTCAGCACTGCGGGCAGCATATTTGCTTATCCACATTTTTACTTCTTCAATGTATGCAGCAATAAGAGCCATTGCGGTAAGAGCAGCTGAACCAATTGCAAATCCTTTACCTATAGCAGCGGTGGTATTACCCAACATATCAAGAGCATCAGTTCTGGTTCGTACTTCTTTTCCCAAATGACTCATTTCTGCATTGCCACCGGCATTGTCAGCTATTGGACCATAGGCATCAGTTGCAAGAGTTATACCTAATGTTGAAAGCATACCAACTGCTGCAAAAGCTATACCATAGAGGCCTTTTGATATAGCATTTGGATCGGTTGAAAATCCACCTGCCAGACCAAAGGCTGCTAATATACCCAATACAATGGTAACAACCGGAATAGCTGTTGACATCATACCTACAGATATACCATCAAGGATACCGGTTGCTGGTCCCATGGTATGCTGCTTTGCAATTCCCTGAGTTGGGGAATAATCATCAGCAGTATAATATTCAGTAGACTTACCTATTACTAAACCGGCAATCAAGCCAGCAATAGAAGAACCAAATACACCCCATGATATTATATTAATATAAGCAAGAGCTGCTAATGCAATTATGAGCAGTATTGAGCTTCCCCATACACCGCGGTTTAATGCAGAAAGAAGTGTTTTCATTGACGCATCTTCCTTTGTCCTTACAAAGAAGATACCAATAACCGAGAACAATATACCCAGACCGGCTACGATCATCGGAGCTATAACAGCATTAACATTTTCAATACCAACAAGTGGTAATGCAGCACCTAATGCAGCTGTAGAAAGTATTGAACCACAATATGATTCATAAAGGTCAGCACCCATACCGGCAACGTCGCCAACGTTGTCACCAACATTGTCTGCAATTGTTGCTGGATTGCGTGGGTCGTCTTCTGGAATTCCTGCTTCTACTTTACCAACAAGGTCAGCACCAACGTCTGCTGCCTTTGTGTATATACCACCACCAACACGGGCAAACAGAGCCTGAGTTGAAGCACCCAAACCAAATGTGATCATTGTAGTGGTAATTTCAACAAGTTTGCCATGTTTGAAGGCCTCATTGGTAATGAGTGATAGATCAAATGGCTGTCCGGCGGTCAAAAGACCTATTTTCTCAGCCAACTCCTGGCTGAATCCCCAGATATTGTTGTCGTAAACCCAGTTGAGAACAATGTACCACAGTGAGATATCAAGTAAACCAAACCCAACTACAACAAGACCCATAACTGCACCGGATCTGAAAGCTACCTGCAAACCTCTGTTCAATGATTCTCTGGCACCCTGAGCTGTTCTGGATGAAGCATTAGTTGCAGTATTCATGCCAAGAAAACCGCTTAAACCAGAAAAGAAACCACCAGTTAGAAATGCAAAGGGTACAAATGGATTCTGGATCCCATAATACGCAAGTATAGACAATAAAATTACCAGAATCACGAATACCAAAGAGACCACCTTGTACTGTTGCTTAAGATACGCAAAAGCCCCTTCGCGTACAGCCTGTGCAATTTCGACCATTGTTTCATTTCCTTTATCTGCTTTCATCACCATTTTATAAAAGATGTAAGCAAATAAAAGGGCAATAATCGACCCGACAGGGGCAATCCAAAAAAGCATACTATCCATAGGGCCACTCCTTTTTATAGATTTTTTAATGCAGATTGTTGAAACAATTAAAATAGTAAAGTAATCTTTTGATGTCTAAAAAAAAGAAATACCATTTATTGTCAAGTGTATTTTAAAATTAAAAAAGCTACTATCGCATAGTAAAAAACGCATGTTAAAAATCAAATTGACAATTTCCCAATTGTCATAATACTGTGCTATAGTATAAAAAAAGGAGGTAAAATAATACTATTCACTATGGCTTCGGATGAGCAAAAGCCCAAAAAAACCACAAATAATAATGTACTATATTTATTGAAACAAAAAATCTTCAAAAGTATATATAAAAAAAATGTAACTGTTACACTTGATAAGTTAGCCATACAGAAACAGGAAATGATTCAAGGTATTTTAAGCCTTTCCACCAAAAATGTACGGGAAGTGATGATTCCCCGGGTTGATATTAATGCAGTTGAGGATACTATTCAGTTAAAGGAACTGGTAAAACGTATTATTGATGAAGGTCATTCACGGATACCTGTATATTCAGGAACTATCGACAATATTACCGGCATTTTGTATGTTAAAGACCTTATGCCGTTTATTATCGACAGGCGAATGAAATTTAATATCAAGAAGCTTTTGCATAAGCCATATTTTGTACCTGAAACGATGACTTTAGATGAACTTTTGCTTCAGTTTCAAAAGCAAAATGTGCATCTGGCGATAGTTGTTGATGAATATGGCGGGGTTGCCGGCATTGTAACACTTGAGGATATCCTTGAAGAAATTGTTGGAGAAATACGGGATGAATTTGATGAGGATGAGATCCCTGAGATACAGACAATTTCAAAAAACACCTGGGAGGTTGATTCGCGGTTATCAATATCCGATTTTAATGAATGTACTGGTTGCACTATAGCTGATCAGGAATTTGATACAATAGGTGGTTTTGTTTTTGACCTTTTTGGAAAGATTCCAAAAAAAGATGAACAAATAAAATATAATAATATAACATTCAAAATTAAAGATATACAGGGTACCCGCATTGGAAGGATTATTGTAACAGTAATTCCGCAAAAAAATTCTGATGCTAATTGAAATTCAATGGAAATCATTAAATCAGATGGAATAATATTAAAAAAAATTTCTATTCTGGAAGCTGATGTTGCAGATATTATATATACCCAGATCCATGGAAAACGGACATTTATATTTAAGGGGATCAAGAAAACAAAACGGCGCAGTCAGACTGCAATAGAACCTGGCAGTATTGTGCACCTTGTATACTACTACAATGAACAAAAAGCAATGTTTCACGTAAAGGAATTTTCGCTTTTGTTGGATACGGTATCAATCAGAGATAATTATCAGGCAATGATTACGCTTTTTCTGCTACTGGAGGTTGTTGAAAAAACTACCGGTCACAATGATCCTAATAGTACAATATATAAGCTTTTAAGAGGAGCTATAAAAACATTACCTAAAATTAGTGCATATACTTTCCTTGCCCTTTCATTTGTCATTCATTATTTAAAGCTATCAGGAATTATCCCTGATTATTTACATTGTTCAGTATGTCATAAAGAAATTACTGATGACCTGTATTTAACTGAATATCAGCTTACTTCATATTGCAATCAATGTGCACCTAACAATGCGTTTGTGTTTAAAGCAACAGCTCCTTTAATTTATGAAATATTAACCAAAAAATTTCTGAATATTCAAACAAACACATATAATTCATCAGATATACAAAAGCTTCTTTTCCATACATTATTGTTTATTGACAATTATTTCAATATACATATAAAAACAAAAGAATTGCTATTTAATAATACTAAATTATAAAATATGCCATATTATATTTATATTTAAAATATATTGACAATAAGTATTATAAATATTTTATTAGTATTCATATAATAATATTTTTTATAGGAGGGTAATTATGTTTAAGCGTTTTTTTATCATTATTGTTTCTATTATGGCATTATCCAGTTTTTTGGTACAGACAGTGTATGCCTGCTTTGATACGTTTTTGTTCTTACATCATAAATCTATGGTGTATCCAACCGGTTTTTTTGCAGCAGATGTATTGGGTGAATATTCATTCAATAATACTGAAGCTCCTGAAGAGGATTCATATTTTACCAATTACAGTATATATTATGGATTAGCCGAGCGAGTTTCAGTTCAATTTGGCTTAACTCAGTCAGAAACTACACGTGCTGAAAACAAGTATTCAACAGAATCATGGTCAGTAAGAGGTGTATTTAACACAATTCGTTCAAATAGTAGTAATTATTTTATGGATTTAGTTGCTGAACATCATACAGGTGTGGATATTGATGAAAATATGGCACATTTTTCTATACCAAACCTTATGTACCTGTCAAATTTCATTATTGTTATTCACCCGGTATATGAATTGACTTATAGTAAAAATGAGAGAGAACATGCATTTGGTGGCCATGGTGGTATATTTTACAATATAAACAATATAGGTATCATAGGTGTTGGCGGGGAATTTGCATCTGCTCAATCCAGCAGTGCGTTAGGTAAGCGTTTTACAGAAGGTGAAGCAGCAGCAAGCCTTTTTATTGGATTCAACATGGGCAATATATACTTTCAGAATGAATTTGCAAAAGGATTGAATAATTCCAGGGATTTTGGATTTGCAGCAACTTTAAAATTTTTCTTCAACACAGGAATGAGTATATAAATTAAAATTAAAAAAGCACGGCTAATTTGCCGTGCTTTTTTTTTAATATTTTCCTCTTTTTTACAGCTGTTCCATAATCGCAGGTATTACTTCAAAAAGGTCACCCACGATACCATAGGTAGCAATGTTAAAAATAGGTGCTTCAGGGTCCTTGTTGATAGCAACAATTACTTTGGAACCTTTCATACCAGCTACGTGCTGAATGGCACCTGAAATACCGCACGCTATGTAAAGATCCGGAGTAACTGTTTTCCCTGACTGTCCTACCTGACGTGCAGCGTCAGTCCAGCCAGCGTCTACAACAGGTCGAGATGCAGCATATTCGCCGCCTATTTTTTTAGCAAAGTTAACAATGATATCATTATATTTATCCTTTTCCTTTGTACCACGTCCGCCGGAAACAATGATCTTGGCCTGAGTAATATCAACCGAGCCTGCCATAGTTTCAACAAACTGTTTGAATTTACGTCGTGGTTCAGGGATAGAAGCTGATACTGCTGTAACGGAACCTGCTCCGCCTGAAGCTTCTTTTTCAAATGCACCTTTTTCAAATGTTGCAACAAACTTATCGGTTTTAACTGATCGCTGTTCCTGTATTTTGCCATTATAGGTGTTTCGAGTAAATACAACAGCGCCACCCTGTACCTCAAATTTGTTGCAATTTGTAACTATACCGCATCCCAAATTCAATGCCAATTTAGCGGCATAATCTGTACCATCGTAGGTATGGGGTACTAACACACCCTTTACATCCTGTGCTTCTACCACTGCCTTGGCAGCAGCAACATATGTATCAGAACTATAAACTTCAAGTTTAGGATCTACTACTGCAAATACTTCCGGAATATACTGTGCAACTTCTTTTGCTAAACTGTCATTTTTATAAAATACTGCAGCAGCAGGGGATGCACCCATTGCAGATGCCAATGCCTTTGCGGCTTTGCAAAGTTCTAATGTAGCATCGCTTATTTTTCCGTTTCTCTGTTCTGCTATTACTAATATACGTGCCATTGTGTACCCCCTTATATCACTTTTGCTTCATTGCGTAATTTTTCTACAAGCTTGGCAGCAGCGGTTTTTGGATCACCTTCAATAATTTCAGCCTTATGGTCTGATACCGGGAAGAACATCTTAACAAATTTTGTCTTGGAACCAGCATCACCAACAGCAGTTACTCCCAGATCCGCAGCCTTCTTTACATCAAGTCTTTTCTTCTTAGCTTTCATAATACCAGGAAGGGTTGGATACCGTGGCTGATTGATACCTGACTGAATTGTAAGAACTGCAGGCATTGCCATCTCAAGTACTTCGTTTAATCCACCTTCAAGCTCACGGTTGACCGACATTGATTTGCCATCACCGCCAACTTCAATTTTAACAACATTTGTACAATGTGGCATGCCAAGCATATCAGCAATCATAACACCAGTGACTGCTGCCTGGTCATCTTCGGCCTGAACTCCGGTCAGTACAAGGTCAACACCGCCCAAGCTTTCAACAGCTTTGCACAGTGCTGATGCAAACACAAAATTGTCACCTGCAATAACCTGCTCATCCTGAATCTGGATACCCCAGTCGCCACCCATTGCAAATGCCTGACGAATTTCCTTTGATGCTCGCTCGGGGCCTGCTGAAATGATAATTACTTCACCACCAAATTTTTCTTTCAATTGCAGCGCAGCCTCAACAGCATATTCATCAAAATCATTCATCTTGAAAGCAATCTGGGATTCGTCGATCTTACTGTCGCCAATAATTTTGAATTTGGATTCCATATCCGGAACCTGCTTAACTAAGACAGCTATCTTCATAGTCCCACTCCCTTTTATAAAATTTTATGCGAAAAAACTAGAATAAGCCCATTTATGCACAATGGTATAAATTGCATTTTATATGTCAAGATTTATTAGTATATTTCCTTATATAAATTTATATACTGTTTATTTTATTTTTTTTGCACGGCGTTTTGAAACAGGATATACTTCCTGTCCTTTTGAAAGCAGGTCAATATCTTTTGGGTTAATAGGTTTGGCTAAAAGTACCCTTGTATCAACTTCTTTCACCTGTAATATGACTTTTTTTCGTGGTTTTTCATAATCAATGGTGTCTTCATTATCTACAAATGTCTCAAGGATACTGTCGTTTCCAATGCCATCAATACTACCCAGATTAACTGACACCATATCATCTGAGTAGGACTGAATTTTGCCCCAGTATGGAATGGTGTTGTATAAATTTTTGGCTATATCCAGAGATACCGTTTGCAAAGAATATTTGGTATTGTCAGATTCGTTGTAGTGGGCAATAACTACTCCTGTTTTTACATCCATTAATTTTGCATCAACTTCTATGTATTTGCCTGACAGTGTATATTCTCCATATAGTATGTATGATATCAGTGGAAGTTCATTGGAATTAATTTTATCATTGAGTATAGTTAAAATGTCATCTAAATTGTTTGAGGCAAAATCAGTGACAATAGCCTGCCGTTGTGTTAAAGGGAAATTTTGGTATCTTCCAAATTGACCCATAGCAAAGTTGATTGCATTGGCTATAACAGATCCTGCATCAACAAATGCAGGTACTGCAACGACAGGTGTAAAATTAAGCACCAGCACCAGTGGCACATCACGTGGCAATTCTTCTTTATCATAGCCTAAACGGAAAAACAGCTTATCTCTTCGCTTCATTACGGCAATACTCATCATATCCTGTGTTTTTTGTGTGGGGTTTAATGTATGCATTTTTTTTATTTCATTGTAGTAAAGCTCATAATAGCCCAGCGTTTCATATATGCGCATTAACTCCTGACGTGCTGTAGCATTATTGGGGTTGAGTGCCAGTGATAAACGGACAAACAGCATGGATAAATCAGGAAATCCTTTTTTTCGCAGTTCCTGTGATGAAGTAAAATCATCAATACTGCTCTGTATTCTTACAGGATGTCCTATTTTAATGTGTTCCAACAAGCTAAGCTGTCGCATCTTCATTGCAATGAGGCTATTAAGGTTATCTTTCAATAATGCCTTCTGAAAATATGTCAGTGATTGATTTATATCGCCTTTGTATTCATACATTAAGCCTAAATTATACAGGATTTCATTGCTGGCAATCTTTGGATAATGAGTAACTATCGCCTCATAATACGTCATTGCATTTTGATAATCCCCCTGAACATATAGCAAATATCCCATATCACGATTTGCCTGCAGGTGTGTTTTGTTTATAATTAATGCTTTCTGCAATTCATCAATTGCCTGATTTACATATGCTTTATCGCCGTAATAATAATATTCAAGATACAGCAGCTCAGCTAATTTAGCAAATGCATCAGGGTATGTTTCCCTTGCATCTATGGCTTTTTTAACAAATTCAATTGCATCGTCAAAGCGTTTGTCTTTTGCCTTTATATCAGCATACAGTAGCAGTGCGTCGTAGTAATATGGATCATTTTGCAAAATCCTGTTAAGCATGCGTTTTGCCCATAGCATTTTACCCATTTTATAGTACAGGTATGCCATCCCATACCGTGACTCATTATTGGTGTACGATAGCTCATTTAAGGTATCGTAGATTTTCATTGCTTCACGGTAGCGGCCTAAACCGGTATATGCCTTTGCCATCCCTAACAAGGCCTGCTCATTATTGGGATACAGTTTTAGCACAGCATCAAATAATTTAACTGATTCAGTATAGCCTTCTGTGTGCAGGTATGCGTAACCCAACCCCAATAATGATTCTTTATATTTTGGGTTTTGTGCAAGGGCATTTTGAAACGCAACAATTGCCGAATATGAATTGCCCAGCTCCAGGCTTTCCCAGCCTTTTTTGTTATAATAGATGGCATTCTTCTGCTGCAGTTTTACCGGTTCCTGTCCGTAAAGAAAAACATAACAGCAAAGAAAAATCAGTATAGCGATATTTTTTCTGCGCATTAGTTTTTTAATTGATAAAATAGTATTATTAAAAATAAAAGTTATTAGACAGCAACTGAGCTTGTAAAGTCAACAAAATATTTATTGTGATGCACATCAGGAAAATAATGAAAGAAATAAAAGCAACTGCACTATCGTTTATTATAGTATTTATTATTATGATAACAGTATTCTGGTTCTTCAACAGCCCACCGCAAAACATGAAAGGTGAAATTATTACTGTAAGGCCGGGTATGAATCTTTATCAGGTTGCATATTTCCTTAAATCCAGGAATATTATCACCAGTGCATCGTTTTTCTACATTATGGGGCGCATCCTGAATGCTACTGATGTTAAGGCAGGTAACTATCGTATCTATGATGGCGAATCCAGCTTTTCAATATTGATAAAAATAACCAGAGGCAAATTTGTAACAAAAAGAATAACAATTCCTGAAGGATACACAATATATGATATTGCCAGAATACTATCCGCGCATGATATCTGCACAGAAGGTGATTTTTTATACTGGGCTCAGTCGCCATCATTTTTAGCAACTTTAGGAATACGTGCACCAAGTGCTGAAGGATATTTATTTCCCGATACGTATGTAATACCTGAGAATACTGATCCACGTGATATAATACTACGCCTGGTAAACCAGACAAAAAAGGTGATCCATGATATTCAGGAATCCATAGAAGTACAATATTCAAACCTTCATACAATACTGACTGTAGCATCACTGGTTGAAAAGGAAGCAAAGATTAACAGTGAGCGTGCGCTTATATCTGCCGTTTTTTACAACAGACTGCAATTAAAGATGAGATTAGATTGCGATTCCACCATACAGTATGGACTGAAAAAATTTGGTAAACGTCTTACCTATGATGATTTGAATTCGGATACTCAGTATAATACATATAGATATATGGGTTTGCCGCCAACGCCAATATGCAATCCGGGGAAACGTTCAATACTTGCAGCGTTGAATCCGGCACATGTACCGTATTTGTTTTTTGTTGCAAGGAATGATGGTTCGCACTACTTTTCCAAAACATTATCTGAACATAACAGGGCTGTTGATTTTTATCAAAAAGGCATACGGAATGGTTTTAAAGACAAACAAAAATATTGAGCTGGTTGCTCCTGCCGGTAATTTAGAAAAGCTTCAGGCAGCAGTTCACTTTGGTGCACATGCTGTGTATTTTGGCGGGCAGCAGTTTAATCTGAGAGCAACCACAAAAAATTTTTCTATACCTGACATTGAACAGGCGGTAGCGTATGCTCACAAACATACCGTTAAAGCAATATTTTTACTCAATGCTTTTTTGCATGAGTCGGATATACCTGTTGTTACTGAATATATACAGCATATAAAACACATTCCATTTGATGCAATAATGATTTCTGATCCCGGCATGGCTTTACTTGTCCAGGAATATCTCAATATTCCCCTGCACCTTTCAACGCAGATGTCAACGTTAAATCACCTGGCAGTCAAATTTTGGGCAAGCCATGGAATATCACGGATTGTGCTTGCAAGAGAAACCACTCTGGAAGAAATTAAACAACTACGCGAGCATACCGATATTGAACTGGAAATTTTTTGCCATGGTGCATTATGCATTTCGTATTCAGGCAGATGTTTACTCAGTCGCTATCTATCAGGTCGCGATGCCAATCAGGGAAATTGTTCACAGCCCTGCCGGTGGAAATATTCACTGGTAGAAGAAAAGCGCCCCGGCAATCATCTGGACATCATTGAATATGCACACGGGACTGAAATTCTTTCCTCAAAGGATTTATGTTTAATCAACAGGATTCCTGATTATATTAATGCAGGTATAAACGCATTCAAAATTGAAGGCCGGATGAAATCACTGTACTATACAGCAAATGTAACGCGTATTTACAGACATGCAATTGATACGTTTTTAAATGGTGGCGATAGTAACCGGTATAGTGACGTATGGCTTAATGAACTTAATCTGGTCAGCCACAGGCCATATACCGAAGATATTTTTAACGAATTCAATAATCAATCATTCGATGGCATACCCTATATTAGAAAAGCCTTATTTATGGGATATTGTGTTGACCAGCAAAAAAACCTTGTTAAGGTATTCAATCCTGTATACAAAGGCGATAGTTATGATGCAATATATCCTATTGTAAATAATCAGATACACGATTCACCTGTAACAGTCGTCGATATTATGATGGATGGTAACTCAGTATCAATGGCACAACCAAATACCATAGCAACAATTATATTTGACAAACCTTTAAGTCAATGGGCAATTTTACGCAAACGACTATAATACATTTTTAGATTTTTCCGGAGGAAACTATAATGATTCAAAAGCCACCTGGTATAGAAGACATTTTTCCAGACAGGACCCCAAAATTTAATCATATAATTAATACTGCAAATGAAGTATTCAGGCTGTATAATTACCGTGAAGTTATTCTGCCTGTAATGGAATACACAGAAGTTTTTGCCCGTGGCATAGGTGACGGTACAGATATCGTAACCAAAGAGATGTTTACATTTGAAGACCGTGGCGGCAGAAGTTTGACTTTACGGCCTGAAGGGACTGCTTCCATGGTACGTGCTTACGTAGAAAACGGAGAATATAACAGGCTGGCTTTATGTAAGTTTTTTTATTACGGGCCAATGTTCAGAGCCGAACGACCTCAAAAAGGCAGACTGCGCCAGTTCAACCAGCTTGGAGCTGAACTATTTGGCAGTGACAATCCATGGTATGATTTTGAGGTCATATCAATCATGAATGAGATATCTCGGAGATTGGGAATAACAGGATATAATTTACTGATAAATTCCATAGGATGCCCTGATTGCCGTAAACCATATGTTGGTGAGTTATTTAAGTATTATTCCACACATGAGCATGAGCTTTGTGAAGATTGTAAAAAACGGTTGCACACAAATCCATTGCGACTGCTTGATTGTAAAGTTGAAGGATGCATAGCCTTAAAACAGAATGCACCAAAAATCACACAATTTTTATGTTCAGATTGCCGTGAACACTTTTCAAAAACAACTGATTTACTTGCAAAGCATTCGATTGCCTTTACGCATGATCCATTATTGGTACGAGGTCTGGATTATTATACAAAAACAACATTTGAATTTGTTACTACAAAATTAGGCGGTCAAAATGCTTTTGCAGCCGGTGGCCGATATAATAATTTAGTTGAATTGTTTGCCGGGAAACCTACTCCTGCTGTTGGATTTGCAGCAGGAATTGAACGCATAGAATTGTTACTGGAGCAATTATCAGTAACAGAAAGATTGGATGTATATATTGTATATTCCGGCGATAATGCACTGCCTGTTACTATGCAGATAGCAGAAGAATTACGAAAGCATAACATTTCATGTGATTTTGACCCCGCCGCAAAAGGTTTTAAAACACAGTTTAAGAAAGCTGACCGTGAAAATGCCAGATTTTCGTTAATTTTTGGTGAGGATGAACTGGCAAATAATTGCACAACCATAAAAGACATGCAAACGGGAGATCAGGTGAGCGTAAAACAAGAGTCAATTATTTCTTTCTTACTGGAAAAATTAACTTAATAAAATACTTTACTTATTTGTGATATAGTATACTTTTGATATGACATAGGTAAAATATAGAATAATGACTGGTTTAAAATTACAGATGTTTATAGTATACTATGAATGTTGAAAATGAAGCACGGCATTTCCCCTTTGTTAAAGGGCTACTGGCTAAAGAATCATATGTATATGATATCCTGGCAGAAATAGTTAGGATGCAGGAACTATCGCTCCCTGAAGGCAAACGGGAAATGGCAACAATGCAATTTTTGCAATCTTCGCGAAATATTCCCATCCCTTTTACAACCTCCAGAAATAATCAAATAAATTATTTAATGACACAGTTGCTCAGCTCTTATCCTGATCACGTAAAGAAACTCATAACATTCAGTTTTTCTGTTGACGAAAAGACAAAGAAGCTTGATATTAATGAAAAAGAAGAGTATTGTGTAGATATTCATGATGAGGAATTTAATCGCTTACAGGCAATTCGGGATGAGATTTCCAAACAGAATGTGCTAACACTTTTAAAACAATACCGTTTATTTAATCTTTCAAAGCTTATAAAAAAATCAATAAATAAAAATGACCTCAACAGAATAATAAAAACAGAATTGGGCACTTCAATTTTTACATTTAAACATTTTACTATAGATAAAAACCATATAGAATTAGCCGAAGATTATTGCTTCCATGCAGAAAACTATCAGGCTGTTAAATCTACTCTGAATTTAAAAACATTAAAAAATATTATAGCTCAGCATGCCGATATGCTAATGAGGTGTTTAAAAAAATTTGGTATTATATCGTATGATTTCAGCGATTATCGTGATGCAAAATTAGATTATATTTTTACTGTCCTTCTTGATGATTTAGCATCATCGTTATCCGAAAGCGATCTGGCAGAGGTAAAGAATCTACAGGCTTTCAGGAATTGTTTGCTGAAAGTAGATACTCTTCTTGATCCGGTTGACACATATAACAATGATATTGTAACATTCATCCGTGAACACAAAATTTGTTTACAGGATGATATAGTAAACACCATTCCGGAAGTTGACGAAAACCTGATAGCTAAATGGAGGTATTCAAATTACAGAATAAATTCAAAAATATTTATGTATCATGACTCTGAAAATGACAAATGGTATTATATTGATAGCCCGGGATTTGTAAATTATATATCTGATTATAACCAATTAATGTTATATCAAAAAGAGAAATTTGAAACATTAGGATATCATGAAAAGGAGAAGATAAAAAGGGAGTTTGAAGTGCTCATTAAAGTTGCCGAAAGCATAATTTCAGGTAACGAATCGGATGCGTTTTCCCTTACATCTGAGCAAAGGGAAATATTGCAAAAGATAATTGATGACCAGAAGCGACAGAAAAAAGATGAACAACCTGCACTGCAATCACCAACTATTAAGAAAACAAAACAAACAAAGTCAATCTTTTTGCGGATCATAGACGCAATTGTATCATTGTTTAAAAGAAAAACAGTTTTACGGCCAATTACACAGGCACATGTGTATTCTTCGCCTGTTCATCAATTAAGCCCTCAAGCTAAAAATCTCTATGATACAATAAGCTCTATAAATCGCGCCATTATTGCACTTTCAGAAGTAATGGACATAACTGATGAGAATGAATCTGAAGTAAACGAAATCATTGAAGAACTGCGTGATACAGGGCTTAAAATAGTAATTCCAATCTATAATGCGCGGAAAGTTCTTTATCCACGGCGAAGTCAGAAATTGTTAATACCTGATATTGAATATATTCTGGTTTCGCCTGTTGTTATCCGTTCATATGATGCAATTAAAGAGTTCTGTGATTCACTTGTTGGCAAGAAATTAAATGGTGAGATATTGCCTTCAACGGGGATCATAGCGATAGAGAAGTACTTATACACTCTCTATCGCCAGAAAAGAAATCTTATGATGAAGAAATGATTAATCACTATCAGCACTGCATGTTCCGGAAGTGCATGAAGTACATGCAGGTTCCAAAGAGCTGGATTTAGCTGATTTACCATTACCATTGTTTTTGTAGTCTGTTACATAGAATCCTGAACCTTTAAATATTATACCGGCACCTGAACCAATTAAACGTTTAACTTCACCACCACATTTTGGGCATGTTTTAACCGGCTCATCTTTTATTGATTGAAAAACTTCAAATGTATCATTACAAGAGGTACAACGGTATTCATAGGTAGGCATTGTTAACCCTCCTTAAAATCCATATAATTATTCATAGAAAATTTATATACATTATGAAGAATATATATTTGCTATTAAATATACTACATTTATATTATTTTAGCAACAAATTAGTTTTTTTCGGTAAAAATTTAGGTATAGTATATTAAACTATTATTCTTGTTTATTTCCTGAATTTATATTATTGCTTACATTAGCTTTAAACCCAATGCTTTCACTGAGTTCCTGAGCACTTAAATCCAGTATTTTTGAAAATCCCTGAACAAACTCTGCACTTTCAAGCGCTTTCTGACTTATTTCAATAATTGCGTTCACTGCCTTTGTTAATTCCTCAAGAGTAACTTTTTGTTCAATAGAGAAATTATATACTGAACCTGATAACTCTTTAAAAGTTTCCAGTTTGGCTTTAATGTCCTTATTCTTATTGTTTAGTTCATTGGTAAATGCAACAGTATCGTTTAAAACTCCAAATGTTTCTGTAATGCCTTTTCTGATGGCTTTGATAGCTTCAGTTGCTTTACTTATATATTGAATTTCATTTGTTATCATACGTGCTTGTTCTGAAATGGTAGAATGAATGCCTTTGACTATGTCAGCGGTTTGATCTGCCAATTTGTTAACTTCATCCGCAACAACGGAAAAACCTTTACCCGATTCGCCGGCACGTGCTGCTTCAATTGCAGCATTTAGCGCAAGTAAATTAATCTTATCAGCTATTTCATTGATATTTACTATAGTTTGCTCTACTTCCTTTAAATATTCAGCAATTGACTCAATGGCGCTGATGGATTTGGTAATGGTTACTTCCCCTTCTTCTGATTGCTTAACCGCAATTTCAATAGAAGTTGATAACCTGTTGATTCTTTGAGAAATCTGACTGCTGCTTACATCAATGCCTTCTATATCATTTTTTATAATATCCATACTATCAGCCTGTTGCTTGATAGCATTGAGATTTGACTCAAAGGATGATGACATCTCCTCATAAGCGCTGGAAGTTTCTTCAACTATTGTTGAGAGCTCACGTGCAATATCATATAGCTTGGTGGCTGATACATTCAGGTCCGAACTCAATCGTTTTACCTCTTCTGATTTGGTATGTGTTGATTGGAACAAATTGTGAAGCGATTGAACCATCTTGTTGAATTCAGCAGTAATATATCCAAATTCATCACCCGATTGAATTGGAATTTGAATGTTAAAGTTTCCTTTATCGACTTCACGTAATCCATCAGTAAGTATTCTAATAGGTTTTATTAAAATTCCGGCAAAGAACAGGCGTATACCAAAACGAATAAAGATATATACTATAATAACTATTAATATCAATGTTGATACAGTTGAATGCATGAATTTTCGGTAAAGTATATACGGAAAGGCAACTTCATATATTGTATCGTTATTACAATATCGATATGCAATAACATGATTACCTTCCGAAGATGAATGATATACTCTTGTTGTTGTGAATTGTATTGGTATTAAAAAATTCATTATATCATATTTCAGCTCTTCACCCTCTTTGTGTGTTGCAGCAAGATACTCAGCAATTACTTCATAAAATCCCTGTATTTCTGGATCTGGTTTGGCAAGTGTTTTTGCCAATGTTTTACGAAAATCATATCCATTTAATGATGAAATCTGATGATTGAGGTAGTAGACCTTCTTGTCAAGAGTGTTAAGGTATTGCATGAATTCACTTTTTTTAATTGTAGTATTCTTTTCTGCATATTGCAGTAGAGTTTTCTTATATCCTTCAAATGTGGCAGGAGATGTTTGTAGAAACAGTTTCAAAGAATCATAAAATGTATCATAAGGTAAAGAAATTATTTTATTCCAAATATAGGTGTGTGCCAATTCAATGGAAATTCTGTCTGCATTAAAATTGTCCGGGACTTTTTGTAACCATGTATTATCGGGTATTGAATATGATGATTGGTACACTACATCTGTATCATGCACATCGGCTGTTAGCACCAATAATGCTTTTTGATAGAATATGTCATCAAAATCTTTTTCTTTATCGCCAAGTATGATAAAACCTACAATCTGGAGCAAAGAAAGTACAGTAACAAGAATGATACCAATGAGCTTCCCTAAAAACGAAATCCTGTCTTTTGAATTATTTATATAGGCAATAAACATTAAGAAAAATCCCAAAAGATTTAATAGAGTCCATGTGGTATGAAATACTTCCCTGTCAATTTTTCCACTTCGGCTTAATGTATTGGTAATAGATGGCACAACTGTTCCTACCATGGAAAAAAGTAAAAATAACAAAATAACTTTCTTATCATCTTTAGGGGATGTTGCAATACGCCATCCAGCAACTATATATGAAGACAAAAGTCCAAGCATTATGATGATACCAATATTTTTACTTATCACTTCAGCATCAAAGTCGTAGTAATGGCCCCTGAATTGGTATATAATATTAGATTGTAAGGAAACAATAATAAAGGCTATGAGAGATATTGCTGATACAGAAAAGCCAGTATAAAGATAAACTTTTGATAGCGTTGGTCTACGTGTTTCGGGATAAAAGAAATAGAAATAACCAAAATATGTTATTGCAACTAAAATGAATAATACGGTCAGCCATCTATGAAAAGCAGCAAGAGGGTGATAAATGGATGAAGAGATAAAATAACCAATATTAAAAATTCCCGTAAGGATATATGATTTTGCCATTGTGTTGGTTGATCTGGATTTATCTTTTGTATTATAAAGAAAAAATCCAGTAGTTAAAAAGAATATAATTGGTATTATTGTGCCAAGTGAAAATGAGTTAAATAATACAATTGATCCCATATAATGTCAAACCCCTAATACTATAATTTTTATATATTATATGTTTACATATAATAATTCGGCATAAATAATCAACAATATTTTTAAAAAATCAATCTATGTGGACTTAAATTGTTTTTGTAATGATTTCAATCTTATTAGTATAATAGATTTTTTAACATATCAGCATTAAAACTTTATAATGAGTTACTCATCCCATTTTGGGGTAACAATGTTTTGTATTTGATGAAATACTTACTTCTTTGGAATACGTTTAATTTATTTGCATACTGTAATTTTTTTTGAATTGACAATAATGACTGCTATAAAAATAAATAAGTAAAAAGCCAGCGTAGCTCAGTTGGCAGAGCGGCGCACTCGTAATGCGCAGGTCACCAGTTCGATCCTGGTCGCTGGCTCATATATACTGCATTTAACTAAAATGCCATTTTACTGAAAAAAATACTTGACTCCAAAAAACAATCCATTCAGACTTACTCCAATCAATATAATTTTTCCAGGAATAAATATCGATAATATACTTATAATAAATCGAATGTGTAATGTACATGTTATTAGTGTACGTTAAGTACTTGTAACAACAATAAACCCAATAAGTACGGGCAGGTAACTGATGAATAAAAATAAAATATTTTTCCTTATTGTAACAGTATTAATTATATCTTTGCTCAGTATCTCATTGTATGTAGTAAAGTTTTTTAATAACCACATTTCAGATACTACCATATTAAAACCAGCAGATATCTTTGCTAATGAAGATGAATATATTACATACATACAATCACTTCAAATACCTGGTGTTATATTTACTGTTTGTCAAATTGAAAAAGGAGATAATTTCTGGAAGATAGCTAAAGAGCATAAAATTGATATTGATACACTGATTGGTGCAAACCCGTTATGGGAAAGCATCATTGCAAAGATTGACCAGAAAGTGGTCATACCCTCTCAGAAAGGAGTGTTGCATTTTGTACATAATCTTAGCGAAATCACTGAATTACATCGTTTATACAATGTTCCTGAAAACAATGTACTTACACCTTCACTTTTTTTCTTAAGAATAAAATCCCTGGTGTCAAAAACAGATAAACCTGTTGCAGTGTATATAAAGGATGCAAGACCAATAACTGATGTAATGACCCCACAGCTTGCGAAACAATTTGCACTCCGCGAAATGTTTCGTTCGCCGCTGGGAGGCAGGCTTACTTCATTTTTTGGAGGAAGAGTTCATCCCATATTCA
>DYLU01000041.1 GCA_020721905.1 Leptospira biflexa | reverse complement strand
TATATTTTACATAACCGTATACTGGGGACCACACCCGGATATAGTGGAAAAAGCATTCCAATAACCAAATACCACTACTTTTACGTAAATACGCTTGATTTATTACGAGTAGTTTTGCACTCTGACTTCAGTTTGCTAAATAAAGGTTTGTCTACTATGAAAAATATCTTTTTCTATTCCGAAGATCTTGCCCATGTTGAGTACTCGCCCACACATCCGTTTAAACCCATGCGTGCAAAACAGATGATGGATTTATTAAACCGATATGGATTGCTTGAAGATACACAAATACTGGAACATCCTTTCCTTGAAGAAGATTTACTGTACCTGTTTCACACACCTGATTACATACAGGCACTCAAAACCTGTGAACAGGGTGAATTTGATATTAACCTGTTAACTTATGGCCTGGGAACTCACGATAATCCTATTTTTAAAGGTGTATACAGTTTTTCACTTCAGGCATCTGGCGGAACATTTTCAGGTGCAAAGAAATTAGCTGAAACCGATGCAACATTTGCTTTTAATCCTATTGGCGGTTTCCACCACGCAATGCGTGACCACGCCGAGGGATTTTGTTATATTAACGATCTTGCCATAGCATTGCATTATCTTATCAACAAGGGATTCAGATGTGCTTATATAGATATTGATGTTCACCATGGTGACGGTGTGCAGAGTGCTTTCTATAATGATAACAGGGTGCTTACAATATCTATCCATGAGAGCGGCCAGTTTTTATTCCCTGGTACTGGTTTTGAAAATGAAATTGGCGATGGCCCCGGATACGGGTATAATGTTAACATACCTCTTTTAAAAGACACCGACGATGAAATTTACCTTTATGCATTTGAAGAAATTGTGCCACCACTACTTCAGAGTTTCAAGCCCGATATTGTATGCATTCAGGTGGGTGGCGATAGCCACAAGGATGACCCGCTGGCGCACCTCAATCTTACAAGTAACGGATATGAAAAAGTACTCAAAATTATCAAGCAATACTCCGGCAAATTACTGGGAACTGGAGGTGGTGGATATAATCTGTATAAAACAGCTGCTCTATGGACACTTGCATGGTCCACATTTTCAGGCGTAAAACCTGTGGATAATTTCATGGGCGTTGTTGGCGGCATGATGTTTGGACCAGAGATGGATGCAGGTTCACTGTACGATACACCTTATCACATTGGCGGAGTGACAAAAGAACAATGTTTTTCATACGCACGCGATGTTGTGGACTATATAAAACAGATGGTATTCCCCATTCATAAAATATAACACAGGTGTCAATAAGCTGCGTGCTGTTCTTTCAATAACCGTATCTTTATTTTATTGTCATTCATTTCTACAAACGCTTGATGGTAGCCTCAACCCCATTTGGTGCCACCAGAATAGAAGCATAATATCCGCTTTTAAACGTTCCTGCATTTACTACTTTTGTATTATGAAGCTGTTCAACGCCATGCGCTTCGTGAATATGTCCACATATACAAAGATCAATATTATTGTGTATACAAAATTCTGCAATAGCTGTACTACCTGCATGCGTTTTAAAGATTGTTTTGTCACAAACGTTTTTTGGCGGATTATGCGATATAAGCACTTTGATTGGTTGATTTTTTATATGTTCAAAACCACTATATAAAAAAGAATATATTTCATCCTCAGTGTATTCAACAGGAGTGTGGAGTGGTGTTTTAATAGAACCGCCTACACCAAAAAAACCAATATCATCAACTATCGCAAAACCTGCATGAATAGAATACGGTGCCAGAAATTGCTGAATTTTAATCCCGTCCCAGTTACCATGAACTGCAAGAACAGGTTTATTTATCCGGGCGATAGCTCCTTTATAAGTCTTCCAGCGCGTATACCACTTCAGTGGGCCAATATCCCCTGCAATGACAACAATATCGCTTGATTCAATATCAGGCTGTAAGCGATACATATTATTATATCCGCGATGGATATCACTGATAGCACAGATTTTTAGCATTTTAACTAATCACAATACATTTATTGCAAACAAAGTTTATGAGGAATCATGGAAGGATGTGGATAAATGTCAAGAACTATACACCATAATATGGGATTTATAGTGTAATATATAATTATAAACCCCTGTCCTCGTCAAATATTTCAGCAGGTATTAATACGCCAAAATATTTAATCGCAGCTACAAGCCTGTCACATTCATCAACCTGTGGCAGCGTTGCACATTCAAAAGGTTCTTCATATTCCCTGTAGATGAATAATTGTGCATTTTTCATGGTAATAACCCTGTATTAATCATCGTAAACTAATATAGCATAAATTACAATAAAATCAAGCTCTACTTAACATAAATTTTTTAAAATATATTTTAATTTGTATTTGAATATAAGAAAATAGTATTATTGCATTATTATAATTTATGCTGTAAACTTTTCTTAACATGAAATGTACTCAATATATCAATTCGTATTTCACAAATTGTGTATTGGTCAATCGAATTCCATGGTGCTTTGTCATTATAAATGATGTCTTACTTTCCTGACACAACCGAAGAATCCCATCTTTTAAAACATATTATTCCCTGAAATGTATCGGGATAAGTATGACAATACCATTAAAAATTCTATTCTGGTCAAATAACGCTTGCCTTACACGTATTGTTTTTCATACCATACCTTCATTATGGCAACACACCTTTCATTACTGGAATTTTCTATCATTACTCTTACTGTATCCCTTTCGGGGGTTATGGCTCCGGGGCCTATGAGTGCAGTAACCATGAATCATGGTACACGCTCCAGGCTTGCAGGGTTAAAGGTTGCAACCGGACATGCAATTATTGAACTGCCGGTAATCTTTGCTCTGTTTTTTGGTATCAAGCTCATAATACAGTTCACCTATATTACAACGTATATGACATTTGCAGGAAGCATTGTGTTATTCATACTTGCCACACTTACACTAAAAAGCTTACGGAATAACAACAGCCCTGTACAAACATATACACCAATGGTTGACGGGATTATCCTTTCAGCATTTAATCCTTATTTTTATGTGTGGTGGCTTACTATTGGGCTGTCGCTTATACAGAAAGCCACTCTTTTTGGAGCAACGGGACTTGCGGTATTTTCAGTATTGCATCTGGCATGCGACTATATCTGGCTTTTACTGTTATCAATTATTTCATTTGCCGGGGCTTCCTTTTTAGGAAATAAATTTACAAAAGCAGTCGGGATGCTTACTGTCATCTTGCTATATGCATCTGGATTGTTATTTATGTATGATGCATTAAAAATGACCACTTTAAAATAAAATACTATTGACATTCTGTTACATTTTTTATTATTTTCATACTGATAACATATATATATTTTTCTGGAGTTCAGTATGAATAATACACAAAATATAATAGCCCAGCTCAAAGATGAATTAATACCTTTAATGAAATCTGTTGTACAGGATGAAGTGAAAATCAATATCGAAGAGTTCCTTCGCCAGAGTGAGTTACGCGCAAAGGAGCTGACACTGATTGAACGTATTATACGAGTAGAAGAAGAACTTAAATCTTTAAAAGAGATAGAAAAAGCTCGATTTGAAGCCATAGAAACGCGATTTGAAGCTATAGACAAACGGTTTATTATGCTTCAGTGGTTCATTGGCATTGGATTTACAATTATAAGTATCCTCATAGCTATATTTGGCCTTATTCAATGAGCTATAGCCTTCTTAGTTCTTGGTTATCGTGGCAATATTTTTTTTACTGAGCGTGTAGTATCCATTGTCAGGTCAACAATAAAGGGGCGCTGTATCTTTTGTTGCCTGTCATTGGTAAGTATTTTCACTATTGGCCTGAGATCCCCCGTTGAATGGGGCTCCTCAACCTGAGCAACTTCACCGGTAGTTAACAACACCAGAGTACCCACAGGAAGCAGTGGTTCTTTTTGTAAAATGGGTGTCATATCCCGTACAAACCGTGAAACAAGAACCGGATTAAACTTTACCCTTGTTTCTTTCATTATAGCAAGTATTGCCTCACGTGAAGAATAAGCCCTTTTGTAAGGACGCGGTGTAATAAGCGCATCATACACATCACAAATTGATGTTATCCGTGCCCCTATTGGGATTTCTTCATCCTGAAAACCTTGCGGATATCCTTTGCCGTTGTAATTTTCATGATGATATAAAACTATATCCAGCGCATTTGGCGGTATATGATCATGTTTTGCAACATACTCATATCCATATTCAGGATGCTTTTTAATAATCTCAAATTCATCACCGGTTAACTTTTCTTTTTTGTTAAGAATTTCTTTTGGTATCATTAGTTTGCCAACATCATGCAAAAACGCACCAAGCCCAATTTCATGTACCAGTTTTTCTTCAAGCCCATGCTTGGAAGCCATAGCCATAGCTAAAATACCAACATTGACAGAATGTGTGAAAGTATAATCATCATAATCTTTAATCTTCATTAAGTAAAGGAAACGGTCCTTATTCTGCTTCACATAAGTGTGCAGTGATAACACAAAATCTTTTGTTTGGTTCATATCAGGACGGGCATTGTTCCTGATGGCTTTAAATAATGATTCCCATATATCCTTCGCCTGTTGCGTTAAAAGAGTAGCATCATTATTTTCAGCAGGCGTGTAGTATATTTTTTTTATTCCTTTTGTTTTTAACGTATTAATAATGTCTTGTGTATAAACCGTGTAGGCAGGATATAGATAATTATTTTCGCTGTCATACGTATCACCGGACAAAGTTGCACCGGGCGTCATAAATTCAACTATAACTTCTAAACGTTTTTCAATGTCTTCCATGCGCCAAGTCCCTTATTTGTGATAAGCTACAGCATCTCCTATTGCTATAATTATATCATTATCGCCACGAACTTCAAGCCGCCAGGAACTTATTTTCCTGCCAGCATGAACCAGCATGCATTCAGCAAATATCCGCTCGCCACTAACGGCTGCCTGCAAATATTGCAAAGTCATGGTAAGGGCAACCGCCATAGTCCCCATAGAATTGCTCGCCACTGCAAATGCCTGATCCGCCACAGCATGGATAATACCGCCGTGTGCGCGCTCAACCGCATTGAGATATTCCGGCTTTACCGTTAAACCACAGCGTGCATACCCATGCTTCACTTCCTCCACTTCAATTCCCAAAAATGTTGCCAGAGGGTCTTTTCCCACAACATCCTTAGCATAGCCAAGCGGATCCTGAACCATCTTTTCCATTTGTTCACCTCAAACTTGTTCATTAATGTAATCACACAACATATAATTAATCAAATTTAGCTATAAGTCCAAACTCCTCTTTTGGTGGATTATAATACCCTAATCTAAGCCCGGGATATTTTGTTTGCAAAAGTTTCAGTAGCTGTCGCACACCTATTGCTTCTTCATCCTCAAAGCCAATATTGTCAAGGTAATAATCCGGGTCAATATTTAGATTACGGGTTTGTATCATATGCACCGGGAAGCTGTCAAGAAAAGAACATAAGTTCCCAACTTCGGACTGTGTATCGGTGAAACCAGGCAAAAAGAAAAGATTTATTGAAGTAAAAATACCGGATTTTAAAGCCATCTCAATACTGTGCAACACATCCTTGAAGCTATAGTTTTTTGGGCGATAGTACCTGTTATAATAATGTTCCATTGGTGAATTCATACTGAATCGCACTGAATCAAGTCCTGCATCTATACACTGCTGCAAACCGTGCGGCAACGAGCCATTGGTGTTCAGATGAATGGTCCCTTTTGCCGTTTTGCTTCGCACGATGGATATTGCCGCTGCTAAATCTTTTGCACGTAACAGCGGTTCACCCTCACAGCCCTGGCCAAAGCTGACCACTGCTCTGTCTACCCGCTCAATGTGATACAGCATCACCTCAGCTATCTCCTGCGGGGATGGCTGGCGGGCAAGCCTGTACTGCGATACATGCACACCGGTATCTTTCTGAAACGAGAAGCAACCCAAACACAGTGCATTACACGACTTTGTTGTTGGCAGTGGTGCCTCATACCGGCTTAAAAAGAAATTACGCGCACACAGGCACCCATACTGTGTGGAACATTTAGAAAGCTGGCGTACCAGGCTGTTTTCCGGATACTGTTCCTTAACGGCTTTGATTTGTTTCAACAGTTCAGTATCATTACGGTGTAACGCGGGGTCAGAGCGCGGATCAGGATCAATACGAAGTGCCGGTACATAAAAATCATCACCTGAAAACACAAGGCCACAGTATGCCCATAAAGAAAGAACAGGCGCATCCTTTGTTTGCACATACGCAGGCAGGTATGTGCGTAAATACCCCGAACTTAAAAACGAAGCAACTGCCCAGATTTCATTGCCTTTATAGTGCGTTACTGTTTTAAAATTCCTTCCTTCAACGGGATACCGTTTTGGCAATAGATACAATGTACTGCCATCAGGAATAGGTATAAGCTCTTTTTCATCCACCTTCACAAACCGGCGACCTGACCTGAAGGCTGGCAGCGCCGCATGGTGTTTATATACATTGCCGTCAATATCGCAAAATGCCAAATATGTTTTTTTCATAACTATGCGCTTTATAAATCTATTATAGCAATCCGCTTTATGCATGCAGATATTTTTTTATTATATTCTTTTTCTGCATGGCGCAGGCAGGTGCGCAATGTATCCTGATCGTTTTGCAGCTTTTTGTAGTGTACATCCTTTTTTATTGCAGCTTTGTCTTTCCCCTGTTTCAGCAGGGTTTCTTTATAGCGCAAACGTTTATCACGAGCACTACGCCATTGCTGCCTTAAAGACTGCATCTTATTTTTTATTGGCAACAGCTCATTGTCAAAATATTGCCTGAAAACCACATCACTGGCAGCATGAAACTTTGCAAGCTTCTGCATCAGGCTATCACGGTATGCTATCCCTTGAGCGGTAAGTGTACAGCAATTGTTCGTTATGGATATATAGCCTGCTTTTACTAAATCTTCAGGTATCTGTTGCCGGTTACTATCGCCACAGCACAACAGAAGAAAAGTAATATGTTGCAGCTCCTCACGTGAAAGAGAGGATTCCATTAAAGCAGTGCGTAATTTTTCTATCATCCCCCACCAACAAACCGTGCTATTTCAAGGACATCGCCATCCTGTAATATTTCGGTGGCATAGTTTTCCTTTTCCACAATACGGCCATTTTTTTCCACCATAATTTTTGAGGGATTAAAGCGGTATAAATCAAGAAGCTCTTTTAATGTGGTTTTTTCAAATTCAATATCTATGCCGTTAACCCTGATCCTCATACTCTTTCCTTTTTTATGTATAGCCCCACTCATATATCATAATAGCGGGCAATACTATAGCTGCTGTTTCAGCTCTAAGCTGTGTTGCTCCATTATATAATACAATCCAACCAAACTGGCGTGCAATTTCAACCTCTTTTTTTGAAAAACCACCTTCCGGACCAGTTAGCAGCATCACATCGTTATGCTGTGGATTATTTTTCAAAAACTGCCGCAAATTCTGTGCCTGAGGGTCAGCATGTGCCAATATACCAATACCCCTGGGTAATTGCAGCACATCAGTATATTCCATTACCGGGCTAACCCGGGGAACATCCTTACGCAGACATTGCTTTGCGGCTTCACTGGCAATTTTTTGCCAGCGTTCTACTTTCTTTTCTTCCTTTTGGGAAATATCCGGTATGGTACGCTCACTGACAACGGGGATTATGCTGCGCACCCCTATCTCCACTGCTTTTTGAATGATAAGATCAAATTTTTTGCCTTTTACCAGTGCTACACACAATGTCAGGTTCAAAGAGATCTCTGGATAATTAATGGTTTGTGTTATAGTGGCAACAATTTTTTGTGCTTCTATGCGTGCGATAGTAGCTCTGTAGCGTACACCTTCTGTGTCAATAATATCAATGCTATCACCAATATGTGCGCGGCGCACCCTCACCAGGTGATAGTAATCCCTGCCTTCAATAACCACTGTATTGTCATGAGAAGGTGGGCTGACAAAAAACTGTGCCACACTAATCCCCTAACTTTTCAGGTCTGAATATTTCTGCATTAATGGTTGCACCATCTTCTATAGAAGTAAATTCCAGTACGGTCATGGTGCCTTTTTTAATATTCAGCATATCATACCGTACAGGGAATGATTTACTATCTTTTTGTCCAATCTTTGCTATTGAAAGGGTCTTAAATATTACTTTATCCTGATCGTGATAATCTATACGTAACGGAATATAATTTTGTTTAATTACATATAATGTAAGTTTGCCATACACACCCGTTTTGTCAATGGGATCCAGCGTCAATTTGTAACAGTCCTGATTTTTCAAAATAACCGACCCGTCAATGCGGGCAACATAATTACTCTGTAAATCTGCATTGGATAAATCAACATAAAAAAAGTTGGTTGCCAGTATATCATCAAATTTATCTATACCCATTTTATGAAACAATGCCCGTGCAGCCATGTCATATACCCACAGGTCCTCACCGCCTATACGGTACAGTACCTTTTGCATACTTCCCCGTGCAGGTTTTATAATATCAAATAAAAATTGATTTTTATTAATGTACCCGGTTATCCGTAATTTTTGCGACGATCCATCAGGTGTTATATGCATCATGTACCCTTTCAGAATCCCGTCAGGATACTCCATAATACGGTCAACACGAGCCAATATTTCCTGTGCGGTCAGTTCTATTTCTCTTTCATCCTTGGCCGCAATATGACCATGTAAAAAAAAGATTATACTGATACCTATAAGGATTGCTAAAAATACACTGTGGACATTTTTCATTTTATATCCCCGATACACATCGGTATGGATAACACCTGTTATACTTTTGCAGCTTTATTAGTAAAAAACTTTTCTCATTCAGCATATGACCAGTGGCAAATACAAGAGTATATCTGCACGTTATTTATTCCATCTGGCTATCCGATATATAATATTTATCCTGTTCAGGCCTTCCTATATCCGGTCGTAATTTTTTTGCATTCCGCAGATACACATGAATTATCTCATCAGGATTTTTTTCAGTATTGATGTGCAGCAAAACCCTTACGCACATACCCAATGAACCCGGAACAGGAATCTCACGCGAACACAACAGTGGTATATGGATCCATCCCAGGTTACGTGCAGCAACTGCCGGGAATTCTGCATTGAGGTCATCGGTTACTGTAAAAATGGTTGAGGCTATATCATTGGTCTGTATTTTATTCACAGTAACTATCGCCCGTAAAAGTTCTTCAGTTCTATGAACTATCTCTTCTTTTGTATTTGCATCAACTGTAATTGCACCGCGCACACCCCGTACTACCATTATTCCTCCCTGCGTATCACAGCACCTAATGACTGCATAAGCTCTACAAAATTGGGAAATGTAACCGATACTGATTCTGCAGTATCTATAATTGTATTACCCTCTGCAGCAAGCCCTGCAACTGCCAGTGACATCACCACCCTGTGATCATGATGGCCGTTAACATGTGCACCTTTCAATTTGCTTTTTCGTATGACAAGGCCATCAGTTAATTCTTCAATATCTGCGCCCATCTTCTTCAATTCAGCACACATGACAGCAATCCTGTCGGTTTCCTTTACCCGTGCCTGTGGCACATTGACAAGGCGTGTCTGGCCCTCTGCAAAACACGCACACACTGAAAGTGCAGGCAGTGCATCAGGCATGGCGTTGAGGTCAAACACACCACCCTTCAATGGTTTCCCAGTAATAGCAATAGCATCCGGCATAATGTCAACATCAGCACCCATTGCCTTCAAAATGTTCACTACATCTTTGTCGCCCTGTGTGTCATTAAAATCAAGGCCTTTCAACACAACGGTGCTCTGCGTTATGGCTGCAGCTACCATGAAAAACGTTGCTGATGAAAAATCGGCCGGAATGTATTTGGTGAAAGGCTTATAGCTCTGGCTTCCGCGTACTAAAAACTGTTCATATCCCTTGCTATGATACTCTATGCCAAGTTCATTGAGCCACCACAGTGTCATCCCAACATAGGGGGCCTCGTTGAGCAGGGGAACTTCTATGATGGTATTGTTCTTTGCCTTTGGTGTTGCTACCAGCAATGATGAAAGGTATTGAGAGGTAATAGCTCGTATGGCAACATGTCCGCCAATGATTGGTCCCTGTATCACAACAGGAGGCTTCCCGTTTGAACGGGTTGAAACGGCATATCCACCCAATTCAGTAATTGCATTAAGTAAATCTTCAGCAGGACGGTTGCGTATTTGATGATCACCCGTAAAAACGGTTATTCCATTAATAAGCGATGCAATACCTATACCAAAATACAGTGATGTACCGGAATTGCCAACATCAATAACATCATCAGCAATGTTAGGCCAACCATTGCTTGTTACCACCCACTCGTGGTGATGCTCTTCAACTGTTGCACCAAACTGGCGTATCATGCCAAGGCATGAACGTGTATCGCTTGAATCAAGCGGCATCTGGATGGTAGATGTTCCATCAGCAAGCAGCGCACACACCAGTGCCCGTATGGTATGCGATTTTGAACCCGGAATAGTCACCTGTCCATGCAGGGATGATGGAGTTACAACAAATTGCATTGTTTATACTTTCACATTTTTTAAGAATATGTGTATACACCCACCTTATGCAGGAGCATATACATTATGCAATTATAAAATTGTTTTATAATTTAATTTTTTTATGAGTGATAATTGAATCAATTACTTTAATTTTTTGTCAACAGAATTTAAAAAATATTTTTGGATAAATTCTGCCCTTTTTTCTTGTGACAATTATTTCATATACATTTTCAAGCCCGGTCAAACATTAATATGCCAGCGCCATGATTTACCTGATAGCAAACGTGGATTGTGGTCATAGTGCAATACCCAGCCCTTGAAATTTTCAATAAGCCAGAACACCATACGGTTATACCCGGACTTTTCAAGGCGATTACCTGTAGTGGATCCTGATGATAGAGAACTATTTATAAGCGTTGGGTGCGCTTTGGAAAATCTCACAATTGCTGCCGCGAATTTATGATTTTTGATTGAAATAGAACACGGAGCAGAAATAGTGGAAGTCTCAATGGCAATTTTAGTATTTTCACCTGTGCAAGAATATTCCTTGCAAAAATGCCGATAATTATCACAAAGTAAAGCCATTATGAATATTTCAGATATTATAACAGCAATTGGCGGTATAGGGGTACTCCTTTTAGGCATTATCCTTATGTCCGAAGCAATACAGAAATTAGCCGGTCCTCGTTTCAGGAAAATCCTTGCAAACCTCACCGGTGGAAAGTTTAAAGCACTGTTTACCGGCATGCTGGTAACTACCATCATCCAGGCATCCAGTGCAACAGCCATTGCAACAATAGGATTTGTAAGCGCCGGGCTCATCACCATACCACAAGCGTTGGCAGTCATCTTTGGAGCAAATGTAGGTACCACTGCCACAGCCTGGCTTGTAACAATTTTTGGTATTCAACACAGCATTGGGCAATTTTCCCTTCTTTTTGTTGTCTGCGGTGTTATATTAAAAATACTGTACACTGATCATCGATCCGATATTGGCTCGCTTTTGGCAGGTTTTGGTTTGCTTTTTTTTGGCATTGCCATTACGCGTCAGGGGCTGGCGCTGTTGCCTCAGTCAATTAATTTTACTGCTATCTCAGGACATTTAATTACCGGCAGGCTATTTCTATTTTCAATAGGTGTTATACTTACAATCGCAATGCAGTCATCCAGCGCTGCAGTCGTGCTGGCCCTGGTAGCATTGAACAGTGGAACTATCAGCCTCTTTCAGGGGCAGGTTCTTGTCATTGGCATGAATGCCGGGAAATCGGTACCAATACTTTTTGCCGCCATTGGAGCAACTCCCAATACCAGGCGCATCATTGTGTCCGATGTTCTTTTTAACACAGCGACTGCGTTACTTCTATTTGTGTTATTACCGGTACTATCGCCACTACTTTCCTCTTTATGCAATGCCTTTGGGGCGATAGCTCCTGAAATAGAGCTTTCCGTGTTTCATACGCTATTTAACGTCATTGGTGTGTTGCTATTTTTCCCATTCATTACCCCATTTGTGCGGTTTTTGAAAACATTGTTTGCCGATTCCACGTTTTACCTGACACAGCACTTAGATGATGCCATAGCCGCCACACCAGCCATTGCGGTTGAAACGGCACGACGCACGGTGGTTGACATAGCGTTGTATATTATCCAGATACTCAAAGATATGCTGCAGAAAAACGGCAGCGATATTACTCACCAACTTAGAACAGCACTAATAGCCCTTGAAGAAACAAAACATTTCATGAGCAAGGTAAAAACTCCGCCTCAGCAAAAACAGCTATATGATGAACATATCTCGGTACTTCATGCCATTGATCACCTGAATAGCATCATTGAAACCTGCCAGGAAACACATACTGTTGCATTGTTAAAAAACAGCACAAATTTTTCCGATATGAAATGGAATTTTAATACCGAGCTTGCTGAATCCCAGAAAGCATTACAGTCACAAAGTTCAATAGATACCATTGAAAAGATACAGGAACTATCGCAATACCTGGCAAACACACGCAAATTGGAGCGTGTGGAAGTACTTAAAAAAACTGCAACAGGTCAACTTGATTCCCATACCGCACTGGATTATATTGAAGCAATACGATTTATTGACAGGTTGGGTTACTATATCTGGCGTGTGGTGCGCCACTGCATAGTGCCTGGCGACAGTAACTATTAAAACAAATTTTTTTGGGTATCAACTGTTGCATATTGAAGATGGGATAGCAGTTTATCCCATATAGCACATCTGATACGATATTTAATACAGTTTACATTTATATAATGTACCAATAAATCAGGAGTCATGAGGATGCAATAAGTAGTGCAAGACATAGTATGCCCTTTATGGCATATAGTATTATTAAATTACGCTATTTGCAGTTTTAAAAGCAACACTTATAAATTATAAATTACACAGGCGCTTATAGCCACAAGCGCCTGTGTATAATAAAACAATGATAATTAAAAACCATGTTAGGGTAACGTTATTTCTTACAAGCCCTGAAAGCAATGTGCAATATGTTCTTCAGAAAGTTTCTTTGTAAATAATGAAACAGCAAGCGTTACAATAAGTGAAGTTGGGAAAGAAATAAACATTGGGTCAACCATTGTCCATGGTGACAAAAGCAGCGTGGGTTTCCCAAACAGCGCCTGACACAGACCTATGGCCATAGCCTCTTTTTCAAGCACAAATACCAGCCAGAAGAAAGCAACTGTAAATCCTGACAGCATCCCGGCAATCACACCAGCTTTAGTAATTCGTTTCAGATACAGTGCACTTATGTATGCCGGCAAAAATGTTCCTGCACATAGACCAAAGAATATAGAAGTACCACGCGCAATAATAGCTTCACCTTTGGAATATATAACCGGCAGAAAATATGCTAAAATTAAGCTAACAAGAATAGTAACCCCAATACCCATCTTGTTGATAAACACACTTCGTTCTTCCGCAGCTTTTTTATCCTTAAGTATCTGCATGTAGAAGTCGCGTCCTATTGCTGTACCCATTGCATGGAACTGTGAACTTAACGTGGACATGGCAGCAGCCAGAAGTGTTAACATAAATAAAATGGAAAACCAATGAGGCATTGCATGTTTTACAAACTGCGGAATGATGTTTTCCACAACACCGCCGGCAGCCACTATTGCCAGAGAACCTTTTGTGGTTTCTTTATGGGGAACATCTTTATGAAGGTCAATCTCATCACCTGGCTTAATGTCCTTGAATTGAGCTTTAAACTTTTCAATATTCTTTTCATCAATTTTTACTATTTTCTTACCCGGGCATACTTCTAAAATTGCCCCACTGATTTCACAGTATTTCACGCCTTTTTCATTCTTTATAAACCATAGGTTGGAAAGTGCACCGGAAGTAAATGCAATGCCAGTCATAAGGAGTATAAAGATTCCACCTATTGCTACTGCACGATTCAGCTCACGGTTGCTCTTTACTGTCATAAAGCGTACAACAAGCTGCGGCTGGGCAAGCACCCCAATACCAACACCCATTATGATAGTAGAAACCAGCGTCCACCAGAAATCAGAACCTAAAGCTGGCATAGATGTCCATCCCATATGTCCTTTTGCAATCAGTGGTGGCGGAGGTGTAAGGGCAGTTAAATCAGCATGTGATTTAATAATACCACCTAAATTGTAATATGTAAAAATAATAAGGATCAGCATGCCTACTGCCATGATGCTTCCCTGAAAGGCATCGGTATACATAACCCCTTTCAGTCCGCCCATAATAACATATACCGCTACAATTAATGTAAAAAACAGAAGAGCTGTTGCATAATCTATTGCAAACTGCTGTTCAATGTATTTTGCCGCACCTATGAGCACTACCCCTGCATACAGCGGCATGAATAAAAAGATTAAAATCCCCGCAAATTTCTGAACAAACGGTGATTGGAATCGTCTGCCCAACAATTCAGGGAAGGTATGTGCATCTAAATGATATCCCATACGACGGGTACGTTTACCAAAGAATATAAACGCAATAAATATCCCAACAAAAATATTCAGGAATGTTAAGTACAAAAGTCCCATACCAAAGACACCTGCAGCACCGCCAAATCCAACGATTGCTGAAGTGCTGATAAACGTAGCACCGTATGATAGGGCCATAATGAAAGGATGTACCTTGCGCCCTGCAACAAGATAGTCTGAAGTTCCTTTTGTGTGGTGATATCCTAAATACCCTAAAAAAGCAACAATGACAAGATATACAAATACCCAGAATATAGTCATGACGCACCTCTTAAGTTTAAAGTGTTTTGTCTATTTCGGCTTCTTCATGTACCCAGCGTTTAGCCTCATCAGTATAAGGTTCTTCATCATCATTCCATTTAACAAACCCATATACTGCACAAAGAATTGCACTTGCAATACACAACACATAAGCCATAAATACCCATACATCGCCTAATCCCAACATGCAAACCTCCTTAAATAATTATCTAAAAATAGTTCGTTAATTTTTCTTTAAAGACAATGTATAATATGCCATCTTGCCGCCTGAAGTGGTGAGAAAATATATAATTCAATGTATTACATAAATTCATGAAAAAAAGTGGAGATAGTTATAGTATAACAACATATATTGTCAAGTGTTTATTGCTGCTATGTTATCAAATTTTTAATTTTATTTGGTATATTCTAATTAACATATATATTGTATAAATTGTAATCCCGGTGATTATTACACACGGAAACACCAACAATAATATTCAGTCTTAAAAAAAGTCACTACAATCAGGATGCAAAAAAACGTTACTGCCTTATATCAGTCAGTTTAGCGTTTACACCTGTATACATGAAACTGGCATTAATATTTTACAATACGTCGTGCAAAAATTGCTTCTGAATCTGTATGTTTTTATCAAAGATTTCACCTTCGTACGGGTCAAAGTGACCACAGGGTAATATATGGAAATCAACATGCTTAATTATTTTTGCTGTTTTTTCTACTGCTTTGATTGGAATAAGCGAATCATGCTCTGCTCCAATAATACATACCGGGCATGATATTTTATCCGCCACAGATACCGGCCTGTATAATGGAAGTGTCAGGCACACTCTTGCAGGACACCAATTTTCATTGCGTGCTTCAGGTGGCACCAGTTTCATATAGCCATCATAACATTCCGGTGTATTCATAGCAGCAAAGGTATCAGGGACAGCAACCAGTGGTATTGTAACAGGCTTTGATGTTATTAATGACAGCGCTACATCTAGACTGCCATACAACAAACCGTTTAATATATTTTTAACAGGTAAATTAAAAGCCGTGGCAATACCATCAACAAAGGGTACCTGAGCTATTACCCCTGCTATAGAGCTATCCTGTGATGCTACAGTTAATACGTGCCCTCCGCTAAAGGATGTGCCCCACAATAATACTTTAGAGCTGTCAATGCTTGGAATTGTTCTGGCATATTGAATAGCCATATGATAATCTTCAATATGATGAACATGATATACCAGCCTGCGAATATTACCTTCACTGTTCCCAAAACCACGATAATCAAACATCAATACGGCACATCCCATCTGTGCAAAGACATCAGCAAATGGGTGCAAACCCCAATCCATACGTGCTCCAAATCCATGAGCCATAACGATAACAGGAGTTTTTTTACTGTCATCGGGAAGATACAGCCTTGCATCTAATTTGTAATTGTTGCAATAAAAATGAGTGGGTGTTATTTTATACATATATGTGCTCCCCAAATAATTAATCAAAAGAGTTACCGCTACCAAATACAGGAAAAATACTTTTGATATATTTTATTCAGTTAAGTCTTTATAGTCAATATAATAACCAAGTAACTCCACCTTCAGTTGCAATAATGTAAGCTTTTCCATTGCAATGCTGTTTTCAGTATTAATCAAATACTGCAGATCAAGCCGTGCCTGCTCATATTTTTTTTGTTCTGTCTGCCGTTGTGAAATCAGAGCCTGCAAATTTTTATTATGCGTTGCAATAAGCTCCCTGTAGCCGTTCAAAGATTGTATCATTGCCCGCAAGGACGTATAATAACTATTCTGTGCTATCAATAGATTATTCTCCAGCTCTTTCAGTGATAACTCATAGTCTTTAAGCTGTGCATCTGCATCATGGTTACCCAATGGGTAACTGAATTCAACCCCAACTGAATAGTCTGTATCGGGTAATTTGCTTAAAGCTTCGTGCTGCCGGTCACTACAATTTTTCCGTGATGCAGACAGAATAAGGTTCATTTGCGGAAGCGTGCTGTTATCAGCAACTTTTATTGTATACTGCATAACATCCATGTTCTTTTTTACAATAAGCCATGAACGCGTTTGTTCAAACGGCACCTCGGTATATTCTGCTGAAACTGCAGAATCAAACATGATATTCATATCATTAATTTGCGGAACAATGGATTTTTCAAAATAAAGCGATAGTTCATCACAAAGAGATTTATAGGCAATCTCATATTGTTTATACTGTGCCTCATAGCTTAAAAGTGATGATACTGCCCGCTGTACATCATCATTTTCAGCAAGACCTGCCCGGGCTTTACGCTGTACTGAATCCACCAGTGACCGTGCATGTGTAATACTTTCCTGCCATATATCAAGCGCCTGTTTATACAAAACCCAGCTGAAATAAAGCTTTTTATAGTAATTCAATACTGATTGGTCATCCTGCAACTGTTGAAGCTTCTGTATTTCTAATTTCATTGCTGCATTATTTTTCTCATACCGGTCAATCATGCCAAAGGCATTTTTTAAAAGAGGTTGTGTGATAGTTGCCGTAACAGAAGGACTGTATTCATCAACGGAATAAGGCTGTGGCGGAATTGTCAGATTGCCTGTTATGGATGAAGAATTATATTCAAGGCCTAAAGATACACGAGTACCGGTTGACGTTAATGTCTGCTCAATGCCCGTATATCCGTAATACGATTGTTTGTAATCAGGTTCATACAGGCTTTTACCGGTTGTGTACATTTTCTGCCGTGCATACTGCCCCTTCGCAATAAGGTTTGTATCATCTGCACTTTTAGCTTTTTCAACCTGATTGTATGCCTTTTTCACCTGAAGAACATTATTTTTAATCTGAGGCAATTTTTGTATAATCACATCTATATACTGCTCATAAGAAATAACCTTTTGATTTTCCTGTGCACAGACATAACCAGCAAAAAAAACTGCTGACAATAAGAATAAAACCAGGTACACAATACCATAGCTCAGAATTATGACGAAAGGCTTTTTATTCATTACCGCTTTCATCATCGCTGTCTTCAGAAAATTCATAGTATAGCCTCCCAACTGTTAACGAGTACGTTCCGGTATCTTCATCATATCCTTCGTATGAAGCACTGGTGACTGTTGTTAATTCAATGCTATCTTTCCAGAGTGATATGGTAACCGAAGCAGATTCATTTTCTTTGTATGCATACACTTTAATTGACGCTATTGCATTACCTGATATATCAAGACCTTTTTCATAATAATAATGTGAATTCCCATATTCATTGGTAAAATCTTCTTCCCCTTTAAAAGAATCCTCATACTTCCCGTTACAATAGTAATAACCGTAAAAATTTGCATAATATGAATCGACAACTAAATAATATTGATACTCATATTCTGCGTGACATCCCGTAAAAAGAAGTGCTGCAACAATGTATGCTGTCAATCGCATTGCAAACATTCTCACCTTCTTTTATGATATACATCAAACTCTATCTTGCCGTCTTTCAGATGGATTTCCCTGTCAGCCAGATGCGCATATTCATCATCATGGGTAATCAGAATTATGGTGGTTTTATTTTTTATATTAATCTCCCGGAATATATTCATCACTATTTCACTGTTAATTGAATCTAAATTTCCGGTGGGCTCATCGGCAAAGATTAAGTCTGGGTCCATAATAAGTGAGCGGGCAACGGCAACGCGCTGACGTTCGCCACCGGACATCTGTGACGGCAATTTATTTTTACAATGAGCTATCGCAAAATAATCCAAAAGATAGAGAGCATAATCCCGTTTTTCTTTATGCAGTTTTTTCTTTTTTGCGGGCAACAGAATATTTTCAAGTCCCGTGAGCTCTGATACAAGATAATGAAACTGAAACACAAAACCCATTTTTGTATTCCTGAAATCATGAAGCTCATCCTGGGCCAGGTTATGAATATTATTTCCAAGAACCTGTACACGGCCGCTGTCAATGACATCAAGACCACTGAGCGAATAAAACAATGTAGATTTGCCTGAGCCTGATTTCCCCGTTATAGCTACAAATTCACCTTTACGTATATTCAGGCTAATTGATTTTAATGCGGTAAACTCACCAAAAGATTTCACCACATTGGAAGCTTCTACTGCCAGCATTATTCCGTTCTCCTGATAATTTCAATGGGCGATAGTTTGCCGGCATTTTTGGCTGGTAAAAAGCTTGCAATAAGCGCAGAAGTTACCACCAGCATAAAGCCCCATAAGTATATTGCTATATCCCATGCAACCATCATTGGCCTTCCGGGAAGCTTAATTGTTTCAATATACCTGCATGCCACATACCCAATGACAAGCCCAATGATACCGCCCGCAATGCTTATGAAAGCTCCCTGCAATAAAAATAAAATCACCGTATCACCACTGGTATAGCCAATAGATCGCAGAATTGCTATCTCACGCTGCTTTTGATGGACCATCATGTTGAGAACATTGTATATGCCAAATGACACCACAAGAATGAAGGTAAACATGGTTATCTGCCGTATTAACGACTGTTGTTTTGTCATGCTTAAAAAATTGATGTTGGCCTGATCCCAGCTTTCAACCTTATCATAACTGTACTGTGACAGTTCCTGAGCAAAGGACGCTGCTTTGTTTGCATCAACAGTTTTTACCACTATCTTTGTGATTTTACCAGGACTTTCTAAAATATTCTGTACTGTGGTGATGGAACCCAACACCAGCAACTCATCGTTTCGCCTGTCACCTGAAGAATAAACGCCGGCTACTTTTACAGGATACACATGCCCACCTGAATTAATAATATTAATAGTATCATTTACTTTTGCGCCTAAAAACTTAAGCAGTTCCACCCCCACAATGACCATATTATTGCCACTTGAAAGCGCCTGTAATTTCCCTTCTATTATATCCTCAGCAATATTTGTTACCTTTGGCTCATTAACAGGATCAATCCCGCGCAATGTAATGGAACGTGAGAAAGAACCACGGCTACACGTGGTTGTTGCTTCTATTCTACGTGTGTTTGCCACAACGCAGGGAAGCGTTTCCAGGCGCTTTTGCCAGTACCATGCACCCTGAAGATAATCATGTGAACGCTTCCCCGAAGGCTCAGTAATCCAGTAAATGTTCTTGCCCTGAAAGAATACACCTGTCAGCGAATCGGGGGTTATATAATCCTCTCTGCTTCGTATGGTTATGTGACCGTTATTTTCTATAAGCCGCTCTTTTAAAAAATTCTGAAACCCGGTCTGTATTGACGTGAATACAATATACCCGCCACACCCAAACGCCACGCCAATGAGCATGAGCAGTGATTGCAGTTTTCTTGAAAAAATATATTTAATGGCTAATTCAAACATGGCATTACTTACCGTACAATAATGGCATCTTCAGACTTTACATCACCTTCAAGTACCTCCAGCCAGCCATCTTTATATTTTTGCGTTGTTACCTTTACCATAATTTTTTTCCTGTTTCTTATCACATAAACCATATTATTGATGACAGCTTTCTGAGGTATAAAAAGCGCCCTGTCCTTTTCCCGCACTGCTATTGCCACATCACAGGTCATATACGGAAGCACCCCTTCAGGGAAATTGTCCACATCAACAGTTACCACAAATTCGCCATCCGAAGGGTATATACGGCTTACATAACCTGTAATTATCGTATTACGCAAATTTTCAAAGCTTACCTGGGCCTTTTGCTTTTTCCTGACATTGATGATGGATTCCTGATCAAGTGAAAGGCGGACATACATCTTCTTAGGGTCAACGATAGTCATAATGGATTCCTGTGCGGTAACTATCTCACTTTCTTTACGGTTCAGTTTGGCGATAGTTCCTGAAAATGGTGATCGCAGTATAATACCGCCATCAAGCTGTACCAGCGGGCTGCCTGCACTCACCGTATCGCCTTCCCACACAAAGAGGCGTTCAATTTTAGTGCTCATCCCAACACGCAGGCTGTACTCTTTATACGGTGTTACAATCCCCAATGCATACACAGCCTCAACAACTGGTCCGATTTTGGGCTTCAGGGTTTTTCCATTGCGCGAACATATAACAACACCACTTACCATAACAATAAGTGATACAATACTTATTCCCACATACCAGCGTTTATTCATCGTAACCTCTGAATGTTTTTTGTTTAGACCCATCACAATATCATAACGTTCCAAAATATTTCATTACTTATGCATATTAATACATTTTTGCATAATCATTATTCATGTTAAATCCTTTAAAAATTTAATTTCAGGGAATAATGCAATTGCAAGGAATTCTACCAGCCACTATGACAAAGAAATTGCGTTGTATATCATATTCTTCAGTGTAAGCCTTATTTTAAGCCAGGAGTATTTTATAAGGCAACAGTAATAAGCACCACATCATTAATAAAATAATTTTGCAATAATGATTGAAAAATGTAAGACTTTGCAAATATAATTTTTAAAAACTGATAATTTAAAACAATATGCGAGGTTTGCCATGATATTGTATCAGCGAATTACCCTGACTTCAGGAATAGTATTAATACTTTCAGGTTGCACACATTTAACCCAGCTGGTTGTCTACCAGCATCATGGACATGTTATTGCTGCTTCATTATTTGGTTTGGCGTATTTAGCCATTGGCATACTGCTTGTCATTGAAAAACAATGGGTTTTATGGATTGCAGCAATGTTGCCACTTATTGGGGGCATACTGGGATTAATACGGTTCATTTATATGCACACGAACCCTTTTAGTTTTTTTCATGTGCTACTGGATATGGTAATAGTACCTTTTTGTATATATGCTATTGTACTTAAAAAAAATATGGGGCGATAGTTACTGATAATAAACAATGTGCCCAAGGCCGGACTTGAACCGGCACGGACTTGGAAGTCCAAGGGATTTTAAGTCCCTTGTGTCTACCTGTTCCACCACTTGGGCCTTTGAGGCGCCGAGCGGATTCGAACCGCTGCATAAAGGTTTTGCAGACCTCTCCCTTAGCCACTTGGGTACGGCGCCGTAAACGTATTAAACAGTATACATATTCACCTATAGAAATTCATCTTTTTATTGTCAACAGAAAATTTTTATCCTGAAACAGGAAACCTGCAATTTCCTGTTTCAGGAACTATGGCCCTTATATAAAAATCCAAAACGAACAACCTGAACAACCGGGGACAAATGCAGTATTAACATATTACATATTTTGTTTATATTAATAAAAATAAAATAAATTTTATATACTGAAAATATTAAATTAATCCCTGATTTTTAATAATAAATATTGACAATTTAATTTGATATTTCATCATTGGTTTAAGTTGTGTATTTATGTAAGAGTATGCAAATTTTTATTTAATTATTAAATCTCAGCAGGAGGTTCTTATGGTTAGAAGAATCGATAAGGCAGCCGTCATAGGCTCCGGTATCATGGGTGGTGGTATCGCAGCGCTATTGGCTGATGCAGGCGTGGATACTCTCCTCTTCGACATCGTTCCATTTAATTTAACAGACGAAGAGAAGAAAGATCCAAAGGCACGGTACCGCATTGTTCAGGCTGGTTTTGACAATTTGATGAAAGCTAAACCAGCACTCATTATGGATAAGAGCAATGCATCACGAATCAGTTTATGCAATCTTGAAGATGATATTAACAGGTTAAAGGAATGTGATTTGATCGTTGAGGTTGTTGTTGAAAATCTCAAGATCAAACAGGATTTGTTCCAGAAAATCGACAAGGTTCGTAAACCAACTACGATAGTTACATCAAACACATCCGGATTGCCCCTTAAGGAAATGTCAAAGAATTGCAGCGATGCATTCAAAGAACATTTCATGGGTACTCACTTCTTTAATCCCGTTCGCTACATGCATCTCTTAGAACTTATACCTGGTGAAAAAACCAAAAAAGAAATCCTTGATTTCATGGCCGAATTTGGTGAAAAACGCCTTGGTAAAGGTATTGTATGGGCAAAGGATACACCAAACTTTATTGGTAACCGAATTGGCGTACACGAAATCATGACAGTAATGCAGCTGCTTGAATCAGAAGGCATTACAGTTGATGAAGTTGACGCAATTATGGGACCGTCAATGGGCCGTCCAAAAACTGCTGTATTCAAGCTGTCGGACATGGTTGGTCTTGACACAATTCATCACCTTGCAGAAAACTCATACGAATTGCTGAAAAACGACGAGCGCCGTGACGTATACAAGGTTCCTGCATGGTTCAACAAGATGATTGAAAACAAGTGGCTTGGCGACAAAACCAAACAGGGTTTCTACAAGAAGGAAAAAACTCCTGAAGGCAAGAAGCTTTCATTGGTTCTTGACCCTGCAAAGATGGAATACCGCGAAGCTGCAAAACCTGAATTTGAATCAGTAAGCGCTGCTAAAAAGCTCCCAACAGCTGCCCAAAAGATTAAAGCCATTGTATGGGGCAACGACAAGGCCGCAAAATTTGCATGGAAGCTTTCAGCCTTAGGTGCAATTTATGCTGCAAACCGCATCCCTGAAATAGCTGATTCAATAGTTGAAATTGACAATGCCATGACATGGGGATACAACCTTGAGTTAGGTCCTTTCCAGGCATGGGATGCTATAGGGGTAAAACAGTCCGTTGAAAGAATGGAAAAAGAAGGGATGAAGGTTCCTGAAAACGTTAAGAAGATGCTTGCTTCAGGGGCAACCTCATTCTACAAAGTTGAAAACGGTAAAGAATACTACTACGACCTGGTAAAAGGCGGCTATAAAGAAATTAAGAAGAGTGCTGCTGCAATATCTCTCTTTAACCTCAAAGGTGCTGGTAAAGAAATCAAGAAGAATGAATCAGTATCACTTATTGACTTAGGTGATGATATATTCTGTATTGAATTCCACACCAAGATGAATGCAATTAATGGCCAGATAGTAGATTTTATAGCTGACGCTACCGACTTTGTACTTCAGAACGGCGCAGGTATCGTCATAGGCAATCAGGCTGGCGGCATGCCGGGTGCATTTTCAGCTGGCGGCGACCTTGCCTATATGGGTAGCCTTGCAAAAGAAAAGAAATGGTCAGAGATTGACAGGTTTATTGCTAATGTCCATGCCGGATTAATGAAGGCAAAATATGCTCCAATACCGGTTGTTGCAGCTCCATATGGAATGACATTGGGTGGCGGATGCGAAGTTTGCTTGAATGCTGACCGTATCGTTGCTCACTCCGAGCTCTACATGGGTCTTGTTGAAATAGGTGCAGGATTGCTTCCTGGTGGCTTAGGCATGCTTAATCTGTGGAAGAAGTATATCAATTCAGCACCAAAAGCTGCAAAGATTACCGACCTTGCAGGATTGTTCCTGCCCTGTTTTATGTCTGTAGCTCAGGCTCAGGTAACCATGTCAGCATTTGAAGCACGAAAAAAAGGTTTCTTAAGCGCTACTGACCGTGTTGTATTTAACAGAGACCTTTTAATTGGCGAAGCCAAGAAAGAAGTACTAAGAATGATAGATGAAGGATATGCTCCGCCAAAGAAGGAAAAATTTAAAGTTATTGGCCGCGAAGCAATGGGTATGGTGGAAGCCGAAATGCTCAACATGAGGAGTGGCATGTACATTACACCTCATATGGAATTCATTGCAAAGAAGATTGCATTCGTCATGTCGGGTGGCGATGTTCCAAGCGGAACTGAAATTACCGACGAACAGTGGATGAAGCAAGAGCGTGAAGCCTTTGTTGAACTGTGGCAGACAGAAAATACTCAAAAGATGGCAGCGCATATCTTACAAACTGGTAAACCATTATTTATATAGTTGTATAAACTTTCGTAAACAGGAGGAAATTTTTATGAGAGATGCATATATTGTACAGGCTGTCAGAACACCTGGATGCCGTAGAGGCAAAGGTGCTTTTGCTCAAACCCGTCCTGAGGATCTGATAGTTACTGCTCTTCAGGGCTTAATGGAAAGAGCAAAGGTTGACAAGAAGGTTGTTGAAGATATTATGATAGGTTGTGCATTCCCTGAAGCTGAGCAGGGCTTAAACATTGGTCGAATTGCAGCTCTGATGGCAGGATTTCCAATAGAAACCTGCGGTGCTACTGTAAATAGGTTCTGCTCATCAGGTCTTGAAGCTATTGCCATTTCAGCTATGCGAATTCAGGCAGGATGGGCTGATGTTGCTATTGGCGGTGGACTGGAATCCATGTCAATAGTACCAATGGGTGGCAATTTGCCTCGACCACATCCCGGCTGGGCAAAGCAGAAACCTGATGTTTACGTTTCTATGGGTATCACTGCTGAAAATGTTGCAAACCGGTATAAAATTACCCGCCAGCAGCAGGATGAATTTGGCTATCATTCCCAGATGAAAGCTGCTGAAGCACAGAAGAACAAGATGTATGATGAGATAGTTCCAACAAAAGCTACCAAATACGTCCCGCAGCCTGATGGAACTATCAAAAAAGAAGAATTCATACAGGATTTTGATGATGGCGTAAGGCCTGATACTACCATTGAAGGTCTTGCTAAACTGAAACCCGCATTTGCTGCATTTGGTTCAGTAACTGCTGGAAATTCTTCACAGACAACTGACGGTGCTGCGGCTACGCTTTTAATGAGCGAAGAAGCCTGTAGAAAATATGGTGTAAAGCCACTGGCAAAGCTGGTTGCATACACAGTTGCTGGCGTTGAACCTGATGAAATGGGCGTTGGTCCTGCATATGCAATACCTAAGCTGCTCAAGATGACAGGTATAGATATTAAAGACATTGGTCTTTTTGAAATCAACGAGGCATTTGCTTCGCAAGCTATTTACTGTGCTCAGCAATTAGGTATAGCTGATCCTAAAGA